>JAFEEA010000200.1 GCA_018241335.1 Pseudomonadota bacterium
TAGGTTCCCAGGCCCAGGCCCAGCGCCTCGATCCCCAGCAGGTTGATCTCCGGCCCCAGTAGCCAGCGGGCGTCGTATTCGCGAAAGCCGGTGGCCTTCACCAGCGGGGTGGTCTCAAAGGCCAGGGTGTTGGCGGCGAGGTCGGCGCGGGGGAGGGGCAGCATAGGGCCTCTTTGGCATGCGTCGGGGGGCGGGCTCAAACGGTTGTCGGCCGCCGCCGGTTCAATGGGCGGGTCGCAGGGCGGGGCCGGATGGCGCGGCGGTGGGGGTGGCGGGCGGTCTCGTCACGCCGAACGGTCCGGGCGAGCGCCGTCCCTGGCCCTGCGGCCAGACCAGGGCCAGGGCGATCATCGCCACGGCGATCAGGGCCAGGACGGGCAGGGCGACGCGGTCGGGCATGGCCCGCTTATAGCGGCGCGCGGGGGCCGGGGTCACCCGCGCCGGCGACTTGACGGGCCGGCCCCGGAGCCCTAGCCCCGCGCCACAGCTTTTCCGGAGGTCCCATGCCGCGTCTCGTCCTGCTCCGCCACGGCCAGAGCCAGTGGAACCTGGAGAACCGGTTCACCGGCTGGGTGGACGTCGACCTGACGGCCGAGGGCGAGGCCCAGGCCAAGCGCGGCGGCGAACTGATCCAGGCCGAAGGGCTCGAGTTCGACCGCGCCTATGCATCTGTCCTGACCCGCGCCATCCGCACCGGGGTGATCGCCCTGACCGCGGCGGGCCAACTGTGGATACCCATGGACAAGGACTGGCGGCTGAACGAGCGCCACTACGGGGGCCTCACCGGTCTCAACAAGGCTGAGACCGCCGAGAAGCACGGCGAGGAGCAGGTCAAGGTTTGGCGCCGGTCCTATGACGTGCCGCCGCCGCCGCTGGCCCCGGGCGGCCCCTTCGACTTCAGCAAGGACCGGCGCTACGCCGGCGCCGTCCTGCCGACCACCGAGAGCCTGAAGACGACCCTGGACCGGGTGTTGCCCTACTGGACGGGGACCATCGCGCCGAAGCTGGCGGCCGGCGAGACGATCCTGATCGCCGCGCACGGCAATTCCCTGCGCGCCATCGTCAAGCTGCTGTTCGGGGTGCCGGACGATCGGATCGTGGGGGTCGAGATCCCTACCGGCAATCCGCTGCTGGTCGACCTCGCCGCCGACCTGAAGCCGACCGCGGTGCGTTACCTCGACCAGTCCCGCGCCGAGGTCCTGCCGCCGCTGCCGTGATCGCGGCGCGCCGGACAGCCGGCGTGCAGCTCGCCTCTGCGACCAAATCTCCGGCGCCTTTCGCGGAAGGCGTTGGAAGCATTGCGTTAATCCTGACCGAATAGAGTTACCGAGTCCGTTTCAACCTCGGGGACCCTATGTCTGAAGCCGCCGCCCAGAGCGTGCAACATCGCAAGCTCACCCAGGCGGAGGTGGACGTCATCTGCCTGCGGCACGACCGCCTGTGGTCGTCGCGCATGGGCGGGGCGCGGGCGGTGTTCACCTGGAAGGATCTGACGGGCCTCGACCTGTCTGGCCGCAACCTCTGCGACGCCGACTTCACCGGCGCGATCCTGGCCGAGTGCAAGCTCAACGGCGCGCGCCTGGACAACGCCAACCTGTTCGGCGCCGATCTCCAGAACGCCGACCTGACCGAGGCCTCCCTGCGCCGCAGCGACCTGCGCGGCGCCTGCCTGCGCGGCGCCAACCTGACCGGGGCGGACCTCTTCGAAGCCGACCTGCGCGAGGGCGCCATCGCCGCGGCCGACCGCGGACTTGGCCTGAAGATGTACGAACATGCCGACCGTGGAACCCAGGCCCAGGGGGCGATCCTGGCCGGCGCCAACCTGGAGCGTTCGCGCCTGTCGGGCGTGATGGCGGTCAAGGCCGACTTCTCCGACGCCATCCTCAAGGACGCCAAGCTGGTTCGGGCGAACCTCAAGCAGGCCAACATGAGCGGCTGCAACATGGCCGGCGCGGACCTCTCGGGCGCGGACCTGGCCGGCGCCAACATGCGCGACGTGATCCTGGTGGGCGCCAAGACCTACAGCTGGAACGTCACCAGCGCCGACATGACGGGCGTGCTGACCGACAATCCGGTCGGCAAGGACGTCAGCGAACTGCCCTATGACGACATGCTGCGCGCCCACGCCCTCTGGTGCGAGACCGGCGGCCGCGAAGGATCGCCTTCGGTGTTCGACAACGCCGACCTGCGCTCGCTGAAGTCCATCACGGGCTTCAACCTGACCGCCCTGTCGGCCAAGGGCGCCACCTTCTATGGCCTGGACATGAGCGGTGTTCAGCTTCAGGGCGCGCACCTGGAGGGCGCCGACCTTCGGGCCTGCAACCTGCGCCAGGCCGACCTGCGCGGCGCCCGCCTGGTGGGCGCCAAGCTTAACGGCTCCGACCTGCGTGACGCCCAATTGGGCCCGCTGGTCATCGGGCCGAACCGGACCCTGTCCTGCGACCTTTCCGGCGCGATGATCAAGAACGTCGACTTCGGGCGCGCCGACCTGCGCCAGGCTCTCCTGGTGGGGGCGGACCTGTCCCGCTCGACCTTCGCCGGCGCCTTTCTGAAGGGTGTCGATGTCACCGACGCCATCCGCGACGGCGTGCGGGGCCTGGACGGCGTCTTCTGAGCGTTAAGCTTAACGGTTCGGTCGGTATTGGCGTGCTAAGTGCACGAACCGTTGTTATGCGAACGCCAGCCTTCCACTCATGAACCCCGCAGTCGCCCTTTCCGGACGTCGCCGCCTGGCCCAGGGCGAGCTCGACATGATGATCGAAGGGCATGAGCGCCTCGCCGCCGGAAGGCCGGGGGGCAAGCGCCTGTCGCTGCACTTCGTGGACATTTCGGGACTGAACCTGTCCGGCCGCATCCTCAACGACGCCGACTTCACGGGCTCGACGTTCGACGGCGCTCGAATGATCGGAACCAAGCTGGAGCGCGCCACCCTCTTCGGCTGCGACCTGCGCAAGGCCGACCTGCGTCAGGCCGTGCTGACCCGTGCGGACATGCGCGGCGCCTGCCTGCGCGGCGCCAACCTGACCAACGCCAATCTGAAGCAGGCGGACTTCCGGGTCGGCCAGATCTCGGTGCCGCATCCGCACAAGGGGCTGGACTCGATGCGGCACGAGTCACGCGGCGGCGAGATGGACCATGCCATCCTGGCCGGCGCCAGCCTGGACGGCGCCCATCTCGCCGAAGCCTCGGCCTTCGCCACCGACTTTTCCGATTGCTCGCTGCGCGGCGCGATCCTGACCAGCGCGAACCTCAAGGACGCAAACCTGGCTGGCGCCATCCTGGACGGCGCTGATGTCGCCGGCGCGAACCTCGAAGGCGCGAACCTCGAAGGCGCCGTGCTGACGGGCGTCGACATCGGCCGCGCGCGCACGTCGGGCGCCAACCTGACCGGCTGCCTGGTGCAGCCCTCGCACGAGGCCCTGCTGCGGGCTCCGTTCCTGGCCCAGACGGCCAAGGCGCACCACGCCTGGGTCTCCACCGGCGGCAAGGGCGGCTCGCCCGGCAAGCTGGACGGCGAGGACATGCGCACCCTCGGCGACGCGCTCAAGGGCATGCGGCTGACGGCGATCAGCGCCCGGGGGGCCTGCTTGGTCGGCATGGACTTCACCGGCGCACACCTGCAGGGCGCCAACCTGGAAGGCGCGGACCTGCGCGGGGCGGTGCTCAAGGGCTGCGACCTGCGCGGCGCCAAGCTCGCCCGCGCGAACCTCACCAAGGCCGACCTTCGCGGCGCCCAGGTCTGCGCCCTGCCGTTGGGGCCGGATCGCGCGACGCCCGCGGCTCTGAACGGCTGCCGCCTGCGCTACGCCCAGGCCCAGGCGGCCGACTTCACGGACGCGATCCTGGACGGGACCGATCTCAGCGGGGCCGACTTCACCGGAGCCCTGATGCTGGGCGCCAGCCTGCGCGACGCCAACGTCACCGCTGTCTCGGGCCTCGACCTCGGCGTCGACATCTAGCCGGCCGCACGAAAAAGGGCGGCGCCTGCCGGCGCCGCCCTAACTCGCACTTGGATGTTGGCAGGCGGGACTAGGCCGCCTTTTCCCCTTCGATCAGGGTGTCCTTGGCGGCCGTCACTTGCGGCTGCGCCACGCCGATCTCGATGCGGCGGGGCTTCAGCGCCTCGGGCAGCTCGCGCTTCAGGCTGATGGACAGCAGCCCGTCCGCGAGCTTGGCGTCGGTCACCACCACATAGTCCGCCAGTTGGAACCGGCGCTCGAAGTTGCGCTCGGCCAGGCCACGGTGCAGGTAGCGCTTGGCGTCGTCGTTGGCGACCTTGCGGCCCTGCACGGTCAGGAGGTTCTCCTTGACCTCGATGTTCAGGTCCTCGGGCTTGAAGCCCGCCACCGCGATCTCGATGCGGTAGGCGTTCTCGGCGGTGCGTTCGATGTTGTACGGCGGATAGCCGTTGGCCGTCTCGGTGGTCGCGGCGTCGAGCAGGTCGGCCAAGCGGTCGAAGCCCACGACGGAGCGGTAGAGCGGCGAAAAGTCGATGGTGCGCATGATTACATCCTTCTTGGACAAGCAAGGTTGCAGTGATGTGCGGACCGTCCGCGAGCCATCAGGCCTCGCGCGTGATCCGGGAGGCCCGGACGTCCAGCGCCTCCAATTCCCTAGTTAGGAACCGTCCGGATGTGTTCAAGAGGCGACTGACCGACGTTCAGTGAGCGGTCTGAACACTGTTCACTTGCGCCCGGCAAAGGGTCGGGCTAGGGGCGGGACAGGAACTCAATCCTCTAGGGAGACCATTGTCCATGGCCACGCTTCAAGAGCTCACCGACCGCGTCAAGACGGCCGTGGGTGATGACTCCGGTCTCGGCAAGAGCCTGAAATTCAATCTGAAGGGCGACGGCGTCGTCTACATCAACGGCGGTGAAGTCTCCAACGAGGACAAGCCGGCCGACCTGACCATGACCATCGCGCTGGACGACCTGGTCTCCATGGGCGAGGGCAAGCTGGACCCGATGACGGCGGTGATGACCGGCCGTCTGCAACTGTCCGACATGGGCGTCGCCATGGGTCTGCAAGGCAAGATGCAGACGCTCTTCAACAAGATGCGCTAAAGCGTTGGCCGAGGCCGCGCCGCTCGTTTCCATACCCTCCGCCCCGGTCCCGGCCGGCGGCGAGGCGGCGTGGTTTGAAGGCGCCGGAGGGGCGCGGCTGCGGGCCGCGCTCTTCCCGGCCGCCGGAACGCCGCGCGGATCGGTGGTGCTGAGCGGCGGGCGCACCGAACCCATCGAGAAGTACTTCGAGGTCATCGAGGAACTGCGCGCGCGCGGCTTCACGGTCCTCGCACACGATTGGCGGGGGCAGGGGCTGTCGCAGCGCCTGCTCCCCGATCGGCTCAAGGGTCACGCGGCCGGCTTCAAGGATTTCGTCGCCGACTTCGCCGCCCTGATCGCGGCCTACGAGGCGCGCTTGCCTAAGCCCTGGATCGCCATGGGGCATTCCATGGGCGGCTGCCTGACGTTCCTGGCCCTGGCCCTCGGCCAGAAAGGCTTTTCCGGCGCCGTGCTGTCGGCGCCAATGCTGGGGTTGCAGACGGGACCGGTTCCCAGGCCCCTCGGCAAGGTCCTCGCCACCACCCTGACCAGCGCCGGCCGCGGCGGTGGGTCGGTGCAGGGGCGCGCCACCAGTCCGATCGCCACGCCCTTCGAAGACAATGTCCTGACCCACGACCGCGCGCGTTACGACCGCAACCAGGCGCAGGTCGAGGCCTGTCCCGACCTGGCCCTGGGCGGGCCGACCTGGGGCTGGCTCGACTTCGCCTTCAAGGCCATCGCCGTGCTCGAGGTCGGGCCGGGCGTGCCGAAGCTGGACATCCCCGTGACGGTGGTCGCCGCCGGGGCGGACAAGCTGGTGGACGTCGCTGGCCAGCGCCGCGTCACCGCCCGGGCGCCCAAGGGCCACTTCGTGGAAATCCCCGGCGCCTACCACGAGATTCTGCAGGAGACCGACGACATCCGCGCCGTCTTCTGGCGCGAGTTCGACGCCCTGGCCGCAGCGGTCGCCCCGGCTCTGGCCCCTACCGGAGCCTAGGGCGTCGCCGCCCGGCGCAGCGCCACCAGCGCCTCGTCCAGAACCGCCTTTTCGCCCGCGATGGCGACCTGACCGCCGTGCGGGCCCACCGGCGCGCCGGTCCAGTCGGTGACGTAGCCGCCGGCGCCTTCCAGGACCGGGATGGCGGCGTCGATGTCCCAGCTCTTCAGCCCCGCCTCCACCACCAGGTCGATGCGCCCGGCGGCGACCTGGGCGTAGGCGTAGGCGTCGCAGCCGGTGCGGGCCAGGCGCGAGGCCGAGCGGACCTGGCGCCAGGCGCCCATCTCCGCGCCGTTGAAGCAGCCGTGCGGGTCGGTGGTGGCGATGATCGCCTGGGTGATGGCGATGCCCTTGCGCACCTTAAGAACCTGGGTGGGATCGCGGCTGACGAGGCGCGATCCGCCGGCGTGGCCGATGTAGATCTCGCCCGTATAGGCCTGGCCGATCGATCCCAGCACTGGCCGACCCTGGAAGCGCAGGCCGATCAGGGTCGTCCAGACGGGCAGGCCGGCGATGAAGGCGCGGGTGCCGTCGACGGGGTCCAGCACCCAGACGAATTCCGCGTCCGGCCGATCCTCGCCATACTCCTCGCCGATCACCCCGTGCGCGGGGAAGCGTTCGGCGATCAGCTTGCGGATGGCCGCCTCGGCGCCCTTGTCGGCGGCGGTGACCGGGTCGAAGGCGCCGTCGGGACCCTTGTCCTCCAGGCCGTGGTCGGCGCGGAACAGGGGCAGGATCACGTCACCGGCGGCGCGGTTGAGGTCCAGCAGGAAGGCGTCGAGGGCGTCGAGGCGGTCAGGGCTCAGCATGCCAGTCCTCTAGCTGAGCCCGCCGCGCGCATAAAGACGCCCCCCGCGGCCGAAGCCGCGGGGCCGTCCGTCCTAACCCCCAAGTCGAACGGAGACGGCGCCGTCACGGGAGGACGGCGGGCGCCCGGAGCGCGCTCAGCAGTGACCGCTAGGTCCCTGCACGAAAGCCGCGCGCTCCCTACTCATGCCTGGATGCGAGCCCCCCGGCCCCCCAGGCGTCGGTGACCTCAGGCGGCGTCGGTGTCGGCGCCGTTGAGGGATTTCGCGAGGTCGAGCAGCCGCCGGCGCGGACGCTCACCCAGTTGGTAGTAGGCCCGGATCAGGTCCAGGGTCTCCTTGCGGGCCACCAGCTCCCCGGGGCCGGAGTCGTTGCGTTCCGGATCGCGCTCGCGCGGGCGCGGCGTGTCGGAGAGGCCGTCGAAGAAGTAGCCCACCGGCACTTCCAGCGCTTCGGACAGCTGCCAGAGGCGCGCGGCTGAGATGCGATTGGCGCCGCACTCGTACTTCTGGATCTGCTGGAAGCGCACGCCGCAGGCGCCGGCCAGCTGCTGCTGCGTCAGGCCGAGCAGCCGCCGCCGACGGCGAAGCCGCTTGCCCAGGTGAACGTCGATGTCATCGCCCATGGTGAACGCCCGCTGTCTCAATCGCTTGTGCCGAAACGGCACGTCTGGCCCTTTCATCGGCAAGGCGCATGCCGGGA
>JAFEEA010000201.1 GCA_018241335.1 Pseudomonadota bacterium
GCGCCGCCGACACCCGCGAGGCCCGCGCCACCCTGGCCGCGCGCCTGGAAGCCGCGCGCGAGCGCCTGGCCGAATACGCCGCCGCCCTCACCGAAGCGACGGAGCTGTCGCCGGAAGACCTGGGCCGCAAGCTGGCGGAGGACGCCATCGCCGTGCCGGCCGAGACCGGCGGCATCGAGACCCACCTGCAGGGCCTGGAGCGCGAGCGCGACCAGATCGGGCCGGTGAACCTGCGCGCCGAGGAAGAGGCCACGGAGCTGGGCGCGCGCCTGCAGACCATGAAGTCCGAGCGCAGCGACCTGACCGGCGCCCTCGCCAAGCTGCGCCAGGGCATCGACGAGCTGAACGCCGAGGGCCGTGAGCGCCTGCTGGCGGCCTTCGACATCATCGACGGCCACTTCCGCACCCTGTTCACCACCCTGTTCGAGGGCGGCCAGGCCGAGCTGCGCCTGGTGGAGTCGGAGGATCCGCTGGAGGCCGGCCTGGAGATCTACGCCTGCCCGCCCGGCAAGCGCATGGCTGTGATGAGCCTGATGAGCGGCGGCGAGCAGGCCCTGACCGCCGCGGCCCTGATCTTCGCCGTGTTCCTGGCCAACCCCGCGCCGATCTGCGTGCTGGACGAGGTGGACGCGCCGCTGGACGACGCCAATGTCGAGCGGTTCTGCAACCTGCTGGGCGAGATGCGCCAGCGCGCCCCCACCCGCTTCATCACCATCACCCACAATCCCCTGACCATGAGCCGCATGGACCGCCTGTTCGGGGTGACCATGTCCGAGCGCGGCGTCTCGCAACTGGTTTCGGTGGACCTGCGCCAGGCGGAGGCCCTGGCGGCGCAATAACGGGGCCTGCGCGGCGCCTTCCCTCGCGTCCTATGTGCGACATGAAATACCCACTCGCGAACCACTGACTCGCGAAGGTAGAATACCGCAGCAATTTCAGCGTCTTGCCTTGATTTCGCCGCGTCTTGACGCTCACCGCCCGCGTCTATAGGTTCCGCCGCGATCTGGCCGGGCCGCGGCGGGACGCCGGGGTCGCCTTGAAAGACCTTCCAAGTCCATGCCTAAGCCGGACGAATCGAGCGAGCGGGCGCTTCGGCGCCTGGACAAGCGGCTCGATAAGTTCGAGGCCAGCCGAGCGCCGAAGACCCCCGCTCTGGGGTCCATGGCGGCGTCGGGCGACGGCTACCGCATCCTGGCAGAAATGCTGGGCGGGGTCTTCGGGGGTCTGGGCCTGGGGTGGCTTCTTGACCGCGTCGCGCACACCAGCCCCTGGGGCCTGGTCAGCGGTCTGCTGATCGGCTCTGGAGTATCGGTCTACGCCGCGGTTCGAACGGCGCTGGCCATGAGCGCCCGGGCCTCGCAAGGGTCCGGACCGGCGTCTTCGGCGCCGGACGATGAAGAGGACGAGTGAGAGAACCGATGGCCGCCATCGAGCCGATGAAGCAGTTCCTGATCGAGCGCGTCGAGTGGCTGCCGCCGATCGTCGTGGGCGGCTTCGACCTTTCGGTCACCAACTCCGTGCTGATGATGCTGATCGCCGCCGTGGTGATCGTGGTCTCCCTGGGGATGTCGGCCAAGGGCGCGATCGTGCCGGGCCGCATGCAGGCGGTGGGCGAAAGCCTGTTCGACCTCATAGACGGCACGCTGGTGACGCCGATCATCGGCCACAACGGCAAGCCCTACATCCCCTTCGTCTTCACCATCTTCATGCTCGTCCTGACCATGAACCTCATGGGCGTCGTCCTGGCCGTGGGCCACGTGGGCGGCCTGGACTGGACCTTCACCCCCACCGCCCAGCTCGCCGTGACCGCCACCCTGGCCGTGATCACCTTCATGAGCGTGCTGGTGATCGGGTTCATCAAGAACGGCCTCGGCTTCTTCAAGCTCTTCGTGCCGCCGGGCGTGCACTGGGCCATGGCCCTGTTCATCGGCTTCTTCGAGCTGATCTCCTTCCTGGTTCGCCCCCTGACCCTGGCGATGCGTCTCTTCGGCAACATGCTGGGCGGCCACGTGGTCATGAACATCTTCGCCAGCTTCGTCGTCGCGCTCGGCGCCGTCGGCCTGGCCGGCTTCGGCCTCAACAGCCTGGGCCTGGTCGGCTCGGGCCTGAGCCTGGCGATGGTCATCGCGCTCACCGGCCTGGAGCTGGTGGTCGCCGGCCTGCAGGCCTTCGTCTTCGCCGCCCTGGCCACCGTCTACCTGAACGAGGTCGTCAACCTCGGCCACGGCCACTAATCCAACGATCTCCTAAAGAGGACTACCATGGACCATACTTCCGCTCAGTACATCGGCGCCGGCCTTGCCACGATGGGCATGATCGGTGCGGGCGCCGGCCTCGGCATCCTGTTCGGCAACTACCTGCAAGCCGCCATCCGCAATCCGTCGGCCGCCGGCCAGGAGCGCGTGTGGCTGTTCCTGGGCATGGCGCTCACGGAATCGATGGGCATCTTCGCCCTCGTGGTCGCCCTGCTGCTGCGCTTCGTCTAAGCCTTAGGAACAAGGCCTAGAAACTCATGGCTAGTCCCACGCAAGAGGGCACGACCGAGCCGGCCCAGGCCGGCGGTCTGCCCCAGTTCGATCCGCAATGGTGGCCGGGCCAGATCGCCTGGTTCTCGCTGATCTTCCTGGTCGTGTTCCTGCTCATGCGCTCGGTCTTCGTGCCGCGCATCGGCGGGACCATCGAAGCGCGGGACGCCAAGATCGAAGGCGACATCGCCGACGCCCGTCGTCTGAAGGCCGAGGCTGACGCCCAGGCCCAGGCGGCGGCCGCGGAAACGGCCCAGGCCCGCGCCCAGGCCCAGAAGCTGGCGGCCGACGCCCGCGCCCAGGCCAAGGCGGAAATCTCCGCCAGCCTGTCGGCCGAGGAAGCCAAGCTGGCCGAGACCACCGAGGCCGCCGAGGCGTCCATCCGCGCGGCGCGCGACGAGGCGATGGGCAATGTCCGCGCCATCGCCGCCGACACCGCCGGCGCTATCGTCGCCAAGCTGACCGGCCAGGCCGCGACGCCCGGCGAGATCGACGCCGCCCTGGCGGCGAAGGCCTAAGGAGCGCCGCAGATGGACTTCATCAAGGAACTGGCCGGCGAGGCCGAATTCTGGGTGGGCGTGGCCTTCCTGGTCTTCGTCGGCCTGATGATCCGGCTCAAGGTGCCCGGCGCCATCGCGGGCATCCTCGACAGCCGCGGCCAGAAGATCCAGGCCCAGCTCGACGAAGCCAACCAGCTTCGCGAGGAAGCCCAGCGCCTGCTCGCCGACATCAAGGTCCAGCGCGAGGCGGCCGAAAAGACCGCCGCCGGCATGATCGAAGCGGCCAAGGACGACGCCAAGCGCCTGCTGGCCGACGCCAAGGTCAAGCTGGAAGAAGACATCAAGCGCCGGCGCGAAATGGCCGAGCGCAAGATCGCCAACGCCGAGGCTCAGGCCTCCGCCGACGTCAAGGCCGCCGCCGCCGAACTGGCGGCCCAGGCGGCCGAGCAGGTCCTGGCCACGCGCATCGCCGGCGCCAAGACCGACCCCCTGATCGACCAGGGCCTGGCCGGGCTGGAAGCCCGCTTCCAGTAGGCTGTTCCCCCCTCCCCTTCATGGGGAGGGTCGTCGGCCCGCGGGGCCGGGGTGGGGAAAGACGACGACACATCTACGCTTAACCCGATTGAGTTGGGGGCGTCTTCGGACTCCCCCACCCTGTCCGCTGCGCGAACTGTCCCTCCCCGTGAAGGGGAGGGAGGAACGGCTCAAGTCGCGCGGCGCTTGCGGAAGAAGCGGCGGCGAAGGGCCCGGGCGCCGCGCCAGCGGCGCGGGACGACGGTGCGCTCCATCCGCAGCACCTGTTGCCAGGCGACGGGGAAGACCTCGGGCTCGCGGCGCAGCAGGCGGCGGATCGGGAAGACGATCTTGGGATGGCGGCGCTGCAGGCCGATGAACTGACGCCGCGCCTGGTGCGACGAGCGCAGCACCATGACCAGCCCCACCACCAGCACCGGCACGCCCAGGTGCCCCGGCAGCAGGGCGCCCACGAAACCGATCGCGATCAGGATCGAGCCGGCCACCACCGTGACGCCGCGCATGACCTTGCGCCACAACCCAGGGGCTGCGGCGGCGCGGACGAAGGCGGGCGTTCGGAGCGAAACGAGCGACATGATCACAACAATGGGGTGGGCGAGCGCGCGAGGCGACGCGACCGCATGTCACCCATATGGACCCGCTTTCCTTAAGCGACAGGCGCCCTCGCGAAAGAATCTGCGGTTGCTGACGTGATTGGGTGTGGCTGTGGCCGAACGGCCTCAGTTGATGACTTGATTATGGCTGTTGGGCGACAGTGCTGAGGCGGGTTTTGTAAGTAAGAGTCGAAATCCAGGCCCGCCGCGACCCGGAAAACCGAGTCGCGGGCGGGGACACGGAGGTACGGGCGCCTAGGCCTCCGCCGTCCAGCGCAGGCGCGGCTTGCGGGCCGCCAGGGTCTCGTCCAGCCGGCGCAGGGGGGCGTGGAAGGGCGCGCCCTTGAAGCGGTCGACCTCGCCGGCCTTGGCCGCGGCGGCCAGGTCCAGCATGGCGTCGCAGAAGCGGTCCAGCTCGCGCCGCGACTCCGTCTCGGTCGGCTCGATCAGCATCGCCCCGTGCACCACCAGGGGGAAGTACATGGTCATGGGGTGGAAGCCGGCGTCGATCATCGCCTTGGCGAAGTCGAGCGTGGTGACGCCGGTGTCCTCCAGCCAGTGGTCGTCGAACAGGGCCTCGTGCATGCACGGCCCGTCCGGGAAGGCGGGGGTCATGGCGACCGACAGGCGGGCCTTGATGTAGTTGGCGTTCAGCACCGCGTCCTCGGCCACCTGGCGCAGGCCGTCGGCGCCGTGGCTGAGCATGTAGCTGAGGGCGCGGACGTACATGCCCATCTGGCCGTGGAAAGCGCAGAGGCGACCCAGGGCCGCCGCCGCCTCGCCTTCGGACTCCTCGACCAGGGCGAACGCGCCGCCGTCCCGCGCCACCACCCAGGGCTTGGGCGCGAAGGGCGCCAGGGCGGCGCTCAGCACCACCGGCCCGGCCCCCGGCCCGCCGCCGCCGTGGGGCGTCGAGAAGGTCTTGTGCAGGTTGATGTGCATGGCGTCGACGCCGAGATCGCCCGGCCGCACCCGGCCGACGATGGCGTTGAAGTTGGCCCCGTCGCAGTAGAAGTAGGCGCCGGCCGCGTGGGTCAGGCGCGCGATCTCCATGACGTCGCGCTCGAAGAGCCCGCAGGTATTGGGGTTGGTGACCATCACCGCCGCCACGTCGGGGCCGAGCTTGTCGGCCAGGTCCGCCAGGTCGACGCGGCCGTCGGCGGTCTGGGCGATCTCGCGCACCGCATAGCCGGCCTGGGCGGCCGTGGCGGGGTTGGTGCCGTGGGCCGAGGTGGGGACCAGGACGGTCTTGCGCGCGTCGCCGCGGGCCTCGTGGGCCGCGCGGATGGCCAGCAGGCCGCAGAGCTCGCCGTGGGCGCCCGCCTTGGGCGACAGGGCCACCGCCGGCATGCCGGTCAGGGTCTTCAGCCAGTGCGACAGCTGGTCCATCAGGGCCAGGGCGCCCTGAACGGTGGACACCGGCTGCAGGGGGTGGATGTCGCTGAAGCCGGGCAGGCGCGCCATCTTCTCGTTGAGGCGCGGGTTGTGCTTCATGGTGCACGAGCCCAGCGGATAGAGCGCCAGGTCGATGGCGTGGTTCTTCTGGCTGAGGCGCACGTAGTGCCGCATCGTCTCGGGCTCGGAGAGGCCCGGCAGGGTCACCGGCTCGGCGCGGGTCAAGCCGGCCAGGTCCGACAGGTCAGCGTCCCCCGCGTCGTCGGCGAAGTCGACGCCGGTCTTGTCCCAGCCGCCCAGTTCGAAGATCAGCGGCTCGTCCTGCATCAGGCCCCTGGCGCCCGTCCCCGGCGCGGGGGCGGCCTTGTCGGATACGCCCTCGGGACGGGTGGGGCGGCCGACGTTGAGCATGGTCGTCATCTAAGCGATCTCCGCCTTCAGGGCGCCGGCCAGGGCGGCGATGTCTTCGTCGAGGGTCGTTTCGGTGGCGCAGACCAGGAGGATGTCGTCCATCCCGGCCTTGGGATCGAGGCGCGAATAGGGGACGCCGGCCAGGATGTCCTGGGCCGCCAGCCGTTCCACCACGCCCGCGGCGGGCCTGGGCAGGCGAACGGCCAGTTCGTTGAAGTAGGCGCCGGTCAGCACCTCGACGCCGGGGATGGCCGCGAGGGCGGCCTTCAGCTTGCGCGCCTTGGCGTGGTTGACCTCGGCCAGCCGCTTGAGGCCGGTCCCGCCCAGCAGCGACATGTGGATGGTGAAGGCCAGGGCGCAGAGCCCGGAGTTGGTGCAGATGTTGGAGGTCGCCTTGTCGCGGCGGATGTGCTGCTCGCGGGTCGACAGGGTGAGCACGAACCCGCGCCGGCCCTCGGCGTCGACGGTCTCGCCGCACAGGCGGCCGGGGATCTGGCGCAGCAGGTTTTCCCGGCAGGCGAAGAGGCCGACGTAGGGGCCGCCGAAGTTGAGGCCGTTGCCGATCGACTGGCCCTCGGCCACGGCGATGTCGGCGCCCATCTCGCCGGGCGACTTCAGCAGGCCGTAGGACACCGCCTCGGTGGTGACCACGATCAGGAGGGCGCCCTTGGCGTGGGCCGCCTCGGCGATGGCGGTGACGTCGGTGACCTGGCCGAAGACGTTGGGGGTCTGGACCACGACGCAGGCGGTGTCGGCGTCGATGGCCTCGATCACCGCCGCCTCGTTGTCGACCGCCGCGGGCAGGCGGGTGGTGGCGACGCCGGCCGAGTGGGCCAGGGTCCAGGCGGTCTCGGCGTAGTGCGGGTGCAGGCCGCCCGACAGCACCGCCTTGCCCCGGCGGGTCACGCGGTGGGCCATGATCACCGCCTCGGCGCAGGCCGTGGAGCCGTCGTACATGCTGGCGTTGGCCACCGGCAGGCCGGTCAGGGCCGAGACCTGGGTCTGGAACTCGAACAACACCTGCAGCGTGCCCTGGGCGATCTCGGGCTGGTAGGGCGTGTAGCTGGTCAGGAATTCCGAGCGCTGGATGATGTGGTCCACGCTGGCCGGCACATGGTGCCTGTAGGCCCCCGCCCCACAGAAGAACGGCCCCGCCCCGGCCGGGCGGTTCCTGGACGCCAAGGCCGACAGGCTCCGCTCCACGGCCAGCTCGCTGGCGTGGAAGGGCAGGTCCACCGGGGCCGCCAGGCGGGCGGCGGCGGGCACGTCCACGAACAGGTCGTCGATGGACTTGGCGCCGACGACGCCGAGCATCTCGGCGCGGTCGTCGGCGGTCAGGGGCAGGTAGCGCATGGTCAGGTCTCGGAAATCGAGGGGGTCGATTGGGGGTGTCGGCGCTCAACTCGTCCTTCTCCCCTTGCGGGAGAAGGTGGCCCGCGCAGCGGGCCGGATGAGGGGTCGAGCGCCCTCTCGGCGCGATCCCGCGAGACACCCAACGCCATAAGTTCCGTCGACCCCTCATCCGTCAGCTTCGCTGACACCTTCTCCCGCAAGGGGAG
>JAFEEA010000202.1 GCA_018241335.1 Pseudomonadota bacterium
CACGACGCCCAGCGCAAGACCGTCAGCCCCATCGTCAGCCCGCACAACCTGATGACCCTGGAGCCGATCATCCGCGAGCGGGCGGCGCTCATCCTGGACGCCCTGCCGGTGGGCGAGACCTTCGACTGGGTCGACCGGGTGTCCATCGAGCTGACCACCCAGATGCTGGCGACCCTGTTCGACTTTCCCTTCGAGGAGCGGCGAAAGCTGACCCACTGGTCGGACGTCGCCACCACCCTGCCGGGGCCCGGCGGCCTGGTGGAGACCGAGGAGCAGCGCCAGGACATCCTGATGGAATGCCTGGCCTATTTCACCCGCCTCTGGACGGAGCGGGCCGACAAGCCGCCGGCCGGCGACCTAGTGTCGATGATGGCGCACAGCGAGTCCACGCGCGACATGACCCCGGACGAGTACCTGGGCAACATCATCCTGCTGATCGTGGGCGGCAACGACACCACGCGCAACTCGATCTCCGGCGGCCTCTACGCCCTGAACCAGTTCCCCGGCGAATACGAGAAGCTGCGGGCGAACCCCGGCTTGATCACCAACATGGTGCCCGAGATCATCCGCTGGCAGACGCCGCTGGCCCACATGCGCCGCACGGCCCTGGAGGACGTCGAGGTCGGCGGCCAGACCATCCGCAAGGGCGACAAGGTGGTGATGTGGTACGTCTCCGGCAATCGCGACGAAACGGCGATCGAGGACCCCGATGTACTCAAGATCGACCGCGAACGGCCGCGCCAGCACCTGTCGTTCGGCTTCGGCATCCACCGTTGCGTGGGCAACCGCCTGGCCGAGCTGCAGCTGAAGATCGTCTGGGAGGAGATCCTGAAGCGCTGGTCGCACATCGAGGTGATGGACGAGCCGCGGCGGGTGCGATCCAGCTTCGTGAAGGGCTATGAGAGCCTGCCGGTGCGCATCGCCGGCTAGGCGTGGCGCGTCGAGGGGGCTGGAAAAAGGCACGCGATGTGCCAGAAGGTATCCGACCCTTCGCTTGAAACGGCCGGCCGCGCATGACCCTCCGCATCGACCTCTACTTCTCGTTCCGCAGCCCCTATTCCTACTTGGCCACGCCGCAGCTGAGCGCGCTGCGCGACCAGTACGACTTCGAGATCGACGTGAAGGTGGTGCGGCCGATCGCCGTGCGCATTCCCGGGTTTTTCAAGCAGGTGAATCCGCTGTGGCCGCCCTATCTGGCGCGCGACACCTGGCGTATCGCCGAGCGACTGGGCATCCCCTATCGCTGGCCCCGGCCCGACCCGATCATCATGGACGTCGCTTCCGGCGAGGTGGCCGTCGAACAGCCCTACATCATGGGCGTCAGCCGCATGGGCGCGGCGGCGGCCGAGGCCGGGCGGGGCTTCGAGTTCGCGCGCGAGGCCTCGCGCGCCATCTGGTCCGGCCAGGTGGAGAACTGGCACCAGGGCGATCACCTGGCCAGGGCGGCGGAGGCGGCAGGCCTGCCGGCGTCGCTGGCCAGCGAGGACCTGTCGCGCTTCGACCCGGTCATCGAGGCCAACGAGACCGCCCAGACCGCGGCCGGCCACTGGGGCGTGCCCCTGATGGTGTTCAACGGCGAACCCTTCTTCGGCCAGGACCGCCTCGAGGACATCCTGTGGCGGATGAAGGGGGCGGGGCTGACGGCGCGGTAAGGGCGGGGCTAGCCCGTTCTCCAAACCCGGTTGCCATCCCTCTCTTCCGTCATCCTCGGGCGTCAGTCCCGAGGATCCATACGCGCCCACCTCCCCGTCGCGGAGCGGCAGCGGAGCGGCGCAGGGCCGGCGTGGCCGGCGCTTGAGAACGGCGCGCCCTTCGAAACGCGCCGCTCGTTCTCACGTGTTCATGGGCCCCCGGGACTTACGCCCGGGGATGACGGCGGGGAGAGGGGAGCACGGTCGAGGCGGGACGGGGCAAGGCCCCGCTCACTTCGGCTGCAGCAGGTCCCAGGGATTGCCGTAGAGGTCTTCGAAGACGGCGACGGTTCCATAGGGCTCGTGGCGGGGAGCCTCGTGGAAGACGACGCCGGCGGCGGTCATGCGGGCGTGGTCGCGGGCGAAGTCGTCGGTGTGCAGGAACATGAACACCCGCCCGCCGGCCTGGCGGCCCACGGCGGCCTCCTGGTCGGCGCCGGCGGCCTTGGCCAGCAGCAAGCCCGGCCCGCCGTCGGCGCGCGGGGCCACAGCGACCCAGCGCTTGCCGCCGCCCATGTCCTGGTCGGCGGTGAGGTGGAAT
The DNA here is from genome assembly GCA_018241335.1 of Pseudomonadota bacterium. GTDB lineage: Bacteria > Pseudomonadota > Alphaproteobacteria > Caulobacterales > Caulobacteraceae > Acaudatibacter. The sequence goes on from JAFEEA010000202.1 coordinate 2,233, forward strand.
CCCAGGACCCCCGTGAAAAAGGCGATGGCCTCGTCGTAGTCGCGCACCAGGAAGGTGGTCAGGGCGACGGAGCGGCGGGGCAGAGGCTGGTCGATCAGGGTCATGTCGCGATGATCGGCCAGGGCGGGCGCGGGCTCAACCGCCGGACGGCGCGGCGCAGGCACAAAAAAAGCCCCGGAAACCCGGAGCCTTCGGAACTTCGCCGAATATCGGCGATTTGCGAGAGATCAGCCCGCTCGTGAGGATGGGCGGCGACCGACGGTGCACCGTCGATCGCCGCCCGAAACTCAAGTCTTACTTCTTGGCTTCGGTCGAAGCAGCCGAGTCGGCAGCGGCCGGCGTGGCGGCGGCGGCAGCCGTGTCGGCGGCCGAAGCGGCCGGGGCCATCGCCGAGGTGTCGGCGGCGGAAGCGGCCGGGGTCGCGTCGCCAGCAGCGGCGCTGTCGGCCTTCTTGCCGCAAGCAGCGGTGAAGCCGAGGGCCAGAACGGCCGCGGCGGTCAGAGCGATTTTCATGGTGCGCATTCGCGTCTCCTAGGATCCCCGCGCGATTCAGCCCGCACGGCGATTTGCAATCTAGCAAGCGCTCTCGGTTTTGTGAACAGCCCGTGAGGCGAGTTCTGTCGCTTATCGCACAGACGGCGTTGCAGCCGCCTCACGGGCCGTTGTCCGCGGCCGGTTTCAGACCAGGGCGGACGGCTGAAGCCCCAGCTCCTTCAGCAGGGGTTCGGCGTAGTCGATGCGGCCGGTGCGGGTCTTCGGATCGCCGGAGGCGAGCTGGTAGACGGCCTCGGCGATATATTCGATGGGCTGCACCCGGTCCTTTGTGCGTTCGTTGATGAGGCCGTGCACGGCCACGCCGGGGGTGGCGACCAGGCCCGGGGAGACGACGTTGACCGCCACGCCGTCCTCGTAGACCTCGGAGGCGAGGCCGGTGGTGAAGCGCTCCAGCGCCGCCTTGCACATGCCGTAGACCGTGCCGCCGCGGCCCCCGGCCTGGTAGGGCTGCTTGGGGTGGATGCCGGCCCCGGAGGAGATGTTCACGATCCAGCCGCTGTGGCGCTCTTTCATGCCCGGCAGGACCAGCTGGGCCAGATGGAAGGGGGCGTAGACCTGGACTTCCATCATCAGCTTGAAGCGCTTTTCCGGGAAGTCGACGACCGGCATGAAGTAGGTGATGGCGGCGTTGTTCACCAGAATGTCGATGGGCCCGAACGTCGCCACGGCCTGCTCGACCAGGGCTTCGCGCTCGGCGGCGAGCGCGAGGTCGGCCTTGATCAGCCGGGCCTGGCCGCCGGCCTTGTTGATGCGCTCGACGGTGGCGGCCAGGGCGCCGGGCAGGCGGCTGTCGCCCTCCTCGACCGTGCGGGCCGAGACGATGACCTTGGCCCCTTCCATGGCCAGGCGGGTGGCGATGGCCTCGCCGATGCCGCGGCTGGCGCCGGTGACCAGGGCGACCTTGCCCTTCAAAGTCCCATTGGGATTGATGCGCGCTTCACTCATGACGTTTCCTCGAAATAGCTTGTTTGAATGGCGCGACCCTCCCGCCTTTCCGCAGCCCGCGCAAGCGGCGTGAAAGCGAGGCTTACAAAGGGCTGAGCGAAAGGTAACGGGACCCGTTTGCGTAGCGCGGCTATGCATTCATGGCGCTTGCCATGCGGCCCCTCACAGGGTTCATCCTGGCGCCAAGCCGCGACAAGACGGTTCTGACCAGTCACAGGGAGCCCATACCTCTTGCCGTTCAAAGCGCCCGATCCCGGCGTGGAGCGCCTGCCGCTTCCCCTGGTCCTGATCTTCTCCCTGCCGACCATTCCGCTTTCGGCGCTGGGCCTGGCCATGGGCGTCTACCTGGCCCCCTATTTCGCCAGCCACCTGGGTGTCAGCCTGACGGGCGTCGGCGTGGCCTTCATGATCGTGCGTTTCGCCGACATGGGCGTGGACGTCAGCCTGGGGGCGGTCATGGACCGCACCCGCACGCGGCTGGGGCGCTATCGGCTGTGGCTCCTGCTGGGCGCCCCGGTGCTGGTGGCGGGATGCTTCGCGCTGTTCCTGGCCCCGGTGGGGATCAGTGTCGCCTACCTGGTGGCGGGGCTGCTGGTCTATTACCTGGGCACCTCGATCATGGGCCTGGCGCACCCGGCGTGGGGGGCCAAGCTGGCCAGCCACTACAACGCCCGCTCGCACCTGTTCGGCGTGCAGTCGGCGGTCGGCGTGGTGGGCGCGGTGGCCGTGCTGCTGATCCCGATCTTCGCCGGCCGGTTCGGCCTGACGGACGCCCAGGCGGTGCCGGTGATGGGGTGGATGGTGATGGCCTCGATCCCGATCTCGGTGATCGCCGCGGCGGTGGCGACGCCCGAGCGCGTGACCAGCGACGTGCACACGCACAAGCCGTCCTTCGCCGCCAGCGCCCGGGAATACCTGGCCTTGATCACCAAGCCGGACCTCTTCCGCCTGGTGCTGGCGCAGGTTGCCCTGACCCTGGGGCCGGGCTGGATGGCGACGCTGTACCTGTTCTTTTTCCGCGACTTCCTGGGCTTCCGGGGCGGCGAGTCGTCGATCCTGCTGGGCATCTACATCTTCATCGGCATCCTGGGCGCGCCGGCGGCGGCCTGGCTGTCGGCGCGGATCAGCAAGCACCGCACCCTGATGCTGACCACCACGGCCTATTCGCTGGGCCTGTGCACCATCATCGTCCTGCCCAAGCACAGCATGCTGTTCGCCACGCCCGTGATGATGTGGTGCGGGTTCATGGCCTCGGGCTTCGGCCTGATGATCAGCGCCATGCTGGCCGACGTGGGCGACGAGGTGCGCCTGGAGCAGGGCAAGGAACGGATCAGCCTGATCTACGCCATGAACGGCCTGGCGGCGAAGGTGGCCTCGGCCCTGCAGCTGGCCATCACCTTCCCGTTGCTCGAACGGCTGGGATACAATCCCAAGGAAGGCGCCGTGAACACCCCGGCCGCGATCCACAACCTGGAACTGGCCTATATCGTCGGGCCGATCGTGTTCGTGATGCTGGGCGGGGCGTGCGTCATCGGTTGGCGGCTGAACGCGGCCAAGCACTCCGAAATCCGCGCCGCGCTGGACGAGCGCGACGCGGCCTTCACCGAATCGCCGCTGATCGAGAACGCTGTCGGCCAGCCGCCGGACATGGTGGTGACCGCCGATCAGGAGCCGGAATCGCCGCCCAGCACCGTGTCGCTGAACTCCAGCGCCACCGCCGCGGGATAGCCGCTCCAGCCCTGCAACAGAGAGCCGCGGCCGAAGGGCGGGGAGAAGTACTCCACCGGCCCGGCCCAGCCTCGCGCCAGGCAGGTCTCCCACCAGCGGGTCAGGGGGTAGCGCCAGCCGCCGAGGCCCCGCCGCAGGCGCTCACGGGCGTAGAGCCCGTCGAGCCAGGGCCAGTCGGCGCCGTTGTGGTAGCGGAAGGCGAAGGCGCTCTTGGCCCGGGTGTCGGCCCGCCGGGCGAAGGGCGGGAAGGCGCAGAGCATGCCCCAGTCGCCCCAGCGCTGGGCGTCGTTGCGGCGGCTCTCCAGAGTCCGGCGCGCCGTCTCGAGCACCTCCAGCGCGCGGTCTTCCGGAACGACGTCGGCGCGCAGCAGGGTCAGGCTGTCGAGGGCCAGGTGCGGCTCGGTGGAGCCATCGGGCCGGCGCCAGTCGGCGTAGTGGGTTCCGGTCCACAGGGCTTCCAGACGCGGCAGGGCGGCGGCGCGCAAGGCCCGGACGCGGGGGGCCAGGGCCGGGACGTGGCGAGCGATCACGCCCAGCGCGCCGAGCCAGAGGCCGAGGTCGTAGGCCACATGACCCTCGCGATAGACGTTGTCGGCCCAGTCGCGGTCATGGCGCGGCTTGGCGGGCAGGCCGCCGCCCTCGGCCGCCAGGCGGGCGTACCGGTCGAAGACGGCGGCGACCCGGGCGGCGTGGCGCTCAAGCGGCGAGCGGTCGCCGGTGGCGTCGACGTAGTCGCCGATCATCATCACGAAGAACAGCGGGCTGTCGAAATGGTCGCTCCACCAGTCGCCGGGGCGGCGGTGGGCGGAGGCCAGGCGCTTGCCGGCCGCGCGGCGGGCCTCCCAGGCGGCGGACTGGGCGGGGCCGGAAAGGATGACGCCGCTGGGCGCTTCGCCGTCGGGCTGTATCCCGCGCGCCAGGAGATCGATCTCGTCGCACACCGCCCGCGGTTCAAGGCGAAGCAGCGCCTGCAGGGTCCAATAGCCGTCGCGATAGTAGGTGCGGGCCGGGGCGCTGTAGGCGAGGCCGGCGGCGAGGCCCGCGAAGGCGCCGTGCTCGTCGCGGCGGACGGCCGAGCGCGCGGCGTGCACGCCCTGGATGACGAGGCTCCTGAGCAGCGGGTCGGCGGTGGGAAGGCGGTCGCAGGCGGCGGCGTAGGCGTTCGCCTCGGCGACGATGTCGGCGGACGCCAGGGCCAGGCCGCGCTCAGCCTCCGCCCGGTCGGCGCCGGCGGCGACGACGATGTCCGCGCCGCGCAGCTCGATCACGGCGACGCCCCAGGGCAGTTCGGCGACCCGTCGGCTCCCCTCGTGGAGAACCGGGACCGGCGCGACCGGCCGGGCCCAACCGGCGCCGCGGCGGGCGGGGGTGAAGCGGATCGCCCGGGCGCCCCTGAGCAGCAGGGCCGGCGCGGACTGGGCGACCCAGAGGCCGCCGCCTTCCGGGGTCTCAAGGCGATTGGGGCCGATCACGCCCGGCCAGGCGGGGCCGCGCAGGCTCAGCACGCCGAGCCGTCCCGCGCCCCACAGCGATAGGTCCAGCCGGCCGTCGGGGCTGAGCTCGCCCTGCAGGCGCGGGGCCATGAAGGGCAGGACGACGGGCCGGGCGGCGTCGATCAGGCCGTCGGCGCGGGGCGACAGCAGGGGCGGTGCGGTTTCATCTGGTGGGCTCGCTGACACGCCGGGCCTGCCCCTCTATCCTGCCGCCCGAAAGCCCCGGACGCGACGGAGCCGAAGCCTCGCGCCGTTCAACCGGGACCAAGAGGGAAGGGATACCGCCATGTCGCAGAACGAAGCCGCCGTCGCCGCCGCCATGAAGTGCCTGGACGACTTCATGACCGCCTTCAACGCCCGCGACATCGACGCCTGGCAGAAGACGTTCAACTTCCCGAGCGTTCGGCTGGCGTCCAACACCATGGTCATCATCGACAAGGACTACCA
>JAFEEA010000203.1 GCA_018241335.1 Pseudomonadota bacterium
GTGAAGGCGGCGAACTCCAGCATGATGCCGTTGGGGTCGGTGAAGTAGACCGAGCGCACGAAGACGCCCGGATGCATCTTGGCCGCAACGCCCTGGGGGCTGTCGTCGTGGTTGACCACCATCGGCAGCACCGGCACGCCCATGGACTTCAGCCGCTCGATGCTGGCCTCAAGCTCCGCCTCGTCGACGGTGAAGGCCACGTGGTTCATGGAGCCGTGCGCCGTCATCGGCTTGGTCGGGAAGTGCTCCACCGAGGCGACGCCCGGCGCCGCCTCCGGCGCGTCCGCCCACCAGAAGAAGGCGACCATGGCGCCGCCGCCGCAGTCGAAGAAGAAGTGCTGACCGCCGCCCGGCAGCTCGATGGTCTTCACCAGGGGCATCTGCAGCACCTCGGTGTAGAACTTCACCGTCTCTTCCATGTCCCGGCAGACCAGGGCCAGGTGATTGATCCCGAGGGTGCGCATGGCGTCTCCCTTCCATCCCGTGTTTTGAGGCGATGAAACGCCGAATGTCCGGGCTTGGAAAGGCTGACGTGGCGCGAGCTTGGGCGCGAGCCTGCGCCGTTCAGGCCGCCACCCCCGTCTCGGCGTCGTAGTCGCGGTAGCTGTCCTCAAGCGTCGGGATCACGTCGACCACCTGGAAATAGGGCAGGCCGAAGAACGCCTCGTCGCGCAGGGCGTCGATCAGGAAGCCGTAGCGTCTCAGGTCCTCGACCTCGATCAGCAGGATGTCGCTGCACCGGCCGCTGAAGGCCTCGGCGTCGAAGAAGCGGCTGGACCGTGGCGGATGCTTCTCGAACAGGGGGCGCACCGCCCCGGCGATGTAGTCGGCCCGCGCCTGGCGGCTGAGGGCAAGCCAGGCCGGCGTGGAGCGCAGCAGAAGGAAGATGTGAAGGATGGTCGTGCGGTCGGTCATGTTGGGCCTCTTGATTGGCGAGACCCCTATGAATACGAGCAATCCATCACATTCGCCGCTCGCATTGGCCATGGACGACGCCAACCGCCTTTCTCCCCGCAAGACGCCGGTCCAGCGCCGCGGCCGCGCCACCGCCGAGGCCATCGTCGAGGCGGCGGCTCACATTCTGGAGGCCGAGGGCCTGGCCGGTTTCAACACCAACGCCGTCGCCGCCCGCGCCGGCGCCAGCGTCGGCTCGCTCTACCAGTACTTCCCCGGCAAGGAGGCGATCCTCGCCGCCCTGGCCCGCCGGGAAGCCGACCGCTTCGCCGCCGCCCTGGACGCCACCCTGTCGCGCGTCGCCGCCGCGCCCTTGGACGAAGCGATCACCGCCATGGCCGCCGTCGCCGTGGCCCACCAGTCGTCCCGACCCCGCCTTGCGCGCCTGCTCGACGGCGAGGAGCAGCGCCTGGGCCTCGGCGACGAAGCCCAGGCGGCGACCAGGGGCACGGCCGATCGCCTGGCCCGCTTCCTGGCGGGGCGGCCCGACCTCGACCTAGCCGATCCGAACGAGGCCGCCGCCGACCTGCTGCACCTGGCTCGCGGTCTCATCGACGGCGCGCTGGAGCGGAGCGCGGCCAGCGACCTGGCCGGGCGCGTCACGCGCGCGGCCCTGGGCTATCTGGGGGCGGCGAGCGGGTGCTAGAACGGCGCGTCAACCCTCCGGAGGCCCCATGCTGCTTCACCTGTCCACCTGGGCCGAGATCGAAGCCTACCTGAAGCGCTCGACCACCGTGGTCGTGCCCATCGGCTCCAACGAGCAGCACGGGCCCACGGGCCTGCTCGGCACCGACTGGCTGTGCCCGGAGATCATCGCCCACGAGGCGCACAAGGCCGGCGACATCCTGGTCGCCCCCACCTTCAACGTCGGCATGGCGCAGCACCACCTGGACTTCCCGGGCACCATCGCCCTTCGCCCCTCGACCTTCATGCTGGCCATCGGCGACTGGGTGCGCTCGCTCGCCCACCACGGCTTCGACCGGATCTTCTTCCTGAACGGCCACGGCGGCAACGTCGCCACCATCGAGGCGGCGTTCTCAGAGCTCTACGCCGACGCCTCCTATCGGGGCGGCAAGTCCGGCTTCGCCCTGCGCCTGAAGAACTGGTGGGACCTCCAGGGCGTCCAGAAGCTGGCCTACCAGCAGTTCCCCACCGGACACGGCAGCCACGCCACCCCGTCGGAAATCGCCGTCACCCAGTGGGCCTATCCGGACGCCATCAAGACCGCCAACTACGCCCCCCAGATCGCCCCGACCGGCCCGATCCGCGAGGCCTCCGACTTCCGCGCCCGCTACGCCGACGGGCGCATGGGCTCCAACCCCGCCCAGGCCAGCCCCGAAAAGGGCGGCGAACTGGTCAAGCTGGCGGTGCAGGGCCTGCTGGAGGAAGTGCGGGCGTTCGGCGCGGAGCGAGCGCCCCTGGCGGCGGAGTAGGCCGCGGCGGGCTCACCCCGCCACCACCACCTCGCCTTCCACCTTCACCCGCCACGGCCAGAGCGCCCGGCCGGCGCACGGGCCGCCGATGCACAGGCCGTCGCGGGGGCGGAACAGGGCGCCGTGCGACGAGCACAGGATCAGGTCGCCCTCGCGGGTCAGGAAGCGGTCGCCGAAGGTGGCCAGGGGCAGGCCGGCGTGGGGGCAGCGGTCGATATAGCCGAACACCTCGGCCCCCTGGCGCACCAGGAAACCCATGAACAGCTTCTCGCCTTGCCGGAAGACGAACCCCTTGGCCCCGGGATCGGCGATCTCCGACACGCGGCAGAGCGCGGCGCCGGGCGGCGGCTGGGCGGGGTTCTCGCGCAAGGCTAGGCGATCTGGCCCATGGTGATCTTCAGCGGCCGCACGTCCCGCCGTTGGAAGAGCCCGGCCAGGGTGTAGGGGTCGTTGTCGCTGAAGGCCTGGGCCGCGGCGATGTCGTCGGTCTCGAGGATCAGCAGGGAGCCGGCCATGTCGCCGCCCTCGCCCATCAGCGGTCCGCCCAGGCGGATCATCTCCGCGCGGTCCCGGCAATAGGCCAGGTGCGCCTCGCGGTTGGCCAGGCGCAGGGCCAGGCTGTCGGGCTTGTCGACGTTCATCAGGACGAAGGTGGCCATGGGGTTCAGCTCTCGGGTTCGATGCGAAGGGGGCGTGACAGCAGGCCGAGGATGGCGGCGTCCACGTCGAGGCGACCGGCGAGGATGGCGTCGACGGCGTCGCAGATGGGGGTCTCGACGCCCAGGCGCTTGGCCAAGGCGACCACCGCCGGCGCCGAGGCGACGCCCTCGGCCACCGAGCGCTTGCCGGCCAGGGCCGCTTCCAGAGTCTCGCCCCGGCCCAGGGCCAGGCCGACGCTGTTGTTGCGTGACTGGTTGGACGAGCAGGTCAGGACCAGGTCGCCCAGGCCGCAGAGGCCGGCCACTGTCTCGGCCCGCCCCCCCAGGGCCACGGCCAGGCGCGTCAGTTCGGCGAAGCCGCGGGTGATCAGGGCGGCGTGGGCGCTGGAGCCCAGCCCCCGGCCCTCCACCACCCCGGTGGCGATGGCCAGGACGTTCTTCACCGCCCCGCCCGCTTCCGCCCCGATCATGTCGGCGGCGGCGTAGGGGCGGAAGGTCGGGGTCGCCAGGGCGGCGCTCAGGTCCTGGGCCAGGTCCAGGTCTTCGGCCGCCAGGGTGACGGCGGTGGGCAGGCCCCGCGCCACCTCGGCCGCGAAGCTCGGCCCCGACAGCACCGCCGCGCGGGCGGTCGGCAGGGTCTCGGCCAGCACCTCGCTCATCAGCTTCAGGCTGCCCTGCTCCACCCCCTTGGCGCACAGCACCACCGGCAGGCCCGAGGGCGCGCTGGGGGCGAAGGCGGCCAGGGTGGCGCGCAGGTGCTGGGCCGGCGCCACCGCCAGGATGAGGTCACGGGTGCCGAGGTCCGCCAGGTCTTCCGTGGCGGCGATGGTTTCGTCCAGGGCGACGCCGGGCAGGAACAGGCGGTTCTCACCGTCGTGGCGGATGGCTTCCACCACCTCGGTCTCGCGGGCCCACAAGGTCACGCCGAGGCCGGCGCGCGCGCAGACCTGCGCCAGGGCCGTGCCCCAGGCGCCGCCGCCGATGACGCCTACGGTCTGGAAGGTCTCGCTCATGCCGCCCGCCTCATGCCCCCGGCCTCATGCTTTCGCCCCCTTGCGGCCGGCCAGGTGAGTGGGATTGAGCCGCGCGGCGGCTTCGTCAAGCGGCCAGCGCGGCCGGGCCACCGCGTCCAGCCCGTCCTGGAAGCCGGCGGCCAGGCGCTCGGCCCCGGCCAGGGCGATCATGGCCGCGTTGTCGGTGCAGTAGGCCAGCGGCGGGGCGTGGAACGAGAACCCCTCGGCCGCACAGAGATCGGCCAGCGCGCGGCGCACCGCCCCGTTGGCGGCCACCCCGCCGGCGACCACGAAGCGCCGCGCCTGGCCCGGACGGGCGGCGGCGTAGGCGCGCATGGCCCGCACCGTGCGGTCGGCCAGCTGGCGGGCGATGGCGGCCTGGACCGCGGCGGCCAGGTCGCGGCGGTCGACCTCGCCCGTTGGGCCCGGGTCCAGCCTCTCGGCCGCGCGCGCCGCGGCGGTCTTCAGCCCCGAGAACGAGAAGTCGCAGCCGTCCCGGCCGAGCAGCGACCGGGGCAGGGCGAAGCGGGCCGGATCGCCCCCCTCGGCCAGCTTCTCCAGCGCCGGCCCGCCCGGGTAGGGCAGGCCCAGGCTCTTGGCGATCTTGTCGAAGGCCTCGCCGGCGGCGTCGTCGATGGTCGAGCCGAGGCGCGTGCAGGCGCCCACCCCTTCCACCGCCAGCAGCTGGCAATGTCCGCCCGAGACCAGCAGCAGCAGGAAAGGATAGGCGATGTCGGCGCCCAGCCGCGCCGAGACGGCGTGGCCTTCCAGGTGGTTCACCGCCACCAGCGGCAGGTCCCGCGCCAGGGCCAGGGCCTTGCCGAAGGAGAGGCCCACCATCACCCCGCCCACCAGGCCGGGCCCAGCCGTCGCGGCGACGGCGTCGATCCCGTCCAGGCCCAGCCCCGCCTCGGCCAGCGCGCGCGCAACGATGGCGTCGATCACCTCCACATGGGCGCGGGCGGCGATCTCGGGCACCACCCCGCCGAAGGGGGCGTGGTCGGCGATCTGGCTGGCCACCACCGAAGACCGCACCTCGGCCTTCCCCTCCTCAGACAGGCGCACCACCGCCGCGGCGGTCTCGTCGCAACTGGTCTCTATGCCCAGGACGACAATTGGAGGGACGATGAGCGGGGCGCGGGTCATTCGGTTGCCGGGGCGGGCGCGCTGGAGTAGCGAGCGTGTGCGAGGCCCCGTTTCGGCGGCCGATCCAGAGCGCGAGGTAATCTTTCTCCCGTGACGAGGCAACAGGTCCGCATCGGCACCCGCGCATCCAAGCTCGCCCTCGCCCAATCGGGCATGATGCAGCGCCGCATCGCCGCCGCGCTCGGCGTCCCCGAAGGCTCGCCCCAGGAGGCCGTCGACGCCGTCGCGCCGTTGGTGCGCATCACCACGTCCGGCGACCGCATCCAGGACCGCCGGCTGATGGAGGTCGGGGGCAAGGGGCTCTTCACCAAGGAGATCGAGGAGGCCCTGCTGGACGGCCGCATCGACTGCGCCATCCACTCCCTGAAGGACATGCCGGCCGTGCTGCCGCCGGGCCTCGCCATCGCCGCCAATCCCGAGCGCGAGGACGTGCGCGACGCGTTCTTAAGCGTCGGCTTGAATAGCTTCGACGCCTTGCCGCACAAGGCGCGGCTCGGCACCGCCAGCCTTCGCCGCCAGGCCCAGGCCCTGCACAAGCGCCCCGACCTGGACGTCGTCATGCTGCGCGGCAACGTCGACACCCGCATCGCCAAACTCGAGGCCGGCGAGGCCGACGCCATCCTGCTGGCCATGTCGGGCCTCAAGCGCCTGGGCCTCGGCCACCTGCCGAAGATGCTGCTCGATCCGGTGGAATGCCCGCCCGCGCCCGGCCAGGGCGCCCTGGCCATCGAGACGCGCGAGAGCGACCTGGACCAGCCGTGGCTGGACGCCCTGCGCCATGCGCCGACCACCCTGGCGGTGGCCGCCGAGCGCGGGGCCATGGCGGCGCTGGAGGGGTCGTGCCGCACCGCCATCGGCGCTTACGCCCGCGTGGACGGCGCCCGCCTGACCCTGATCGTCGAGGCCCTGACCCCGGACGGCGCCCGCCGCTTCCGCCGCGAGGGCGAGGCGGACATCGGCGGCCGGGAGGGCGAGGCCAAGGCCCGCGCGCTCGGCCTGACGCTCGGCGAGGCGGTGCAGGCCGAGGGCGGCGAGGCGCTGCTGGCGCCGGAATAAGCCGCCGCGGAGGCGATCTGGACGGGGCGATCTGGACGGAGGGGCGATGGCCGCGCGACGTGCGAAGATCTGGGTCACGCGTTCGGCGCCGGGAGCCGAGGCCACGGCCGCGCGCCTGCGGGCGCTGGGTTTCGAGCCCGTCGTCCAGCCGTTGCTGGAGCTTCGCCCCATCGCCGACGCCCGGCTGGACCTCACCGACGTCTGCGCCATCGCCTTCACCAGCGCCAATGGCGTCAGGGCCTTCGCCGAACGCACGCCGGAGCGTGGCTTCAAGGTCTTCGCGGTCGGCGCCGCCACCGCTGAGGCGGCCCGCAAGGCGCGCTTCGCCACCGTCCTCTCCACCGACGGCGACGTCTCGGCCCTGGCCCGCGCCATGGCTTCGCGAAAGCGCGAGCTGGCCGGCGTCATCCTGCACCCGGGCGCCGCCGAACCGGCCGGCGACCTGGCCGGGGAACTGGCCGCCGAAGGCCTGAGCGTCCGGTCCGTGGCCCTCTACGAAACCGCGCCCGCCCCCCTGCCCGAGGGCTTCGGTGCGAGCATCCCTAGCTTCAAGGCGGTCCTGCTGCATTCGCCCAAGGCCGCGCAGGCGCTGAAGGACCTGCTGAAGGCGGCGCCCGCTCCCGGCCTGAAGGCCTTCGGCCTCTCCAAGGCGATAATCCGACCCTTGGCGCGCACCCCGCTGGCCGAGCGCGCGGCCGCCGCCGCGCCCAACGAGGAATCCCTGATGACGCTCGTCCGGCGCGGCCTCCTGGGCGAGGACGCCGCCCCCCTGGCCTGAAGGGCTGAAGCGGCGCCATGATTGCGCCGGCGCCGCGCCTGCGTCACTTCTAGAGCCCGATGTCCGACCCGTTCGACCAGATCGACCTGACCCCCGCCCCCGCCGAGCCGGAGCGCCGGCGCCTGTTCTCTGTCGGCTTCTGGGCGATGATGGCGCTGTGCCTGCTCTGCGTCCTGGCCGGTGCGGCCATGGTCGCCTTCGGGCCGATGTTCACGGGCCACGGGTCGACGCCGTCCCCCTCGCCGCCCGCCGCGAGCCCGGCGGCGGCCGCCTCGCCCGCGCCCGCGCCGTCCGCCCTCGCCGGCCCCGCGTCCGACGCCGCCATCGCCGTCT
>JAFEEA010000204.1 GCA_018241335.1 Pseudomonadota bacterium
GCCCAGATGCGGCCGCCATGGGCCTCGATGATCGACCGCGAGATGGCCAGGCCCAGGCCCATGCCGCCGGCCTTGGTGGTCACGAACGGCTCGAACAGGCGCTCGACGGCGGCGGAATCCAGCCCCGGCCCGCGATCCGCCACCTCCACCATCACCTGGCCCTCCGCAGCCGGCGCGGTCCGCAGCGTCATCGACCCGCCGCGCCCGCCGGCGGGCTTCAGCGCCTCCAGGCCGTTGATCACCAGGTTCACCATCACCTGTTGAAGCTGCACCCGGTCGCCCCAGGCGACGGGCAGGTCGGGCGCCAGGTCAAGACGGATGCGCACCCCGGCGCGCCGCTGCTGGGCCTGGGTGAACAGCAGCACCTCGGACAGCGCCTCGTTCAGGTCCACCGCCGCGAACCGCGGCTCCTCGCGGGTCAGCATGGCGCGGGTGCGCTTGACGACGTCAGCCGCCCGGTGCGCGTCACGCAACCCCCGCCGCAGGGCCTCGCGCGCCATGTCCAGGTTCGGCGGGTCGCGGTCCAGCCAGCGCAGGCCCGCGTCGCAGTTGGTCGCCACCGCGGCGATGGGCTGGTTCAGCTCATGGGCGATGGACGAGGCGAACTCCCCCACCACCAGGTGGCGCGCCACCCGCGCCAGCTCGGCTTGCGCCTCGCGCGTCGCCGCCTCCGCCGCCAGGCGCGCCTCTTCCGCCGCCTTCAGGCGCTGGCGCTCCTCGATCAGGCCCATGGCGAAGGCCAGCTCCGCGCCCAGTTCGTCGAACAGGGCCACCTCCTGCGGGCCGAAGGCGTCGGGCGCCTGGCCATAGATCATGAACACCCCGATCACCCGCCCGTCGCGCTTGAACGGCACGGTCACGCTGGAGCGGATGCCGAACCGGCGCGCCCGCTCGCGCCAGGGCTCGAACATCGGCTCGGTCAGGGCGTCGCGCATGAACATCGGCTGGCCGGATCGGACGCAGCGTCCGGCCGGCCCGTCGCCGCCGGGCGCCCCGGCCCGCCAGCTCAGCACCAGGCCGTCGATATAGCCGAGCGCCGCGCCGGCGCCGGCGAGCAGGCGGATCGGCCGCCCGGGCCCATTCTCCGGCAGCGCCACCGCCGCCAGCACGTACTGGCCTTCGCCGACGATGGCGTCGCACAGGCTGGCGACCAGCCCCTCCAGGGTCTGGAAATGGATCAGCGCCGCCGAGGATCGCGCGTAGGCGCGCAGCGCCCAGTTCAAACGCCTCAGCTCGCCTTCGGACGGCGCCGCAGCCCCCGCGGCGGCCTCCTTGATGTCTAGGCCTCTGCCCATGCCGTCCGCATGCCGATCCCGAAACAGCAAGTCTCCATGAGCGATTGTCGCACGTCCCCCGCCAGCCTACCCAAACCGGGGAAAGCCGCTCCAGCTTGACGCTTCGCGGGCCGGGCGCGCAAAAGGCGCCGACGAACTTTCAACCCCAATTGACGGGAGACTAAAGCGATGGCGGACGTCCGCTTCGACGGCAAGGTGGCGATCGTGACGGGGGCCGGCGGCGGCCTGGGCCGTCAGCACGCCCTGGAACTGGCCCGGCGCGGGGCCAAGGTCGTGGTCAACGACCTGGGCGGCTCGGTCGACGGCTCCGGCGGCTCCTCCGAAGCGGCCCTCAAGGTCGTGGAAGAGATCAAGGCCCTCGGCGGAGAGGCGATCGCCAATGGCAGCTCCGTGACCGACGACGCCGGCGTGGCGCGCATGGCCAAGGACGCCATGGACCATTGGGGCCGCATCGACATCCTGATCGCCAACGCCGGCGTGCTGCGCGACAAGTCCTTCTCCAAGATGGAGATGAGCGACTTCGACTTCGTGCTCGACGTCCACCTGATGGGCACCGTCAAGTGCGCCAAGGCCGTGTGGGAGATCATGCGCGCCCAGAACTACGGCCGCATCGTCGTCACCACCTCCTCGTCGGGCCTCTACGGCAACTTCGGCCAGACCAACTACGGCGCGGCTAAGCTGGGCATCATCGGCTTCATGAACACGCTGAAGCTCGAGGGCCAGAAGAACAACATCCACGTCAACGCCATCGCCCCGGTGGCCGCCACGCGGATGACCGAGAACCTGATGCCGCCGGAAGTCCTCAAGCGCCTGGCGCCGGAATACGTCACCCCCGGCGTCGTCTACCTGTGCTCGGACGAGGCCCCGACGGGCGCCATCCTGACCGCCGGCGCCGGCGCCTTCGCGCTCGCCCGCATCTACGAGACCGAGGGCGTCTACCTGGGCGAAGGCGGCCTGTCGGTCGAGGAAGTCCGCGACAACTGGACCAAGATCGCCGACGAGACCGGCCAGAAGGCGTACTTCGCCGGCGGCGAGCAGAGCCAGAAGTTCTTCCGCAAGATGGCGGGCGGCTAGGGCTCCCCGAAAGCCACTCCAAAGAGCGCCGGTCAGGGTTCCTGATCGGCGCTCACTTAATCCCCTTGCGTCAAGACGGGGGGACAGGGCATCTGGGCTGCCAAGCGTCCGGCAGAGACGCAAGCCCAGCTCAGCCCAGGACCCCGATGACCGCAGAGACGACTTCCGCCGCGCCCAAGCTTGGCTTCTTCGGGGCGCTGGCCTTCGCCGCCCCCGCCGTGGCCCTGGGCAGCTACGCCATCGCCTTCTCGGTCTTCCTGCCCCAGTACTACGCCAGCCACATCGGCATCTCCGCGGCGATGGTGGGCAACGCCTTCGCCATCGTGCGCCTGATCGACATCTGGCTGGACCCGTTCATCGGCCTGGGAATGGACTACACCCGCACCCGGATCGGGCGCTACCGGCCCTGGCTGCTGCTCGGCGGGCCGATCCTGGCCTTCGCCTCCTACATGGTGTTCATGGCCAAGCCGGGGATCACCGTCCCCTACGTCGTCCTGTGGGTGCTGGTCTTCTATATCGGCACCTCGGTGATGAGCCTGGCGCAGACCTCCTGGGCCTCCAACATCGCCCCCACCTACGACGCCCGCTCGCGCCTGTTCGGCGTGCTGTCGGCCGTCGGCGTGGCCGGCGCGGCGGTCCTGCTGCTGCTGCCCAAGGTGATGAACATCTCCAAGTCCAGCGATCCGCACCTGATCCAGACGATGGGCTGGTTCATGATCATCGGCGCACCGGTGGGTTGCCTGATCGCAAGCGTCTTCACCCGCGAGCCGATCCGCCAAAGCGCCCATCACCAGCGGGTGCGCCTGATCGAATACTGGCATCTGATCAAGCGGCCGGAGGTGCTGCGCATCCTGGCGGCGGACTTCTGCCTGGCCCTCGGCCCCGGCTGGATGGCGGCGCTCTATTTCTACTTCTTCCGGGACTCCCGGCACTTCTCCACAGCCGAGGCCAGCCTGCTGCTGTTCATCTACACCATGGCCGGCCTGGTCGGGGCCCTGGTGCTGGGCCGCCTGGCGGTCCGGTTCGGCAAGCACCGCACCTTGATCGGGGCCAGCACCGGCTATTCGCTCGGCCTGATCCTGCTCTACGTGATGCCCAAGGGGCACTTCTACATCGACGGGCCGTTCATGTTCGTCATGGGCTTCCTGGCCACCGGCTTCACCCTGCTGATCCGCGCCATGGTGGCCGACGTCGGCGATGTGGTGCGGCTGGAAACCAACCAGAACCGCATCGGCCTGCTCTACGCCCTGGTCACGGGCACCCAGAAGGCTGCCGGCGCCCTGTCGATCTTCTTCACCTTCCACGCGCTTGAACTGGTCGGCTACCAGACCAAGGAGACCCTGCTGAACTCGGCCGCCTCCATCCGGGGCATGGAGATGACCTACCTGCTGGGGCCGATCGGCTTCGTCATGCTGGGGGGCGCCTGCTTCATCGGCTACAAGCTGGACGCCGCCAAGCACGAGGTGATCCGCCGCGAGCTGGCCGAGCGCGACGCCATGGTGCCGGAGGCGCCGGTTCTGGAAGCCCTCAGCAGCGACAGCTCCCTGCCCCAGAACATCCACCGCCCGAGCTGACGCGCTCACGCCTCCGCCAGGCGGAACGGCGCGAAAATTTATTTCGGGTCAGACACATTTAGCGTCTTGTCGGCTGCCGTAGCGGCGCCCAAGATCGATCGCGCGCGCCCGTCAGAGGCGCGGTTGATTGATACATTTTGAGGAACGTCCGTGACCCATTCCAGCAGCCCCTCCAAGGGCGGGGGCGGCGCGCGCTTGCCTACGCCCCGCATCCTCGCCTTCGCCTCAACTGGCATTCCGCAGGCCGCGCTACTGCTGGCCACGGGCACCTACCTGCCTCCGCTCTACACCGCCCACGTGGGCATCACCCTGGTGGCCTACAGCCTGGCCACCACCAGCGTGCGCATCGTCGACCTGCTGTTCGACCCGTTCCTGGGCTGGATGATGGACCGCACCCACGGCCGTTTCGGCCGTTTCCGCCCCTGGTTCATCGCCGGCGTGCCGGTGGCCATGCTGGGCGTCTACATGCTGCTGAACCCGCCGACGGGCGCGGGCGTCCTCTACCTGGCGACCTGGTACCTGGTGATGTGGCTGGGGGTGTCGATGCTGGCCCTGTCGCACGCCTCCTGGGCCGCCTCCCTGGCGGTGAACTACCACGAGCGATCGCGCATCTACGGCTGGATGACGGCGCTGGGACCCATCGGCTCGCTGGGCCTTCTGATGCTGCCCTTCTTCACCCAAGGCCAGCTCGTGCTGGGCAAGGCCAACAGCTACCACCCGGTCAGCCTGATCATCCTGCTGATCCTGCCCCTGACCACCCTGCTGATGGCCGGCTTCACGCCCGAGCGGCCGAACGTCGAGCTGACCCACCGGCGCTTTGGCGCGCGGGACTACCTGGACGTCATCCGGCGGCCGACGATGATGCGCCTCATCCTGGCGGACCTGGCTCTGACCCTCGGCCCAGGGGTCACCGGGCCGCTCTACAATTTCTTCTTCGGCCAGATCAAAGGCTTCCCCCAGAAGGAGATCAACTTCCTGCTGATCTTCTACATCGGCGCGGCCCTGCTGGGCGGCATCGTCTGGGCCCGGGTCGCGCGGCGCATCGGCAAGCACCGCACGCTGCAGGTCAGCTGCGTCCTCTACGCCATCTTCCAGATGTCGCTGATGGCCATCCCGCGCGAGCTGTTCTGGCCCACCGCCATCGGCATGTTCTTCGTCGGCTTCTGCGTCAGCGCCCACATCCTGATGGTCCGCGCCATGGTGGCCGACTACGCCGACGAGATCCGCCTCGAGCAGGGGCGCGAGCGCGCCGGCGTGCTCTACGCCATGGTCACCACCACCCAGAAGCTGGGGGCCTCGATCAACGTCCTGTTGGTCTTCCCGCTCCTGCAGCTGGTCTTCCACTTCAATCCGCGGATCCCTGTCAACGACGCCTTCGCGCTCAAGGGCCTACAGCTCTGCTACCTGTTCACCCCGATCATCTTCGTCTTCGTCGGCGGGGCGATGTTCTTCGGCTACAAGCTGGACGAGGCGCGCCACGCCGAGATCCGCAAGGCGCTCGAGGACCGCGACCAGGCCCTGGCCGAGGCGGAAGCCATCGAGCCGGCGGCCCAGGCCACCTCGGCGCCGGCCGCGGCGAACGCGTGAGGCGAATTTCCGGCTTGCGAAAGGCGGCGGTGAGCCTTCACATCACGACACTGCTTCCTGCGCCGGACGCATGGGGCGCCGGGCCAGGGCCTCATTTCAGGCTGGCCGAACGGCGTCCTCTTCGGCCGGCGCACGCGTGACCTGGGCGACACACGCCGCCCGCGCCCCGCGCCTATGATCGATTTCCAAGACAGGCGTCCGCAGAGGCGTCGGCCATTCATTTCGGAGACGCCCCTTGTCAGTTGACGCCACAAGTCCCGCCCCGCCCAAAGGCGTACCGCTTCACAACATCCTGTCCTTCGGGGCGCTGGGCATGCCGCTGGCGGCCCTGCTGCTGGTCTATGGCCTTTACCTGCCCAGGTTCTACGCCGGCCTCGGCCTCAGCTTTGTGGCGGTCAGCGCGGCGGTCGCGTCCGTGCGCTTCGTCGACATGGCCTTCGACCCGATCGTCGCCCTGGTCATGGACCGCACCAAGACCCCCATCGGGCGCTACCGGCCCTGGCTGATCCTCGGCGCGCCCATCGCCATGCTGGGCGCCTGGAAGTTGCTGATCCCCGAGGCGCATCCCACGGCCGGCTATCTGGTGCTTTGGCTGATCGTGACCTACGCCGGCACCTCGATGATGACCCTGGGCATCGCCGCCTGGTCCGCCATCCTGGCCACCGGCTACCACGACCGCTCGCGCGTCTACGGCATCACTCAGGGCATGGGCGTCGTCGGCTCCGTGGCGTTCCTGCTGCTGCCGGTGTTCACGGGCGGCAAGGTGGTGGCCGGCAAGGCCGCCAGCATGCCGGCCATCTGCATGATCCTGCTGGTGGCGCTGCCGCTAGGGGTGATCATCACCACCATGCTCTCGCCCGAGCGTATTCTGGCGCCGGCGAACCGGCCGAAATTCAAGGCGTCCGACTATTTGACGGCGATCTCGCGCCCGACCCTGATGCGGGTGATCCTGGCCGACTTCGTGCTGACCCTGGGCCCCGGCACCACGGCGCCGCTCTACGTCTACTTCTTCCACGACGCCAAGGGCTTCTCGATCGCGGACGTGGGCTTCCTGCTGATCTTCTACATCGGCGCCGGCATCCTGGGCGCGCCGTTCTGGGCCCGGGTGGCGCGCCGCTTCGGCAAGCACACTACCATCCAGATCGCCTGCGTCTGCTACGCCGTCTGCCAGACCGTGCTGATGGCGCTGCCGCGCGTCCATGAACCCTACCACCGCATCCCGGACGCCCTGCCCACCTGTGTCGGCATGTTCGCCGTCGGTTTCTGCGCCAGCGCCTTCCTGCTTCTGATCCGCGCCATGGTCGCCGACATCGTCGACGAGGTGAAGCTGGAGACCAAGCAGGACCTCACCAGCCTGCTGTTCTCGATGGTCACCACCACCACCAAGATCGGCAGCACCATCACCGTCCTGATCGTGTTCCCGATCCTCCAGTTCGTCGGCTACAACGGCAAGGAAGGGGCGGTGAACACCGAGGCGGCCATCAACGGCCTGGAGATGTGCTACCTCTTCGCGCCCATCATCCTGGTCTTCTTCGGCGGCGCCATGCTGTTCGGCTACAAGCTGGACGCCAAGCGCCACAGCGAGATCCAGGCCGCCCTCGAACAGGAAGCCGAGTCCGCCCACCTGGCGGCCTCCGAGGAATCCCTGATCGGCGCGACCGCCGGCGCGCCGCCTCAGTAGGCGACCCTCAGCTTAGCGCCCGGGCCGCCTCCACGAACGCCCGGGCGACGGGGCTCCCAGGCTGGACGGCGGTCAGGGGCTTGCCCTCGTCGCCGCCGGTCC
>JAFEEA010000205.1 GCA_018241335.1 Pseudomonadota bacterium
CCGGTCCAGAAGACGACCTGCACGGGCGTGGAAATGTTCCGCAAGCTGCTGGACCAGGGCCAGGCGGGCGACAACGTGGGCGTGCTGCTGCGCGGCACCAAGCGCGAGGACGTGGAGCGCGGCCAGGTGCTGTGCAAGCCGGGCTCGATCACGCCGCACACGAAGTTCGTGGCCGAGGCCTACATCCTGACCAAGGACGAAGGTGGCCGCCACACGCCGTTCTTCACCAACTACCGTCCGCAGTTCTACTTCCGCACGACGGACGTGACGGGGATCATCAAGCTGAAGGAAGGCGTTGAGATGGTCATGCCCGGTGACAACACCGAGCTGGACGTCGAGCTGATCACGCCGATCGCCATGGACCAGGGCCTGCGCTTCGCCATCCGCGAAGGCGGCCGCACGGTCGGCTCGGGCGTGGTGACCAAGATCGTCGAGTAGGCCTTAGGCCTCACCGACCATCGCACTATCGGGCGGCCGCCGGGGGACACCTCGGCGGCCGTTCTGATTCCATTCTCCCCGATCCTCCCCTCACCCCGCTCATCCCGGCGGAGGCCGGGACCCAGGGAAGCCTTGCCGCCACCAGGACCCCATCGGGGGCGGGCCCCCCGATCGCGGCGAGGCCAGTGGATACCTGAGAGGCCGCCCTGGATCCCGGCCTTCGCCGGGATGAGCGGGGGTGAGGGGAGGGGCGGGGGAGGGCGGCTTGCTCGCCCCAAAACGAAAACGGCCGCCGAGGTTGTCCCCGGCGGCCGAAGTCGTGGTAGCGATCGCCGCCCTTACGGAGCGCCGAAGCCGCCGCCCAGCACCGAGGCGCCGCCGATCAGCGTGCGACCGATCTCGCCGCCGAAGGTTTCCTCGACGCCGCCCAGCGACGCGCCGTGGTGGTTTTCGTCACGCAGGCTGCCGGCGCCGAAGGCCCACTTCACGCCCACCTTCAGGGTGTCGGAGTGAGCGTTGAAGTCGCCCAGTTCGCCGCGCTCGTAGGCCAGCGACAGGGAGACCGGCAGCGACTTCAGGCGGTACTCGCCCTTCACGCCGAGGTTCCACAGGTTGGTGTGGCCGAAGCCCGATTCGCTGAGGCGGGCGTAGTTGACGCTGCCGCCCAGGGCGAAGTTGTCGGTCACGAAGTACTTCGCGCCGCCGCGCACGCCGAAGATGTGCACGTCCTGATTGGTGACGCCGGCGTAGCCGAGCGAGCCGTCCAGGGTCCAGTTCGGGTTGACGAAGTACTGGCCTTCCACGCCGCCGCCGACGGCAGTGATGTGGCTGGCCGTCTCAACGCCAAGGAAGGCGCCGCCGGTGAACTGGTTGTTGCGATAGAAGATGTGTCCGGTCGGCGTGAACACCGCCTTGTCGCCAGTTCCATAGTTCGAGTTGCCGAACCGGTAGTCGCCGATGTCAGCGTCGAACTGGCCGCCGATGTTGCCCGACAGAGGCGCCGCGACAGCGCCCTTCAGGCTCCACACGTCGATCGCGCCGCTGCCAACGCCGTCCACGCCCACGTCGGGACGCGTGTAGGAGCCTTGAACATAGCCGCTGGTGGTGGTGGTCGTTTCGGCGTGGGCCGCCGTAGCCACGGCCAGCACGGCCGCGGCGGCAAAAAGAACGCTCTTCATTGTATCCCCTTGATACGCTTGGTCTGTTTGTGACCGGCGCTCATGACTTCGGCGCCGGCGCCCAGGAGCTAGGCGCCCAAGCTTGGCCGCGCAACCACCCCGCTAGAAATTCGTGTGATCCGCCGTCGGCTGTGGCCTGGGCGCAACGCTTCCTTGCGCGAAAGTCACATTGGCCGTTGGTTCGCCTTACATGGGGCGGGGGAGGGCCGTTTTGTGCGATCATGGCGAATGACCGCGATTTAAGCTGTCTTGGCCGGCCGCGTCGGCTAGCGTCCGCCTCCAGTGTTCGGCGGAGGGCGCGCGTGGTCGCGACGAAGGGTGCGAAATTGCAGCGGTTGGCCGGGGCCCTTGCGGTCACGGCGCTGACCGCCGGTAGCGCCGCGGCCGCACCGTCCGTCGAGATTCGCCACGCGGCGGCGCGGGTGGTGGTGATCCCCGAGCCCAGGCGCGACGTGGCGGTCACCATCCAGCCAGGACGCCACCTGCCCATGCGGGTCAGCCACTTCGCGGGTGGCACCTACATCGACGGTGATGTCGGCCGGAAGGTGCGCGGCTGCCGCATGGTCGGCGGCCATCCGGTGATCACCATCGCCGGCCGCGGAGACATCACCTACGACGACCTTCCTGAAGTCGTGATCCACACACCGATGGACGTGAAGCTGTCGGTCGGCGACGCGGTGTTCGGTTCGATCGGGCGCAGCGACAGCCTGCAGTTCGCCAACGCCGGCTGCGGCGACTGGACCGTGGCCAACGTGGCCGGCCGGATGGACGTCAGCCAGATCGGCTCGGGCGACACCCACACCGGATCGGCGGGCGGCGCCTTGCTGCGCATCTCCGGCTCCGGCGACATCACCACCCGGGCCATCCGCGGCGGTCTGTCGGCGGTCTCGGCGGGATCGGGCAACATTCATGCGGCCTCGGTCGACGGGCCGATGGACGTGCGGGTTGTCGGCCCCGGAGACGTGCGGGCCGAGGGCGGCGCCGTCAGCCTGCTCAAGGTCTCGATCGCCGGCGCCGGCGATGTCGAGTTCGGCGGCGTGGCCCAGAGCCTTGACGCCTCCATCATCGGCTCTGGCGGCATCCATGTGAGCAAGGTCACCGGCCCGGTCACGCGCCATCTGCTGGGCGCCGGCGCCGTACGCATCGGCCCCTGAGGGTCCGCCCGAGCCGTCAAACGCCCAGGAGGCGCCCACCCATGACCCAAGCAGCCTATCGCATCCTCGCCGCGGCCATGCTGACAGCCGCTGCCGGCGCCGCCGTCGCCGACCCGCTGGTCGAGATCCGCAACGCCGCCGTGCGGGTGGTGGTGGTTCCGGAAGCCCGCTCGGATATCGATATCAAGGTGCTGAAGGCCAATCCGAAGCTGCCGCTCTATGTCGGCGCGATGGGCGACGCGACGGTGCTGGACGGGCGGCTGACGACCTGGTTCCTGAGTTGCCACGGCCGGGGCCGCGACCTGCGCGCCCGGATCATGGACCGCGGCGAGTTCACCTATGACGAGCTTCCCCAGGTGATCATCCGCACGCCGATGAACGTCCGGGTCGAAACCGGCGGCCTGGGCATGGGCGGCGTGGTGTCGGGCGCCATCGGGCGGGCGCACAGCGTCTCCCTGCGCCAGGGCGCCTGCGGCGACTGGACGGTGGCCAATGTCGAGGACCGCCTGGAGGCCAAGGTCGGAGGCTCGGGCGACATCTATGCGGGCGCGTCGGCCAGCGCCGACCTGGTGATCTCCGGGTCGGGCCGCCTTCGCGCCCAGGCCGTCCGCGGCGACCTGCGGGCCCGGGTCAGCGGGTCGGGCCACGTGGACGTGGCCTCGGCCGGGAGCGCGGACCTTGTGATCTCGGGTTCGGGGGACGTCCATACCGGCCCGGTCGAGGACGGGCTGCGGGCATCGATCAGCGGCTCGGGCGACCTGTCGATTGAGCGCCTGGGCGGCGCCTTCGACGCCAATGTGTCGGGGGTAGGGGACATCAAGGTCTCCGCCGGCCATGTGACCACAATGCGCACCCGCATCTCCGGGTCCGGCGATGTCACCTTCGGCGGCGACGCCGACAGCCTGCAGGCCCTGATCAGCGGCCGCGGCGACGTGCGCGTGGCGGCCGTCAAAGGCGATGTGGACAAGCACGTTTCCGGCTCCGGCGAGGTGCATATCGGCCCCTGACGGGCCGCGCGACGCCGCGCCGCGAGGTTCAGGCCGCGCGACCGTTGACCTTTGGGCGTCTCGCGAGTATCAACCGCGCTCTTTTCGAGGCCCGGAGTCGTTCCGGCCCCGATGAACCGGAAGTCCCGTCAAAGGACATCCTGACGCGTCGGAGCGCACAGCCTGCGTTTCGGCGCCGTTTCGTGTTTATCGGGCGCCGCATCAACCTTGGCCTTGAGAGCCCGCTTATCGAAGGAACCCGAGGCGCTTCGGCCGAAAGGCACACGCCTCCATCAGACGTACGAAAGACAGAATGCCGACAGTCAACCAGCTGATCCGCAAGCCGCGGGCCTCCAAGCCCCAGCGGAACAAGGTTCCCGCCCTGAAGGGCTCTCCGCAGCGCCGCGGCGTCTGCACCCGCGTCTACACGGTGACGCCGAAGAAGCCGAACTCGGCGCTTCGTAAGGTCGCCAAGGTGCGCCTGACCTCGGGCATCGAGGCGGTGTGCTACATCCCCGGCGAAGGCCACAACCTGCAAGAACACTCGGTCGTGCTGATCCGCGGCGGCCGCGTGAAGGACTTGCCCGGCGTCCGCTACCACATCCTGCGCGGCGTCCTCGACACCCAAGGGGTCAAGGACCGCAAGCAGCGCCGTTCGCTCTACGGCGCCAAGCGCCCGAAGTAAGGAAGAGAAGATATGTCCCGCCGCCGCCGCGCCGAGAAACGCGAAGTCCTGCCCGATCCGAAGTTCGGGGACCTCGTCCTGACGAAGTTCATGAATTACGTGATGTACGAGGGCAAGAAGGCCGTCGCCGAGAACATCATCTATGGCGCCTTCGACATCCTGGAAGCCAAGCGCCGCGACCAGGGGCCGCTGGAAACCTTCCACAACGCCCTTGAGAACGTGCAGCCCGCCGTCGAGGTGCGCTCCCGCCGGGTCGGCGGCGCCACCTATCAGGTGCCGACCGAAGTCCGTCCGGACCGCCGTCGCGCCCTGGCCATCCGCTGGCTCGTCAGCGCCGCCCGCAAGCGCGGCGAGAACACCATGACCGAAAAGCTGGCCGGCGAGCTGCTCGACGCGTCCAACAACCGCGGCGCCGCGGTGAAGAAGCGCGAAGACACCCACAAGATGGCCGAAGCCAACCGCGCCTTCTCGCATTACCGCTGGTAGCCCCCATATAGGCGGCTTCCAAGCACACCACTTCCGGACGCGGGCGGTTTGAGCTAAACCGCCCGCGCCGTTCGTTCAGCCCCTCATCAGCCGTTCCGGCAGAGCCCGTACCATGCCCCGCACGCACAAAATCGAAGACTATCGAAACTTCGGCATCATGGCCCACATCGATGCCGGCAAGACCACGACCACCGAGCGGATCCTCTACTACACCGGCAAGTCCCATAAGATCGGCGAAGTCCACGACGGCGCCGCGACCATGGACTGGATGGAGCAGGAGCAGGAGCGCGGCATCACCATCACGTCGGCCGCGACGACCGCGTTCTGGGCCGGCAAGCGCCTGAACATCATCGACACCCCCGGGCACGTCGACTTCACCATCGAAGTCGAGCGCTCGCTGCGCGTGCTCGACGGCGCCGTGGCCGTGCTGGATGGCAACCAGGGCGTCGAGCCCCAGACCGAAACCGTCTGGCGCCAGGCCGACCGCTACAACGTTCCGCGCATCGTGTTCGTCAACAAGATGGACAAGATCGGCGCCGACTTCGACAAGTGCGTCGAGAGCATCCGCGACCGCCTGGGCGTGAAGGCCGTTCCGATCCAGATCCCGATCGGCTCGGAAGCCTCGCTGAAGGGCATCGTCGACCTGATCCGCATGAAGGCGGTGGTCTGGGACTCCGAAGGTCTCGGCGCCAACTACCATGACGAAGAGATCCCGGCCGACATGAAGGAAAAGTGCGAGGCCGCGCGCAACTACATGGTCGAGAACGCCGTCGAGCTCGACGACGAGGCCATGGAAGCCTACCTGGGCGGCGAAGAGCCGTCGGACGAAGTGCTGAAGAAGTGCATCCGCAAGGCGGTGCTGACCGGCGCCTTCTATCCGATCCTGGGCGGCTCGGCCTTCAAGAACAAGGGCGTGCAGCCACTGCTCGACGCCGTGGTCGACTTCCTGCCCTCGCCGGTGGACATCCCGCCGACGCAAGGCATCGACTTCAAGACCGACGAGCCGGTCGAGCGCAAGGCGTCCGACGAAGAGCCGCTGTCGGTCCTGGCTTTCAAGATCATGGACGACCCGTTCGTGGGCTCGCTGACCTTCTGCCGCATCTATTCCGGCAAGCTGGAAAGCGGCATGGGCCTGCTCAACTCCACGCGCGACAAGCGCGAGCGGGTCGGCCGCATGCTGCTGATGCACTCGAACAACCGCGAGGACATCAAGGAAGCCTACGCCGGCGACATCGTCGCCCTGGCCGGCCTGAAGGACACCCGCACCGGGGACACCCTGTGCGATCCGCTCAAGTCGCCGGTGGTGCTGGAGCGCATGACCTTCCCCGAGCCGGTCATCGAGGTGGCCATCGAGCCGAAGTCCAAGGCCGACCAAGAAAAGCTGGGCGTCGCGCTCGGCAAGATGGTCGCCGAGGACCCGTCCTTCACCGTCTTCACCGACCCGGAGTCGGGCCAGACGATCATGAAGGGCATGGGCGAGCTGCACCTGGACATCAAGGTCGACATCCTGAAGCGCACCTACAAGGTCGACGCCAACATCGGCGCGCCGCAGGTGGCGTACCGGGAGTCGCTCGGGCGCAAGGCCGACATCGACTACACCCACAAGAAGCAGACCGGCGGCACGGGCCAGTTCGCCCGCGTCAAGATCATCTTCGAGCCGGGTGAGGCGGGGTCGGGCTTCGTGTTCGAGTCCAAGATCGTCGGCGGCGCGGTGCCCAAGGAATTCATCCCGGGCGTCCAGAAGGGCCTGGAGTCGGCCAAGGAAAACGGCCTGCTGGCCGGCTTCCCGGTGATCGACTTCAAGGCGACCCTGTATGACGGCGCCTTCCACGACGTGGACTCCAGCGTGCTGGCCTTCGAAATCGCCTCGCGCGCCGCGTTCCGCGAACTGCGCGAGAAGGGCGGCCCCAAGCTGCTCGAGCCGATCATGAAGGTCGAGGTGGTGACGCCGGAAGACTACGTCGGCGACGTCATCGGCGACCTGAACTCGCGCCGGGGCATGATCCAGGGCACCGACCAGCGCGGCAACGCCCAGGTCATCAACGCCTTCGTGCCGCTGGCCAACATGTTCGGCTATGTGAGCAACCTGCGGGGCATGACCCAAGGGCGCGCCCAGTTCACGATGCAGTATGACCACTACGAGCAGGTGCCCCAGGTGGTCGCCGACGAAGTGATCAAGAAGTACGCCTAACCAAACCCAGAAACCCTTATTGCAAGCCCCGTTTCTGGGGCCGGAGCTAGAGAAATGGCCAAGGAAAAGTTCGAACGCACGAAGCCGCACTGCAACATCGGCACGATTG
>JAFEEA010000206.1 GCA_018241335.1 Pseudomonadota bacterium
CTGCGCCGCTCCGCTGCCGCTCGCGGACCGTTCTATAGCGCGTATGGATCCTGGGCACTGACGGCCCAGGATGACGGCAAGGGGTGAAGACCGAACAGCCACCACCCAGCAGCCGGCCTAGCTTGCGCCCATCGCCGCCGTCGCCCGCCGCTCCAGCTTGCCCCAGCCGACGCGGTAGCCGCGGATGGCGCTGACCACCGACTTGACCACCACATAGTACATCAGCTGCCGGTAGCCGAACCGTTGCACGGGCAGCCAGACCAGGTCCTTCCAGGGCGCGCGCCGCTCCAGCGCCATGCCCAGCGCGCCGGCCGACAGGTCCAGGAAGATGAAGGCGGCCCAGTAGAAGAGCGAGCGGAAGAAGTCGTCCGGCGACCACTCCACCGGGTGATAGGCGCGCCCATAGAGCGCCCAGATCAGGCTCGACACGATGGCCAGGTCCACCAGGGGGGCGGCCACGGTCAGGAAGATCTGGAACAGCCAGATCTGCGGCAGGGCCACGAAGCCCAGCACCGGCTGCTTGGGATTGAACAGGCCCGCGCGATGCTTCCAAAGGCATTGCAGGGTCCCGAACGACCACCGGAAGCGCTGCTTCAGGAGGCCGGACACGGTGTCTGGCGCTTCGGTAAAGGCGCGCGCTTCGCTGTCGAACTCCACGCGCCAGCCGTGGCGCTGGCAGGCCAGGGTCAGGTCCTGGTCCTCGGCCAGGGTGTCGGCCGGATAGCCGCCCAGTTCGTCCAACGTCGTGCGCCGCCAGGCGCCCACCGCGCCCGGGACAACGGTCACCGCCCCCAGGGCGGCCAGGGCCCGTCGCTCCAGGTTCTGGGCGGTGATGTATTCCAGAGCCTGCCAGCGGGTGACGATGTTGAGGCGGTTGCCGACGATGGCGTTGCCGGCCACGGCGCCGACCTTGGGGTCGACGAACCAGCGCGCCAGGCGGCCGATGGTCTCCGGGGCGAAGAGGGTGTCGGCGTCCAGGGCCACCACGATCTCGCCGTTGATCTCCTTCAGGCCGCGGTTCAGCGCCCGCGCCTTGCCGCCGTTCTCGAAGGTCAGGAGCCGCACGCGCGGCTCGTCCCTGTAGGCCTCGGCGACCACCCGCGAGGTGCCGTCGGACGAGCCGTCGTCCAGCACCAGCACCTCGATGTTCTTCCACTCCGAGGCCAGGATGCGCGCCACCGAGCCGACGATCACCGGCTCTTCGTTGAAACAGGGGATCAGCACGCTCACCAGCGGTCCGGTGGCGGGATCCAGCATCTTGGGCTCGCGGCCCGGCGCCAGCGCCCGGTGCCAGAGGGCCAGCACGGCCATGAAGGCCAGGCGCAACAGACCCAGCACGATGGCGACGATGAACAGCGCCTGCATCGCGATGCTGATGTAGCGGAAGATGCCGAAGCCCAGCCGGTCGAGCAGCAGCTCCACCGATCCGCGCTGTGTGGGCGGCAAGGCCTGGGCGCGCGTCATGCCGGCCAGCTCGTCGATGGTCACGAACTTGTAGCCCTTGGCCCGCAGCTGGTCGATCAGCCCGGGCAGGGCCTCGACGGTGCGGCTGCGATCACCGCCGGCGTCGTGCAGCAGGACCACCTGGCCGGCGTGAGGCCCGGTGTCGGCGGCGCGGTCGATGGTGCGCTGGATGATCAGGTTGGCGTCCGGCTTTTGCCAGTCGTCCGGATCGATGCGAAGGCCGACGGCCATGTAGCCGAGCTTCTGGGCCAGCAGCAGGGGCGCCACCTCGTTGGGCGTCGAAGGCTCCGCGTCCCCGAAGAACGGCGGCCGGAAGAACCGCATCGACCTTCCGGTCAGGACCTCGAACAGGCGCTGGGTCGTATTGAGCTCCAGGTCGGTCTGGCCGACCGGCGTCTCGCCGATGTTGGGATGGGTCCAGGTGTGGCTGCCCACCATGTGGCCTTCGTCCACCTCGCGCTGAACCAGGCCCGGCGAGGCCTGCATGTTCTGGCCGATGACGAAGAAGGTCGCCTTGACGTTCTTCTGCTTCAGGATGTCGAGGATCTTGGGCGTCCAGCGCCCGTCCGGCCCGTCGTCGAAGGTCAGCGCCAGCCAGCCGGGATGGGCGCCGTAGCGCTGGATCACATAGCTGGTGGGCATCACCGTATAGGTCTCGCCCGAGATCAGGCCGGTGTCGGGGTCGATCTCGATCGTCCGCGTGCCGCCCGTGGGGGTGGACGCCACGTGCAGGACCTCGCCCGTGCCGTCGAAGTCGACGCTGGTGGACGGGTCGACCGTCTCCAGCCCCACCGGCTTCAGGCTGCCGTAGGGCTGGCGGAAGAACTTCCAGACGGCCGGGTCCTCTGCCCCCATGCGCCACAGGGCGTAGCCGCGCGGGCGATAGTCGTCGGCGACCTTGATCTGGTTGAAGGTCGAGGTGGCGTCCAGGAACCAGACGATGTGCTTGCGCCCGTCGTCGCCGAGGTAGCCGTAGGTCGGATTGAGGGCGTTGTCGTCCAGCTGCACGTCGGCGCCGGCGTCGTGCGCCGCCTGGGTGGCGTCGTAGAAGACCACGGTGTCGGCCCGGGCCGGGCCCTTGTCGTCCTTCAGCGTCCAGTCATAGCCATAGTCGCCCAGCGCCACGATCGTGCGGCTGGGGTCCAGCTTGGCCATGTCGGTCTTGAGAATGCCTTCGAACCAGTCCTGCGACGCCGCCGGGCCGGGCGCTCCGTTGGCCCAGTGTTCGTCGTAGGCCATCAGCACCACCGTATCGGCCACGGACTGGAATTTCCGCAGGTCCCAGGTGGTGTCGGCCACTGGCACGGAGACCCACACTTCCCGGCCCAGGGGCTTGAGCGCCGCGCGCGCCTCCGCCAGCAGTTCGGGATAGTGGACCAGGGACGGGTAGCTCATGTTCTCCAGGTCGAAGACGTAGCCCGCATAGCCCTTCGTCTTGGCCAGGGTGACCAGATTCTGCACCAGCGCCTTGCGCGCGGCCGGATTGTTGAGCAGGGCCGTGGCCACCGGGCCGTCCGACAACCCGTCGTGGGCGTTGTGAACCATGGGCAGGATCGGCGGCGGGTTCTTGGCCCGGGCGATCAGGGCGTCGGCCTGCGGATCGGACGTCACCGTCACCAGGCCGGACGAGCCGTTGAGGCCGATCCACTGCGGCGAGATCACGTCCAGTTCGTCGATGTGCTTGGCCAGGGAGACGCGCGAGCTCTCGTCCCACGACACATAGAAGCCGACGGAAAGGGGGCGTACCGGGCCGCCCGTCGCCGCCGCCTTGGGCCGCCTCGGAACCTTGCGCCACGCCGGCTCTCGCACCACCCGCTTGGCGTTTTCCACGTGCATGGCCTGTAGGACGCGGGGGTCCTTCATGGTGAGCCCCGGCAGCCGGGGCGCGAAGGCCAGGGTCGCGAAGAAGGCGGCCACGATCAGGGCCAGAAGGGAGATCAGCACCCCGACCCCGAAGTTGGCCCGCCGTGCGCGCCGCCCCGTCGGATCGTGAAATACGAAGTCTTCCATCATCGGCCCTGCACGAGTCGTCCTCGCGGACGTCTCCTTGAACCGCGGAACATGGCGGAAGGGCGGCGCGATGCAAGGGGCGCGACGATCCGCCCGCCGTGACCGCGCCAGCCGGGCGAGTCTGGCCCAAGGCGGCGGGGCGCCCTAGATACGGGCGACGATCCCCCGCCTCGCCGCGAGCTCCCCTTGGCAGACCCGACGCCGCAGCCCAGCGCCTCGCCGCCTCAATCGCCGCAGGCGTGGGACCGCGGCGGGCTCGTGGCCGTCTGGCTGCAGATCGCCGGGGTCTGCGCCTTGATCGGCGTGGTGATGACCGTCTCCGGCGCCTTCGGTTCCGACCGCCTGCACGTCATCCCGCGCTTTCTGTTCTGGATGCTGCAGATGAGCGTGGGCGCATCGGTGGGGGTTCTCGTCACCCGCTTCGTGATCCCTGACGCCTGGTTCAGGGTCGGCGGCTACCGCGGCTATTGGGTGGCCCTGCCCATCGCGATTGGAACCAGCATCCCGATGTGCGTCCTGGTGGCGGTCATGGAATCCCTGGCGCGCCGCCAGGCTTTCCGCCTGGCCCTGGTGGCGGATGTCTTCCCCGCCACCTTGGTGACGTCCCTCGCGATCACCGCCCTGGCGCTGATCATCCGGCGCCGGGCCCCGACGCACACGCACGCCGCGCCGATCGGCGCCCCGGCGCCCAAGTTCCTGAGCCGGCTGCCGGACAAGCTGAAGAGCGCCGAGCTCTGGGCCGTCGAGGCCCAGGACCACTATCTGCGCCTGCACACGTCGCTGGGGCAGGACCTGATTCTGATGCGCCTCTCCGACGCCATCGCCGAGCTGGAGGGCATCGAGGGCGCCCAGACCCATCGCTCCTGGTGGGTGGCCAGGGCGGCCGTCACCGAGACCGAGCGCGCCGAGGGGCGGGCCATCCTGACGCTCAAGGACGGATCGAAGATCCCCGTCAGCCGCAGCTACGCCCGGCTGCTGCGCGGCGAGGGCTGGCTTTAGGCCGTCGCCAGTCGAAGGCGGCGCGCGCCCAGGTACAGCTCCGCCACCGCCAGATTCGGGACCCAGCACAGGAACGAGATCGCCGGATAGGCCACGCCCATGTCGAGGCCGAGCGCGCCCGCCAGCGGAAGCTGGATGCGCAGGGTCACGGCGGCGAAGGTCAGGGCGAAGCTGCGGATCATCCACTGCTGGTGCGCCGCGAAGGCGTGAGCCCGGGCCAGGCGCCACGCGCACCACGTCGCCCCTGCCCACGCCAGGGCCAGCAGGCCGAAGCCGACGCTCGCCACCGGACCCGCCGTGGTCCCGAACGCCAGGGCCAGGCCGGCGGCCGCCGCGCCAAGGCAGCAGGCGACGTAGATCGTGCCGATCCAGCGATGCAGGCGCGGCCGGCGCGCGCGCAGGCGTCCCAGGAACTGCCACGGCCCCAGCAGCAGCGCCAGCGACGCCAGTCCCGCGTGCAGCGTCAGGGCGCCGAAGGCCGCCGCGCGGTTCGCCAGGATCGCGGGTCCGCCGCCGGGGGCGCCTGGCGCGAGATAGCGCAACGACACCAGGGCGATCAGCACCGCCGATGCGGTCATGGCCACCATCCAGGCCCTGCGCCAACCCTGGGACATCGCCATCGCCTCCCGTTCGGGCGGGACTATAGGCGCCTGGGTTCAAGCGCCCAGTGACAACGGGTTCATGCGCGTCCGGCGCGGCCCGGGGGCCGTCAACCGGCGCGGATCGACGCTGCCGCGAAAGGCAGCCCGGCGCGGCGCGAGCGCCATTCCTCGCGCGTCTGGAACCAGATATCCACCAGGTGGTCCTGGTAGGGCGCCGGCAGGGGCTCCGAGCGCACGATCACCGAACCCAGCCGTTCCGCTACGCGCCGCGACGCCAGGTTGCCGCTCTCGATGGAGTGGATCACGTCCGTCCAGCCCAGGTGATCGAAAGCCCAGTCGATGGAGGCCACCGCGCCTTCCATCGCATAGCCCTTGCCCCAGGCGTCGCGCGACAGGCCCCAGCCGACCTCGCTCCCGGGCCAGCCCTCCGGCCGCCAGGGACCGAGCCGCCCCACCCAGCGGCCGGTGGCCTTCTCGATCACCGAGAACATGGAGAAGCCCTGCACCGACCAGGCGCCGGCCACCTGCAGCATGCCGCGCCAGGCCACCGAGCGCGGCTGGACGCCGCCCAGGTAGCGGGTGACCTCCTCGTCGGCCATGAAGGCCGCCCAGGCCTCGAAATCCGCCGCCGCGGTGGGACGAAGGATCAGCCGCTCGGTCTCGAGCGTCGGGCCTGGGGCGGTGAAGACCAAGGGCTAGGCCAGGGTCTTGTCGATCTCCTTGCAGGCCGCGATCAGGCCCTGCACGGAGTCCACCGACTTGGCGAACATCGCCTTTTCTTCGTCGTTGATCGGGAACTCGATGATGCGTTCCGCGCCGCCGGCGCCGATCACCACCGGCACGCCGACATAGAGGTCCTTCAGGCCATATTGGCCGTTCAGGTAGGCCGCGCACGGCAGGACGCGCTTCTGGTCCTTCAGGTAGCTCTTGGCCATGGCGATGGCGCTCTCGGCCGGGGCATAGAAGGCCGAGCCGGTCTTCAGCAGGGCGACGATCTCGCCGCCGCCGCCGCGGGTGCGCTTGACGATGGCGTCCAGCTCGTCCTGGCTCAGGGCGCCCTGGCGCACCAGTTCCGGCAGCGGCAGGCCGCCCACCGTCGAGTGGCGCACCATCGGCACCATGTCGTCGCCGTGGCCGCCGAGGGTCCAGGCGTGGATGTCCTGCACCGACACGCCCAGGCGCTCGGCCAGGAAGAAGCGGAAGCGGGCCGAGTCGAGCACGCCGGCCATGCCGATGACCTTCTCGTGCGGCAGGCCCGAGAACTCGCGCAGCGCCCAGACCATGGCGTCCAGCGGGTTGGTGATGCAGATGACGAAGGCGTTCGGGGCGTGCGTCTTGATGCCCTCGCCGACGGCCTTCATGACCTTCAGGTTGATGCCCAAGAGGTCGTCGCGGCTCATGCCCGGCTTGCGCGGCACGCCGGCGGTGACGATGCAGACGTCGGCGCCGGCGATGTCGGCGTAGTCGCTCGTGCCCTTCAGCAGGCTGTCCTTGCCGAACACCGGGGTGGCTTCGTTGAGGTCCAGGGCCTTGCCCTGCGGCACGCCGTCGACGATGTCGAACAGGACGACGTCGCCCAGCTCTTCGCGGGCCGCCACGTGGGCCAGGGTGCCGCCGATCATGCCGGCGCCGATGAGGGCGATCTTCGCGCGAGCCATTGCGTATCGTCTCCAGAGATGTGTGCGGTGCAAAATTCGGGGGCGGTCTAGACCGCGAAAGCGCCCCCTGCAAGGCTCGGCCATGTTCCGACCCCACCCCGCCTTCGCCGCCGGCTCGCAAGCGCTTGCCGAACTTGGCCTTTGTCACCTTCGCCTGCAGGACGACGCCCGCTGGCCCTGGCTGATCCTGATCCCCCGCGTCGAGGACGCCGTCGAACTTGAAGACCTCACGCCCGACGATCGCGCCCGCCTGATGGAAGAGTCGGTGATCGCCGGCCGCGCCGTGCGGGCGATGGGCATGGCGCTGGGCTTCGCCGTCGCCAAGCTGAATATCGCCAGCCTGGGCAACGTCACCCGCCAGCTTCACGTGCATGTGGTGGGCCGCCGGCCCGGCGACCCCGCCTGGCCCGGACCGGTCTGGGGTGTCGGCGTCGCCGCGCCGCTGGAGCATCGGATGGCGG
>JAFEEA010000207.1 GCA_018241335.1 Pseudomonadota bacterium
GCCGCCGTGGCGAAGATCTTGACGTCGCGCGGCACGTGGCGCGGCTCGAACTTCACCCCGCCCTCGATCTGGCGGCCCTTGCTCGGCACGAAGCTGTGGCCCGAGAAGTCCGCTCCCGGCGTCGGCAGGAACGAGGTCGCATAGCCGACGTAGGGCGCCAGGCCGTTGTCGAACACATAGTTCAGGCCGATCCGATAGGTGAAGGCGCTGTCGTTGACGTCGCCACGCAGCCAGTCGTTGCGGATGCTGGCCGTCAGTCGCCAGTGGTCCAGCTTCAGGCTGTCCTGGGCGTAGAGGCCGGTCTGCTTGTTGTCGCTGTTGATGTAGTCGGGCAGGTCGAACGACACCGCCGGGATCGGCTGGCCATAGACCGGGTTATAGATGTCGATCGACGGCGCCGAACCAAAGCCGAACGAGGTGTGGTTCTTCAGGTCGCGGTAGTCGATCCCCACCAGCACCGTGTGGCTGACCGGCCCGGTGTCGCCCTTGAACTGCAGGCGGCTGTCCACCGCGAAGGTGCGGATGTATTCCGGGAAGATGAAGTTGGCCCGGTCCAGGGTGCGGTTGTCGCTCTCCAGGCCGTTGCCGTAGACCGAGTTGAAGTGCTCGTCCTGCACCGAATACTTCAGGTTCTGAATGAACGAGAGGTGCTCGGTGAGGGCGTGCTCGTACTCGTAGCCGACACCGTAGAGGGCGCGCTTGAAGCGGTTGTAGTCCGGCTCGCCCGGATTGAAGCTCACCGGGATCTGGCCGTTCGGATTGGGCAGCAGGGTGCCGACCTCAGGCAGGAAGCCGCCGTCGCCGCCCTTGGCGTTGTCGTGCTGGTAGTAGGCCAGGAACGTCACATGCGTACCGGGGGCGATGTTCCACTTCAGCGCCGGCGCGATAAGCACGCGGTTGGAATGGGCGTGGTTCAGCTGGGTGTCGTGGTCGCGCCACAGCGCGGTCAGGCTGCCCTCCAGGGTGTCGTCGGCGGTCAGCTTGCCGGTGATCGTGCCGGCGATCTGCTTGTGGTCGAAGCTGCCGTACTGGCCCTGCAGCTCGGCCGAAAAGTCGGCGTGCGGCCGGCGGCTGGTGTAGTTGACGATGCCGCCGGGCGGGGTCTGGCCGTAGAGCACGCCGGACGGGCCCTTCAGGATCTCGATCGACTCCGCGTTCCACAGGTCCAGGCCCGCATTGGGCACCGAGCCCACCGGCGCCTGCAGGCCGTCGATGTACTCCACCGGCGAGAAGCCGCGCAGGGTCAGCCAGTCATAGCGCTCGTCCGGCCCGAAGTTCTCGCCCACCGCGCCGGAGGAATAGCGCACCGCCTGCTGCAGGTTCTGCAGGTTCAGGACGTTGATCTGGTCGCGCGGGATCACCGTGATCGACTGCGGCGTCTCCACCAGGGGCACCGCCACCTTGGTCGCCGAGACGTTGGTCGTGGGCACGTAGTTGGGGGCCGTGACCACCAGTTCGCCCAGTTGGGCCTTGCCGCTGTCGTCCGGCTTGGCGGCGTCTTCGGCCCGGGAGGCGCCGGCGGCGGCCAGGGCCGCCAGGACGGCTCCGCCGCCCAGCAGGGCGCGGCGCCAGGTGGCGGACTTCGATGCGAACCGGACTTCGGCCATGGTATTTGCCCCCGACCCGCTCGCGGCCAGGATCGCCCAAGCGGCGGGACCGATAGTGAATCGCAAAGGCTTGGCCCGCCGTTCTATGAGGGCCGAATATCGTTCCGATCAGGCCATGGCGCGACCCCTGACCGAAGTCCGCCCGCGGATCATTTCCCGGGCGGCGGGCTTGGGCGGGTCGTTCAGCCGGCGCGGCGCTCGATGGAGGCCGGCTGCTGCGCCATCACCTCGCGGATCGACTTCAGCGTCCGCCGCTCGGTCTGTTCGCCGCTGGCGGCCAGGCTGACCTCCTGCACCTGCAGGGTCTTCAGGCGCGAGACGCCGATGCAGGCGTGTTCGCCGGGCGCCAGGTCGCGGTGCACGGCGTAGTCGCCGAAGTCCTCGATGACCTTCACGGTCTTGCCGCTGCCTTGCAGGTTCTCGATGTAGATGATGGTCATGGCCATGATCTCCTTGCCGTCAGGCCGCGTTGGCCTGTGGGGCGGGCGGTTGGGTTCCCGGGCGGCGCTTGCGGCGCGCCGGGGGAAAGGGGGTGACGGCTCCGTCTGGCGCGGCGGCGCCGAC
Organism: Pseudomonadota bacterium; assembly: GCA_018241335.1. GTDB lineage: Bacteria > Pseudomonadota > Alphaproteobacteria > Caulobacterales > Caulobacteraceae > Acaudatibacter. The sequence continues at coordinate 2,172 of JAFEEA010000207.1, forward strand.
GTCCTGCTGGCGTCGCAGCGAGTAGACGTGGGCGGCGATCCGCACATAGGGCGTGAACGCGTCGGGATCGAAGACGCCGCGTCCGGGCTTGCGCTCGAGCACGGCCAGAAGGGTCGGATGGGCCAGCACCGAAAGCGCCCGTCCGATGATCCCGGGCCGCCCCGCCTCTAGGTGGAGGAACAGGCTGGGCTGCAGGATCCTGGCGGCCAGGGCGCCGACGCACTCTGCCGGGGCCTTGGCCGTGAACTTGGTTGATCCGCCCCGCCGTCCGGCGCCATGCGCCGGGCAGCAGCAGATCATCAGGTGCGGCAGCCGTCCCAGCAGCCGCAGATTGTCCTCGAACAGCCGAAGCTCGGACGCCGAGGCGATATTGATCGGCGCCGCCTCGACCTTGGCCCGGTAGAGGGCGACGTCGCGCTCCAGCCTCGACAGCTTTCGCGCATCGCCGTCCGCCGCCATCACCGAGGCGCCCTGGGCGCTGAACAGGCGCACCACGTCCCGGCTGTGACTGGCCTCTATGCCCGTGACGAGGACATTGAGGCTCTCCAGGGCCAACGCGCCCATGACCAAGCTTCCTGAACTAAGGCGACAGTGACGAGGACTAGAACAGCGCCTCGCGCAGCGAACTGGGGCGCACCCGGCCGGGACGGTCGCCCAGCCACTTGGCCAGGCTTTCGGCCGTCATCGGCTTGGCCTTCTTGCGCATGGAGACGCTGGAGTGGCCCTCGCAGTACGGGCCGCGACCCAGGCGGCGCGCGCCGCAGAAGCCGAAGTCGCCCTGGTCGGGATCGCCGATCGGCCAGCGGCAGGCGTGTTCGCCCAGGGTCAGGATGGTGGCGGAGGCCTTGTCCGAACAGACCGTGGTCGCCAGGGCCGGGACAGCGGCGGCCGGTTTGGCGGGGCGCGGCCCGGCCGGAGCCGGGCGAGGCGCCGAGGGCGCCGTGGAACTGGCCAACGTCCGGGCGACGCTCTTGCCGGGCGGTCGTCCGCCCACGGAACGGGGGCGGGAAGGGGCCTCGCGGCCGGAGAGCCCAAGGCGGTGAACCTTGCCGATCACGGCGTTTCGGCTGACGCCGCCGCCGAGTATCCGAGCCACCTGGCTCGCGCTCTTCCCCTCCAGCCACATCTGTCGCAGTGCGGCGATCGTCTCGTCGTTCCAGTCCATTTGAACAGCTTCCCCAAGCGTTACTATTTAGGGCTAAGCCGCCGTCATTAACCATGTCAATGGGAAAGTGCGGATGCACACAGTGCGATAACACCGGTTGCTAGTACACTTTTCATTAACCGGCCCGGCGGCCCTCCCTTCGGACACGTGCTCCCCAGCACCCTTTCAGCTTGGAGAGCGATTCCTTGGCCCGATATGGCGCACGCTGACGCACGGGGCGGCGCACCCTCAGGTGGCAAATGCAGGTGACTTGCTACCGCGTGTCCAACGGTGTCATTCAAAGCGCTTCGCCAGCGGGTTGCGCGACCTTGACAGCAGGGTTTGCCCAATTTGAGCATATCCTCGCCAATACGCCGCCTGCGCGGTTGAACACGGGAACGCTTCAGCTAGGATAAAGCTTGAAGGTTAGTTCGGTAAAAGGCGCAGATTCACTGACGATTAACTATGATTTCTAGGTCAGGGCTGCGCTCTGTTAACCATGAAATTTTTAGGTGGGTCGAGGCCGGGCAGAGTCAGTTGTCAAATCGAGACTCCGATTTTGCATCAGGAGACAGGCGCGCAGACACAAAGCTGCCGCGTTTCATCCGCAGCGGCCTGCTCGGGGCCTATCGCGACGCCGCGAAAGCTGTCGGATTGGAGCCGACGCTGATGCTGCGTCGGGCGAATTTGCCGCAGGCCGCCCTGACCGATCCGGACACCCCGATCCCCGAGGACAGGGTCCGCGCCCTGATCGCCAACAGCGCCGTCGCCGCCGGGCGGGAAGATTTCGGCCTTCTGATGGGCGCCGCCTTCAGGTTGTCCATGAAAGGCCCCCTCGGCCTGCTCGCGAGGGAGCAGCCGACGGTGCGCAAGTCCATCGACGTCCTCGCCCGCTACCTCGGCCGACAGACCAACACCATCGAGATCCAGGTCGAGGAGTTCGACGGCGCCCTGGTGTTCATGCCGGTCCTGCTCAGCCCCCGCTCGCGCGCCGACCGCCAGATGATAGATTTTACCATTGCGCGTTACGTCCAGGTCTTCCGCGCCCTGCTGGGCGACGCCTGGGCGCCGCAGCTGGTCGGCCTGTCCCACGCCGCGCCGGGCGACCCGGCGCCCTACCATCGCCAGTTCGGCCGCGTGGTGTTCGATCTGCCGCACAGCAGCATCGTGCTGTCCGCCGCCGACGCCTACGCGCCGATCCCCAACGCCGACCCGGACCTCGCGCGCGAGCTGACGCGCCTCGTGGAGCGCGGCGACGCCGGCGCGCCGGTGGCCATGCGCGACCGAGTGGCCGAGCTGATCGCCCGGCTCCTCCCCGGCGGTGACTGTTCCGTGGACCAGGTGGCCGAGCATCTCGGTGTCGACCGCCGGACCATCCACCGGCGCCTGGCCGCCGAAGGCGTCACCTTCAGCGCGCTCCTGGAGGAGACTCGCCGCGAGATGGCCCAGGTCATTCTCACCGGCGCCGACTATCCCCTGGGCGACGTCGCTCACCGCCTGGGCTTCTCCAGCCTCAGCACCTTCTCGCGCTGGTTCCGCGGCGCCTTCGGCGTCACCGCGCGGGACTATCGCCAGGGCGCGCAGGGCTGAGGCCACAAGGGGTCCGGCCATAGCCTCGCGGGCGAACCTCCGCTAAAAGCCCGCCCCATGACCAACGAAGACGTCCTCAAGGAATTCCGCGAGTCCGGCGCCCTGCGCGAAGGCCACTTCATCCTGTCCTCGGGCCTGCACAGCGCCGTCTTCCTGCAGAAGAACCTGGTGTTCATGCATCCGGAGCGGACCGAGCGCCTCTGCCGCGCCCTGGCCGACAAGATCCGCGCCGCCGTGGGCGAGGTCGACGTCTGCGTCTCGCCGGCCGTCGGCGGCATCATCCCGGGCTACGAGACCGCCCGCCAGCTCGGCGTCCCCTCCATCTACGTCGAGCGCGAGGGCGGGGTGTTCAAGTTCCGCCGCGCCTTCGGCATCGAGCCCGGCGCACGCATCGCCATGGTCGAGGACATCGTCTCCACGGGCCTGTCCTCGCGCGAGTGCGTCCAGGCCATCCAGGAGGCCGGCGGCAACGTCGTCTGCGCCGCCTGTATCGTCGACCGCTCCGGCGGCAAGGCCAGCGCCGGCGTGCCGATGGTCGCCCTGGCCAGCCTTGAGGTTCCCGCCTATCCGGCCGACGCCCTGCCGCCGGAACTGGCCGCCATTCCCGCCGAAGACCCGGGCAGCCGGAGGCTTTCGAAATGAACCGACTTCGCCTCGGTGTGAACATCGACCACGTCGCCACCATCCGTAACGCGCGCGGGGAGGGTTATCCCGACCCGGCCCGGGCGGCCGAAATCGCGCTCGCCGCCGGCGCCGACGGCATCACCGCCCACCTGCGCGAGGATCGTCGCCACATCTCCGACGCCGACATCGAGACCCTGGCGGGCCTGACCCGCCGGCGCGGCCGGCCGCTCAACTTCGAGATGGCGGTCACCGAGGAGATGGAGGCCATCGCGCTCGCCCATCGTCCGCACGCCGCCTGCCTGGTGCCGGAACGGCGCGAGGAGGTCACCACCGAGGGCGGGCTCGACGTCGCCGGCCTGCACAACCGCATCGCCCCGGTCGTCGCGAACCTGAAGGCCGCCGGCATCCGCGTCTCCCTGTTCATCGAGGCCGCCCCGGCCCAGATCGCCGCCGCCGCCGCGGTCGGCGCCGATGTCATCGAGCTGCATACCGGCGCCTATTGCCTGGCCGTGCGCGAGCGCCGCCCCGAGGCCGAGGCCCTGCTGGCCAATCTGCGCGCCGGCGCCGCCCAGGCCGCCGACCTGGGCCTTGAGGTCCACGCCGGCCACGGCATCGACTACGAGACGGTCGGCGCCGTCGCCGCGATCCCCCAGATCGCCGAGCTCAACATCGGCCACTTCCTGATCGGCGAGGCCATCTTCACCGGCCTCGACCCGGCCATCCGCCGCATGCGCGCCCTGATGGACGCCGCGCGCAAGGACGTCGCGGCTTGATCGTCGGCATCGGTTCGGACCTGACGGACATCCGGCGCATCGCCAAGTCGCTGGACCGTTTCGGCGAGCGCTTCACCTTGCGCCTCTTCACCGACATCGAGCGCACGCGCTCGGAGCGCAAGCCCGACCGCGCCTCCAGCTACGCCAAGCGCTTCGCGGCCAAGGAGGCCTGCGCCAAGGCGCTCGGCACCGGCATGCGCCGCGGCGTCTTCTGGAAGGACATGGGCGTGGTCAACGCCCGCTCGGGCCAGCCCACCATGGCGCTCACCGGCGGCGCGGCCGAGCGGCTGAAGGAACTTGTGGGGGAGGGGCGGCGCGCCGTCGTTCACCTGTCCCTCACCGACGACCACCCCTACGCCCAGGCCTTCGTCATCATCGAGGCCCTCGACGGCCCCGCGCCCGGCGATTCATCCTCATGACGCGAGTTTAACGGGCGCCGCCCTTCGCCGTGTTCTATCCAGGGCCCAGTCGAGTCCTAGACACCGAATTCCAGAGACCGGGCCGCCGCGCCCACGGGAACCCCACCTGATGAGCGCCACCAACGCCAAGGCCGAAGACAAGAAACCCGGCCTCGTCGCCGAGACCGTCGAAATCCTGAAGACCGTGCTGGCGGCCCTGGCCATCGCCCTGGTGATCCGCACGCTGCTGTTCCAGCCCTACACGATCCCGTCGGCGTCCGATCAGCCGAACCTCTATCGGGGCGACTACATCATCGTCAGCAAGTGGTCCTACGGCTACAGCCGCCACTCGCTGATCTTCTCGCCGCCGATCTTCAAGGGCCGCATCCTCTTCACCCCGCCCAAGCGCGGCGACATCATCGTCTTCAAGCTGCCCCGCGACGG
>JAFEEA010000208.1 GCA_018241335.1 Pseudomonadota bacterium
CACGGCTACGGCTTCTACATCTATGCGCCCAAGGCCGACGCCTACCTGCGCAAGCGCTGGCAGGAACCGCATCCGGCCGAATTCAAGTCGGAGCTTAAGGCCCTGGCCGCCCATTGCCGGAGCCTCGGTGTGCGATTCGGCGTCGGTCTCAGCCCTTTCGAAATCTACCGTGACTTCGGCGACGAGGCACGCGCCGCCCTGGGGCGCAAGCTGGACGAACTGGACGAGTTGGGGGTGCAGGACCTGGGCGTCCTGTTCGACGACATGCGCGGCGACCTGCCGGGGCTGGCGGCGACCCAGGTGGAGATCCTGCACTGGATCGCCGGACGCACCAAGGCCGACCGGATCATCGCCTGCCCGACCTACTATTCGGACGACGTCGGCCTGGAAGTGGCGTTCGGGCGCAAGCCCGATGGCTACCTGGAAGAGTTCGGCGCCGCGCTGGATCCTTCGATCCAGGTGTTCTGGACCGGCGAGGAGGTCTGTTCGCGCGAGTACAGTCCCGGGCACCTGGCGCGGGTGACCGGCCAGCTCAAGCGCAAGCCGTTCCTATGGGACAACTATCCGGTCAACGACGGGCCCCGGATGTCGCCCTACCTCTACATCCGCGCGGCGACCGGCCGGCCGGCGTCGATGGCGCAGCACCTGTCCGCCCACGCGGTCAACCCGGCGCTGCAGCCGGTGCTGACCCGCATCCCGGCCATCAGCCTGGCCGAGAGCTATCGCCTGGGCGAGGCCTATGAGTACGGGGCGGCGTTCCGGCGGGCGGCGGCCGAGGTGCTGGGGCCGGACATGGGCCGCATGATCGAGCGTCACATCGGGCTGATGAACGACACCGGCCTCGACCGGATCGCGCCGGACGTGGCGGGACGGCTGCGTGACCGCTACGCGCCCTTTGCAGACCACCCCGGCGGCCGTGAGGTGCTGGACTGGCTGGACGGGACCTGGCGCATGACGCGGGAGATGATGGAGGCGGAAGAAGGGTAGGGAGCGCGCCCTTCCGTCTAGGCCCGTGGCAGGGCCATGCCGAAGTAGATCGATCCCAAATTGGGCAGGCCGAGGTCGAGTTCGGTCCAGCCGTAGGTGCGGTAGAAGCGCAGGCCCCTGTCGTTGGTGGCGGCGACGCCGAGGTGGGCGCCGGTGGAGCCCAGGTCGGTGACCGCATCCAGCCAGGTGTCCATCAGCCGCTTGCCGATCCCCTGGCCCTGAAGGCGGGGCAGCAGGTTGATGTGCAGGTGCGACGGGTATGGCGCCACCACTCGCCGCGGGGCGGGATGAGGGTGGTGGATCTGGTAGGCGCGTGTCTGGTCGGGGGTCCAGTCGTCGGGCGAGAGGCCTACCGGGTCGACGTATTGGGGGCGCAAGGTCGGCCACCAGTCCTGCTCGGTCCTGGCCTCAAAGGCGCGCGTATCGACGGCGCCGACGATATAGCCGGCGACCCCTTGGTCGTCCTCGGCGACGAAGGCCGCTTGCGGCTCCAGCATGCCATAAGGCGCGGCATAGATGTGGCCCACGAGCCGCGGGTCGGCATAGAGCGCGGTGGCGTCTGCGCCGGCCTCGCCGGTCTTAAGGGCGATGTCGTAGAGAGCGTCCAGATCGCCCGATTGGTACGGCCGGATGGTGGTCACGCCTGCCTTGTCCTGTCACGGAGCCGACGCAGATGAGTGTGTCGAAAAGGCGACGTCAATCCGGGTTTACCAGGGGGGCTCAGCGACTCCCCAATCTGGGCAATGTAACCGATTGCGCCGCCTCCCACCCGCCGCCGAGGGCCTGGAACACCGCCACCTGGTCGGCCGAGATCGCCTGGTCGGAGATCGCCAGCGCCTGGTCGGCGGCGACGAGGGCGGACTGGGCCTGCAGCAGGTCGAGGAAGCTGGCGCCGCCCGCCTGGTACTGGATCTGGGCCAGGCGAAGGGCCTCGTCCGCGTGGCGACGGGCGAGGACCAGGGCCTGGTGGTGGTCGAGTTCGGCGGCGTAGGCGCTCAGCGCCTGTTCGGCCTCCTTCAGGGCCTGCAGGACCACTGAGTCGAAGCCGGCCAGCGCCGCCTGGGCCTGGGCGTTGGCCTCGGCGACGTGAGCGTGCGCGACGGCCACGTTCGGGAAGCTCCAGCTTACCAGCGGGCCGCCGGAGAAGGCCGTGGTGGCGGCGCCGAACAGCTGGCCGACGGCGCCGGCGCTGGACGATGCGGAGCCGCCCAGCGTCACGGTCGGGAAGTAGTCGGTCGTGGCGACGCCGATGCGGGCGGTCTGGGCCGCAAGGGTCCGCTCGGCCTCGCGGATGTCCGGCCGCCGCTTGAGGAGGCCGGCGCCGTCGCCGACGGGCAGGGCCTGGGCCAGGCGGGGCGGCGTGACGCAGGCCTGGACCTCGGCCGGCGCCTCGGCGGGCGTTTCGCCGATGAGGGAGGCCAGGGTGAAGATGGCCGAGCGTCGCTGGCCCTCCAGCGGGCCGACGGCGGCCTTGGCCTGTTCGAGCAGGACGCCTTCGCGCTCGACGTCGAAGTCCGACAGGGCGCCGGCGTCGCGCTGGCGCACGGTGATGTCGTAGGTCTGCTGGACAAGGTCGACGGAGCGGCGCGCGACAGCGAGCTGTTCGCCCAGGCCGCAGACGGACGCGTAGGCCGAGGCGGTCTCGGCGGCGACGGTGACGCGCACCGCGTCCTCGGCTCCGCGCACGGCCTCTGCGTTGGCGCGGGCGGCCTCGATGGTGCGGCGGATGCGGCCGAAGAGGTCGACCTGATAGGCGGCGGTGAAGCCGGCGGAATAGGTCATGTGCGCCCCGGCGCGGGCGGCGGCGTCCTGGGCCGACTTGCCGTAGGTCGCGCCGGCGGCAAGGTCGGTCGAGGGGTAGCGGCCGGCCTTGGCCTCCTCCACCAGCGCCTGGGCGTAGGCGAGGTTGGAGGCGGCGACCTTGAGGTCCTGGTTCTCGGTCAAGGCCCGCTGCACCAGGCTGTCGAGGACCGGGTCCTGGTAGAGGCGCCACCAGTTGGCCGGCAGGGGCTGGTCCTCGGCGACGCCCGCCTGGCTGGAGACGAAAGGCTGGACGGCGCCGGCCGGGGCGGTTGGCGGCTCGTACCGCGGCCCGACTGCGCAGGCGGCGAGGCCGAGCGCCGCGGCGGGAACCGCCAGCGGTCGCAGGCGGCTCATGGAACGTCCTCCGGACCGGGCGGAGGCAGGGCGCCGGGCGCGTTGGGCTGGGATGCGGCGGCGCGCTCGTGACGGCCCTTGCCGCGGGCGGGCTTGGGCAGGCGCGCGGCGACGGCGCGCATGACGACATAGAACACCGGCGTGAACAGAAGGCCGAAGGCGGTCACGCCGATCATTCCGAAGAACACCGCCACGCCAAGGGCCTGGCGCATCTCGGCCCCGGCGCCTGAGGCGAAGGCCAGGGGGGCGACACCGAGGATGAAGGCGAAGGATGTCATGAGGATCGGGCGCAGGCGGGTGCGGGCGGCCTCCGACGCGGCCTCGTGGGCCTCCAGGCCATGCTCGCTCTCGCCCTGGCGCGCGAATTCGACGATCAGGATGGCGTTCTTGGCGGCCAGGCCGATCAGCACCACCAGGCCGATCTGGGTCAGGATGTTGTTGTCCATGCCGCGCAGATTGACCCCCAGCATGGCGGCCAGCAGACACATGGGCACGATCAGGATCACCGAGAACGGCAGGGTGACGCTCTCGTAGAGGGCGGCCAGCAGCAGGAACACGAACACTACCGCCAGGCCGAAGATCAGGGCGCCGGTGTTGCCGGCGAGCCGTTGCTGGTAGGCGAGGTCGGTCCATTCGAAGCCATAGCCAGCCGGCAGGCGCTGGCGGGCGAGCTGCTCCATGGTGGCCATGGCCTGGCCGGTGGACTGGCCCGGCTTGGTGTCGCCGATGATGTCGGCGGACGGATAGAGGTTGTAGCGCATCACCCGATAGGGACCGGTGATGTGGCGCAGGTTCACCACCGAGCCAATCGGCACCATGGCTCCGCTGGCCGAGCGGGTGCGCAGCTCGCCGATGCGCGACTCGTCGTTGCGGAACGGCTGGTCGGCCTGGGCCAGGACCTGGAACGTTCGGCCGAACAAGTTGAAGTCGTTGACGAACGTCGAACCGAGATAGGTCTGCAGGGTGTCGAACACCGAGGTGTCGCTGACCCCCAGCATCTCGGCCTTGGTGCGGTCGATGTCGGCGTAGAGGCGCGGCGTCCTGGTGCTGAAGCTGGTGAAGGCGCCGGTGACGGCGTCCGACTTGTTGGCCGCCTCGGCGAGGTCGCGAGTGACGGCCTCCAGCTGCTCGGGGGTCGCGCCGGTCTGGTTCTCGACGATCATCCGGAAGCCGCCGGTGGTGCCGATGCCCCGCACCGACGGCGGGGCGATGACGCGGATTTCGGCCCCGTCGATGGACGAAAGCCGCTTCTTGAGGTCGTCGATGATGCCGGCCTGGGTCAGGTGGTGGGCGGCGCGGTATTCGAAGGACTTGAGGATCAGGTAGATCTGGCCGCCGTTGGAGGCCGTGGTGTTGCTCGTCGCGTCGACGCCGGCGTAGACCGAGGCGGCCTTCACCCCCGGCGCGGCCAGGACGCGCCTGGCGATCTCGCGCATCACCGCGTCAGTGCGAGGCAGGGCGGCTCCTGGCGGCAGGGTGGCGGAGATCAGCAGGTTGCCCTGGTCCTGGGGCGGAATGAAGCCGCGCGGCGTCGCGGCCAGGCGCCAGCCAGTGAGTACGATCAGGCCGACATAGATCACCAGCATGATCGCGGCCATGTGCACCAGCTTGTGGGTCAGGCGAGAGTAGCGGTCGCTGACGTTGTCGAAGCTGTGGTTGAACAGCAGGCCGAAGCGCTGGACCGGGTGGCGCCGCCAGGTGATCTCGCCGCCGTGGTCGTCGTGCGCCCGCATCAGCAGGGCCGCCAGGGCAGGCGACAGGGTCAGGGACACCACCAGGGAGATCAGGGTGGCGGTGGCGATGGTCAGGGCGAACTGCTTGTAGAACTGACCGGAAATGCCGCTGATGAAGGCGGTGGGCACGAACACCGCGACCAGCACCAGGGCGATCGCCACCAGGGCCCCGCCGACCTCGTCCATCGTCAGGTGCGCCGCTTCGCGCGGCGACATGCCGGCGCGCAGGTGGCGCTCGACGTTCTCGACCACCACGATGGCGTCGTCGACGACGATGCCGATGGCCAGCACCAGGCCGAAGAGGCTGAGGTTGTTGAGCGAGAACCCGGCTGCGGCCATGACCGCGAAGGTGCCGACCAGCGAGACGGGAATGGCGATGATCGGGATCAGGGCCGCCCGCCAGCTCTGCAGGAAGACCATCACCACCAGGACGACCAGGATCAGGGCCTCGAAGAGGGTCTTCTCCACTTCGCTGATCGAGGCGCTGACGAATTCGGTGGGGTTGTAGATGATCCTGTAGTCGAGGCCGGGCGGGAAATCCTTCTTCAAGCGCTCCATGGTGGCCTTGATCGCCTGCGCGGTCTGCACGGCGTTCGAACCGGGCTGCTGGAGCACACCCATGGCCACCGCCGGCTGGGTGTTGAGATAGGCGTTGGTGGTGTAGTCGGCGGCGCCCAGCTCCACGCGGGCGACGTCGGCGACGCGAATGGGATGACCCTGCGCGTCGGTCCTGATGATGATGTCGCCGAATTGCTGGGGCGTCGACAGCCGGCCCAGGGCTTCGACGTTGTACTGGATGGCGCTGGATCCCTGGGCCTGCGGCGGCTGGCCGATGGCGCCGGCGGCGACCTGGACGTTGTGGCTCTTGAGCGCGCCGACGATGTCCTCGACCGTCAGGCCGCGGGCGGCGGCGCGATCGGGGTCGATCCAGATGCGCATGGCGTAGTCCCGCGCCGCGCGGGAACCCACGTCCCCGACGCCGGGCACGCGCAGGATCTCGTCCTTGATGTGCAGGCCGACGTAGTTGGCGATGTAGCTCTGGTCGAGCGAGCCGTCCGGCGAATAGGTGTGGATGGCCAGCAGGAAGTCGGGCGAACTCTTGCGCACGGTGACGCCGGAGGCGACCACCTCGGGCGGCAGGTGCGGGGTGGCGACGGCGACGCGGTTCTCGACCAGCACCTGGGCGGCGTTGGGGTCGGTGCCCAGCTTGAAGGTGACCGTGATGTTGACGTGACCGTCGGCGGTCGACTGCGAGGACATGTAGAGCATGTTCTCGACGCCGTTGATCTGTTCCTCGATGGGGTCGGCCACGGTGTCGGCCAGCACCTCGGCCGAGGCGCCCGGATAGGCGGCGCTGACCGAGACGGTGGGCGGGGCGATCTCGGGGTATTGGGCGACGGGCAGGCTGGGATAGGCGATGGCGCCCACCAGGGTGATCAGGATCGCCACCACCGCGGCGAAAACCGGCCGGTCGATGAAGAAGTGCGACAGCCTCATCAGCGCGCCAGAATCTGGTCGGGGGGCGTGGCCGAGGACGGCAGGGGCGCCACGTAGCCGGCGTCCGGCCCGGCGGGCGCTTGAGGATCGGCCTGGATACGGCCGGCGCGGGCCTTGACCTTCTGGCCCGGCTTGGCGCGCTGGACCCCGTCGACGATGACCCGGTCGGTGGGCTTCAGGCCCGAGCGGATCACGCGCAGGCCGTCATAGAGCGGTCCCTCGACCACCACGCGTTCGCCCACGGTCCCGTCCGGGGCGACGACATAGACCACCTGGCGCGAAAGGTCGGTGGTCAGGGCGCGGTCGGGGACCAACATGGCCTCATAGGCCCGCGAGCCCATCAGCCGCATGTGGCCGAACATGCCGGGGGTCAGGAAGTGCTGGGGATTGTCGACCACGGCGCGGCCCCGGATCGCGCCCGAGCCGGTCAGGATGGCGTTGTCCACGAAGTCGAGATGGCCGTTCCAGCGGTAGGTCGGCTCGTCCTGCAGGCGGATCTGCACTGGTGTGGCGGCCTGGCGAAGGCCGCCCTGGTCGCGCTGGTACTTGAGGAACAGGGCCTCGGAACCGGAGAACTCGAAGCGGATAGGGTCGAGGTTGACGACATTGGTCAGCACCGTCGTGTCGGCGGTGACCAGGTTGCCGGGCGCCACGCGGCGGTCGGAGACCTTGCCCGTCAGGGGCGCTGTGACGCGGGTGAAGCTGAGGTTGAG
>JAFEEA010000209.1 GCA_018241335.1 Pseudomonadota bacterium
CCGCCCTCCCTCCCCGCGGTCCGCGCCCCAACCCCGGCGAACCGCCGCATGACCCTGCTGGACGGCTGCGTGCAGGCCGTCGCCGCGCCCCACTTCAACGCCCACACCCAGCGCGTCTTCGCCCACGGCGGCGTCGCCCTCGCCCCGCGGCAGGGCGCCGGCTGCTGCGGCGCGCTCAGCTTCCACCTCGACGCCACGGACGAGGCCCGCGCCTTCGCCCGGCGCAACATCGATGCCTGGATCGGCGACCTCGACGGCGGGTCGGAGGCCATCGTCGCCAACGCCAGCGGCTGCGCGGCGTTCATCCGCGACTACCCCGACCTGCTGCGCGACGATCCGGCCTACGCCGCCAAGGCCCGCCGCGTGGCCGACCACGTCCGCGACCCCATCGAAGTCATCGAGACCCTCGACCTGGCCCCCGTCCGGCCGCCGGCCCAGCCGCGCGTCGCCGTGCACGAGCCCTGCACCCTGCAGCACGGCCTGAGGCTCCAGGGCCGCATCGGCCGCCTTCTCACCCGCCTGGGCTACCAGCCCCAGCCGGTGGCCGACGCCCATCTGTGCTGCGGGTCGGCCGGCGCCTATTCGCTCCTGAACCCGGCCATGGCCGACCCCTTGCGCGAGGCCAAGGTCGCGGCCCTCAACGCTCACGCCCCCAGCGCCGTCTACACCGCCAACATCGGCTGCTGGATGCACCTGGGCGAGACCTCCCCCGCCCCCGTCCGCCACTGGATCGAGGCGGTGGACGCGGTGTTGTCCCCGCCCGCTTGACCTCCGCCCCGCCGCGCCCGCTACTGGCGGCGGGAGGATGAGGACCATGGCCAAGCCGGACGCCAAGGCGGCGGAGCGCGCGTTGATCGCCTACGCCATGACCTTTCCCGGAGCCTGGACCGACCATCCCTGGGATCACACGGTGGTCAAGGTCGGCAAGAAGATCTTCGTGTTCTTCGGCGGCGACGCGGCCGCGCCCGACGTGCTGTCGGTGACCGTCAAGCTGCCGGTGTCGAGCGAGATGGCGCTCACCCTGCCCTACGTCGAGAAGGCCGGCCACGGCCTTTGGAAGAGTGGCTGGGTGCACGCCCAGCAAAGGACCGGAGACGAACTCGACCTGGAGACCTTCCGGGGCTGGATCGATCAAAGCTATGCCGCCGTCGCGCCCAAGACGCTGCTCAAGCAGCGCGCCGCGTCGGCCTGAGAAAGGACTGGATCCCATGGCTCGACGCTTCGTCGATCTCTCCATCGCCCTCGAAGTCGGCGTGCCGTCCGATCCGCCGGGAATGGAGCCCAGGATCACCTACACGGCCCACGCCGACTCCGTTCCGCAGATGGCCCGCAGCTTCCCCGGCCTGACGGCCGACGACATGCCCGACGGCGAGGGCTGGGCCGTGGAGACGGTCACCATCTCCACCCACAACGGCACCCACATGGATGCGCCCTGGCACTTCCACTCCACCACCGACCGCGGCGCCCGCCCCGCCCCAACGATCGACGAGACGCCGCTCGACCAGTGCCTGCGCCCGGGGGTCAAGCTGGACTTCCGCCATTTCGCCGACGGCTACGTCGCCACCGCCGCCGACGTGGAGGCCGAGCTGGCGCGCATCGGCCACGAACTGCGGCCTCTCGACATCGTGCTGGTCAACACGCGGGCCGGGTCCGTCTTCGGCCAGCCGGAGTACATCCATGCCGGCTGCGGCCTCGGCCGTGAGGCGACGCTCTACCTCACCGAGCGCGGCGTGCGCGTGGTCGGCACCGACGCCTGGTCCTGGGACGCCCCCTTCAGTCACACCGCCCGCCGCTGGGCGGAGGATCGCGACCCCAGGATCATCTGGGAAGGCCACAAGGCGGGCCGCGAAATCCCCTACTGGCAGATGGAAAAGCTCTCCAACCTCGAGGCCCTGCCGCCCTTCGGCTTCGAAGTCGCCTGCTTCCCCGTCAAGATCAAAGGCGCCTCCGCCGGCTGGACCCGCGCGGTGGCGATCTTCGAAGACTAGCCCCGCCCCATCCGCTCGCCCCGGCGAAAGCCGGGGCCCAGGCAAAGGCCGCAACTCACGCCACTGCGCCTCGCCTCCGCTTGACGCCGCAACGAATGTTTCCATTATGTTCCAGGGCCATCAATCGCCCGGAGCGCAAAAATCTTCCAACCCGGGGGTGAACCGATCACCGTAAACTACGGTGTTTAACGGGGTCCCCGACCGGACGAAGCGGCGCACCGGGGGCAAATCCTGCCCCTCAGCTGAAGCCCAGCGATCGGGCCGCCGCCGCATGGGTGATCCGGCCCTCGCGCACGTTCAGGCCCGCCGCGAACCCCGGGTCGTCCGCCAGGGCCCCGTCGACGCCCTTGGCCGCCAGGTCGGCGATGTAGGGCGCGGTGGCGGCGTTCAGGGCGTAGGTGCTGGTCAGGGGCGCGGCGCCCGGCATGTTGGCGACGCAGTAGTGGATCACCCCGTCCACCACATAGGTGGGGTCGGCGTGGGTCGTGGCGTGGCTGGTCTCGAAGCAGCCGCCCTGGTCGATGGCCACGTCCACCAGCACCGAGCCCGGCTTCATGTTGCGAAGGTCGGCCTGGGTCACCAGCTTCGGCGCGCGGGCGCCGGGGATCAGCACGCAGCCGATCACCAGGTCGGCCGTCGGCAGGGCCTCGGCCACCGCATCGTGGGTCGAATAGGCGGTCTTCAGCCGCCCGTGGAACTGGTCGTCCAGTTCCTCCAGACGCTGGGCTGAGATGTCGAACAGGGTCACGTCCGCGCCGTGGCCGATGGCCATCTGGGCCGCGTGCTTGCCGGCCACCCCGCCGCCCAGGATCAGGACGTTGGCCGGCAGCACCCCCGGCGCCCCGCCCAGCAGCATGCCGCGCCCGCCGGCCGGCTTCAGCAGGTTAACCGCGCCGACGTCCACCGACATGCGCCCCGCCACCTGGCTCATCGGCGCCAGCAGCGGCAGCCGGCCCCAGCGGTCGTTGATGGTCTCATAGGCGATGGCCGTGCAGCCCGAGGCCATCAGCCCCTTGGCCTGGTCCGGGTCGGCCGCCAGGTGCAGATAGGTGAACAGCACATGCCGCGGCTTCAGACGCGCGATCTCGATGGGCTGCGGCTCCTTGACCTTGATGATCAGCTCGGCCGCCTCGAACACCGTGTCGGCGGTGGGCAGGATCTTGGCCCCCACCCCGGCGTAGACGCTGTCGGCAAGGCCGATGCCGGCGCCGGCGCTGGCTTCGACGAACACCTCGTGGCCCTCGCGCACCAGCCGCTGCACCACGCCGGGCGTCGCGCCGACCCGGAACTCCAGGGTCTTGATCTCCTTGGGGATGCCGATGCGCATGGAATGAGGTCCTCCGTTGGGCGGGCGCCTCTTAGCATGTGGGAATTCATGCCGTCACGGGCAAACATGGCGGCAAGACATCCCGAAAACCTCCGCACCGGGACAACATATTTTCGCTGCGCCGCACCATGGCGCAATCAACTTGCCTCAGGGCGCCGCTTCGGCCGGCGCCTGCCCATCCGCCGAATTGATGTAGCGCCGCGGCACCAGCAGCAGCAGCGGCAGGATCAGGGCGTAGACGATGATGGTGACGATCACCGCCGTATTGAACCCGCCCGTCTTGTAGAGCCGCGCGCCCAGCAGGTCTCCGCCGCGATAGGCGAACCAGTAGGTGCTGACCAGCAGCATCATCATCGTGCCCTGCAGCCCCTTGGGCGTCACCCGGATCGCCAGGTCGACATAGGCGCCCTGCCCCAGACCGCCCAGCAACCCCAGCACCACCGCCGCGACCAGGGAATCGCGCACCGAGTGAATGAAGAAGAACGGCGCGAACTGCGGGATCGCCAGCAGGGTGCCGACCCACAGCAGGGTCCGCAGCTTCAGCTTGCTGCACAGCCAGCCATAGGCGGTGATCACCGGGATGAAGCCCAGCGAGAAGAGCGCGTACCAGAGCCCCACCTGGGCGTCGGTGGCGTGCAGGTCGTTGGCCAGGTGGAACTGCAGCGCCACGCCCCCGGCCGGCCCGAACTGCCAAATGACGTAGATCAGCATCACCAGATAGACCGGCCAGTGGCCGGCCAGCCGGCCGACGTCGGCCCAGAAGGTGAACTGGCCCCGCGTGGTCACGCTGGCGTCGAACAGCCGCCGCGGCCCGAACAGGCCGAACAGCATCACCGCGATCATCAGCCCGGCGCCTAGAAGGAAGATGGCCCGCGCGGCCATCGCCGCCTCGTGGCCCTCCAGGGCCTGGCTGAGGAAGCCGCCCAGGGCGAAGGATGCGGCGTCCGGCAGCAGGGAGGCGAGGTTGACGATGGTGCCGGCCATGCCCGTCACGGCGTTCTTCTGGCCGATGGCCGAGGTCAGGGCCCGCGCCGCGCTGGAACAGACCATCAGCCCGGACGACACCAGCAGCACGCCGAAGAGCAGGGTCGCGTAGCTTGGCGGCAGGAAGGCCACGATGGCGAACCCCACCGCCGTCATCGCGCCGAAGATGGTCAGGTAGCCCCGGTCGCCCAGGCCGAAGGGGTTCCAGCGGTCGCGCAGGAAGCCGATCAGGAACGACAGGATCAGCGGGATCGAGGCGAACAGGTTGAAGTTGGCCACCGCCTGGGCGTCCAGGTGCAGCTTGTTCTTCAGGAAGAAGGTGATCGGCAGGCCGATCAGCCCCACCGCCGGCGAGGCGAACTGCAGCAGCACCAGCACCACGCCGCCGCTCAGCAACACCCCCATCCGCTGCGCCATGCTGGCGTCCGGCGCCCTGTCCGGCTCCTGGTCAGGAATGGCGGTGGCTTCGATGGTTATCGCCGCTTCGGCCAAGGGCAGGTCTCCCGATGCAACATCATCCTACGCGTACCGTCGCCGCCGGCTAGCCCGGCTCGAGATCAGGTCCCAGGCGGACCGCCGGCGCCCACCAAGAGGGCAACGGGCCGCCGTGCGGGCGTCGGCGAAGCCTATGATCGCGGCCAGGCCCCGTCATGGCACAATTTTGACCGACCGCCCGGACGGATAGTAGCGCCAGAGCACCGCCGCGCTCACCAGCACCCCCGGCACGGTCAGGGCGATGGCGACCGACAGCGGAACCCCCAGGGCCGCCAGGGCGGCGGCGACCAGGCAGCCGGCCGCGCAGCCGGCGTCCCAGCCCCCCTCGCTGGCCACGTGGAACCTGAGCGGACAGGGCGAGGCCTTGGCCAGGTTGTAGACCGCCGTCATGGTCGCCGGCACGGCCAGGGCGCCCACCAGGGTCCCCAGCGCATTCGCCCCCACCGCCAGCCAGGGCGATCCGACGCTCGCCACGCGCGCCAGGGCGGCGACGGCCAGCGCAAGGTTGGCGAACACGGCGGCCCAGCGCCCATGGCCGAGGTCGATCCGTCGCCCGAGCAGCAGCCCGCCCACCGCGCCGGCCAGCGCCGCGAAGGCCATGGCCCCGCCATAGGCCGCCAGGCTCTGGCCGAGGGACAGGAACAGCACCACCTGCCAGGCGAGCAGGAAGCAGGCCGCGTTCCAGCCATCGGTCACGAACAGCACCATGCCCATCGCCGCTGACCGCAAGGCGCCAGGCGCCTGCTCGACCACCGGCACGTTGGGGGCGTCCAGCAGGGGCAGGACGGAGAGGGCCTGGACCAGGCCCACCAGCGAGAAGGCGGAAGTCGGCCCCAGGGTGACCAGCGCCCAGGCGCCCAGCAGCGGCGCCGCCACGCCCACCACCGCCGCCAGGGCCTCGCGCGCGCCGACCTGGTGGCCGCGGTGCTCGGCGTCGCCCAGGGCGGCGAAATAGGCGTGGTAGGTCGGCCAGTAGAAGGCGTCCCCCACCGCCGCGACCAGACACACAGCCGCGAGCCAGAGGCCCGGCCCATGCACCTGCGCCAGCAATGGATACTGGCATCCGAACACCAGAGCGCCGAAGATCAGCAGCGGCTTAAGCCCCCACCGCCGCGCCAGGGGCAGGACGGCGGACCGCGCCACGAACCGCGCCGCCAGGATGACGACCTGGGTCACCAAGGTGACCGGGACCGACACCCCCGCATGCAGCAGGAAGGCCAGGAAGAACACCCCGCCGGCCCCCATGGCCAGCGCCTGGACGGCGTAGTGGAGGTTGGCGCGGTTGACGGCGCTGTTGCGCAGGAACGCCATGGAGACAGCCGATCGGAACGACGAGGCGGCCCTTATGGGCTCCCC
The DNA here is from genome assembly GCA_018241335.1 of Pseudomonadota bacterium. Taxonomy (GTDB): domain Bacteria; phylum Pseudomonadota; class Alphaproteobacteria; order Caulobacterales; family Caulobacteraceae; genus Acaudatibacter. The sequence goes on from JAFEEA010000209.1 coordinate 6,151, forward strand.
GCCAAGGGACCGTCTAGCCGCCGTAGCGGGCCGCCTCGCCCCCAGCGGGGGCCGCGCCCAGTTCCTTCGTCGCCCAGTCGAGGTCGTCGAGATAGGTCTGGGCCACCTCGGCGTGCACCGGCGACAGCATCAGGTGCAGGCCGGGCGGCTCGGACGTGGTGCTGGTGAACCAGCCGCGCTCGCGCAGCTTGGCCCAGAGGGCGGGAACGCTGGGCATGCCGGCATAGGCGATCAGGCCCAACTTTGGGCGCCCCATCACCTGGTAGCCGCGCTGGCGCAGCCCCGCCTCGATCGTCTCCCGGGCATCGGTCACCTGCTTGTGGCGGGCGCGGTAGCCCTCGACGCCCAGGTAGTTCATCACCGCATAGGCCGCCGCGATGGCGCCGCCGGGGCGCGTGCCGGCCAGGGTCGGGGTCACCATCCGCCCGCCCGGCCAGTCGCGGAAGTCGAACACCATCCGCTTCCAGAGGTCCTGGCTGCGGAACAGCACCGTCGAGGCGCCCTTGGCGCAGAAGCCGTACTTGTGCAGGTCCGCCGACATCGACGAGACCCCCGCCACCGCGAAGTCGAAGGCCGGGATGTCGCCGCCGTTCATCCGCACGAAGGGCGCCGCATAGCCGCCGACGCAGGCGTCAACATGGAGCCACAGGTTCCGCGCCTGGGCCAAGGCGCCCAGCTCGGCGATCGGGTCGATCAGGCCATAGGGAAAGCAGGGCGCCGAGCCCACGATCATGATGGTGTGGTCGTCGGCGGCCGCGTCCATGGCCGCTGGGTCGGCCAGCAGGTCCCTCAGCGCCGTGCGCCGGACCTCGATCTCCATCAGGGCGGCGGCCTTGTCGAAGGCCAGGTGCGCCGAGCGCGGCAGGACGACGTTCAGTGG
>JAFEEA010000020.1 GCA_018241335.1 Pseudomonadota bacterium
ACCAGGATGCCGCTGGCCTTGCGGCCGGCGATCATGGGGTCGTTGGGCCATTTGAGGCTGACCAGGCTGGGCGGGACGAAGGCCTGGGCCAGATCCGCCACGGCCAGGGCCGCCACGAAGGAGATCTGGGCCGCCTCCACCGGCGGCTTGGCGGTGACGCAGAGGAGGGTGGCGGCGAGATTGCCCTTGCCGGTCTCCCAGCTGCGGCCGCGCCGGCCGCGCCCGGCGGTCTGGCGCGTGGCGGTGATCCACACCGGGCCGGTCTCGCCGGCTTCGGCCCGCCGCCGCGCCTCGGCGTTGGTGGAGTCGATCTCGTCCAGCGCCTCGATCGGCGGAAAGGCCATAAGGCTAGTGGAGCCCCAGTCCGGCCGCGGCCGCCAGGGACAGGAGGTCGAGGCCCTTGAGCGCCACCAGCACCACGGGCAGGGCGAAGAGGGCCGCCGAATAGGCCACCACGCGGGCGCCGCCGGCCGGGGCCTCGGTGGCGCCGGGCGCCTCGTCCAGCCACATCACCTTGATCAGGCGCAGGTAGTAGAAGGCGGCCACGACGCTGCCCACCAGGGCCGCCACGGCCACCGCCGGCATGTAGCCGCCGGCGCCGATCGCCGCCTTGAAGACGTAGAACTTGGCGAAGAAGCCGCTGAAGGGCGGCAGGCCGAGGGCCGACAGCGAGAAGGCGGTCATGGCCAGGGCCAGGCCCGGGCGCTGCTTCATCAGGCCGGCCATGTCGTCCATGGTCTCCATCGGCTTGCCGTCGCGGTTCAGGGCCGCCAGGCAGGCGAAGAAGCCGGTGACGTCGATGGTGTAGAGGACCATGAACATCAGCATGGACTGGACGCCCGCCTGACCGCCGGCGGCCAGGCCCACCAGGGCGTAGCCGATGTTGGCGATGGAGGAATAGGCCCACAGGCGCTTGAGGTTCTTCTGGGCCAGGCCGGCGAAGGCGCCGACGGCCACGGAGGCCAGGGCGATCAGGCTGAGGACCTGGCGCCACTGCTCGATGGCGCCGCCGAAGCCCTCGGTCAGGACCCGGGCCAGCAGCACCATGGCGGCGATCTTGGGGGCGCCGGCGAAGAAGCCGACGATGGGCGTCGGGGCGCCTTCGTAGACGTCCGGGGTCCACATGTGGAAGGGCGCGGCGGAGACCTTGAAGGCCAGGCCGCAGATCAGGAACACCAGGCCGAACAGCACCCCTGCCCCGGCGTGCGCCTGGACCACCTGGGCGATGACCTCGAAGCGGGTCGAGCCGGCGAAGCCGTAGATCAGCGAGGCGCCGTAGAGCAGCAGGCCGGACGACAGGGCGCCCAGCACGAAGTACTTCAGGCCTGCCTCGGAGCTCTTGGCGTCGTCGCGCTGGAAGGCGGCCAGGATGTAGAGCGCCAGGCTGTGCAGCTCGATGCCGATGTAGAGGCTGATGAGGTCGCCGGCGGAGGCCATCATGCCCATGCCGAGCGCGGCCAGGACGACCAGGACCGGGAACTCGAAGCGGGCCGTGCCGCGCTTGACCATCCAGGCGTCGCCGAGCGGGATGGCCACGGCGCTGGCGGCGTAGATGGCGACCTTGGCGAAGGTCGAGATCGGGTCGGCGACCAGGCCGCCGGAGAAGGCGCGGCCCATGGGGCCCATCACCGCGTCCACGGCAGCGGCGGCCAGGACGGCGACGGCGGCCAGGGAGAACACCGGGCCGCGGCCCAGGAAGGCCCCCAGCACCAGGAGGACCAGGGCGCCGGCGCCGAGGATGATCTCGGGTCCGGCGAGGGCGAAGGCGTCGTTCAGCATCGGGGCGCCCCTACTTGCCGGCCGCCGCGTTGAACGCGGCCACGAGATGGTCGACCGAAGCGTTGGTCAGGTTGAACACCAGGTTGGGCTGCACGCCCAGCACCAGGGTGCCGATGATCAGCGGCAGGAAGATCAGCACTTCCCGCTGCTCCAGGTCGGTGATCGAGCCCAGGGCCGGATTGGTCATCTGGCCGAACACCACGCGGCGGTAGAGGGTCAGGGCGTAGACCGCCGAGAGGATGACGCCGGTGGCCGCGATCAGGGCCGTCCAGGTGGAGGCGCCGTAGACCCCGGTCATGGTCAGGATCTCGCCGACGAAACCCGAGGTGCCGGGCAGGCCGACGTTGCCCATGGTGAACAGCATGAACACCGCCGCGTACCAGGGCATGCGGTTCACGAGGCCGCCGTAGAAGGCGATCTCCCGCGTGTGCATGCGGTCGTAGACCACGCCGACGCAGAGGAAGAGCGCGCCGGAGATCAGGCCGTGGCTGAGCATCTGGAAGAGCGCGCCCTGCTCGCCCTGCAGGTTGCCCGAGAAGATGCCCATGGTCACGAAACCCATGTGGGCGACGGAGGAATAGGCGATCAGCTTCTTGATGTCGGTCTGACGGAAGGCGACCAGCGAGGTGTAGACGATGGCGATCACCGACAGGGCGAAGACCAGGGGCGCGAACTGGGCGCTGGCGTTGGGGAACATCGGCAGCGAGAAGCGCATGAATCCGTAGCCGCCCATCTTCAACAGGATCCCGGCCAGGATCACCGAACCGGCGGTCGGCGCCTCCACGTGGGCGTCGGGCAGCCAGGTGTGGACCGGCCACATCGGCATCTTGACCGCGAAGGAGGCGAAGAAGGCCAGCCACATCCAGGTCTGCACCGCCGGGGCGAACTTGAAGGCCATCAGCTCGGGGATCGAGGAGGTGTGGGCGATGAGGATCATGCCCAGGATCGCCGCCAGCATCAGGACGGAGCCCAGCAGGGTGTAGAGGAAGAACTTGAAGGCCGCGTAGATGCGGTTCTTGCCGCCCCAGATGCCGATGATCAGGAACATCGGGATCAGCTGGCCCTCGAAGAACAGGTAGAAGAGGATCAGGTCCAGCGCGCAGAAGACGCCGATCACCAGGGTCTCGAGGACCAGGAAGGCGATCATGTATTCGAGCACGCGCTTCTCGATCGACTTCCAGCTGGCGACGACGCAGAGCGGCATCAGGAAGGCGGTGAGCAGGACGAACAGCACCGAGATGCCGTCGACGCCCATGCGGTAGTGCAGCCCCGCGAACCAATCCGCGTCCTCCAGGAACTGGAAGCCGCTCTGGGCCGGGTCGAACTTCGCGACCACAGCCACGGACATCGCCAGGGTGGCCAGGGTGGTCGCCAGCGCGATCCACTTGGCGCCGCTGACCGTGCGCGCGTCGTCGGGCTTGCCCGAAAGGCGCAGCAGCAGGATCGCCGCGACGCCGACCAGGGGCAGGAAGGTGGTGAGGGAGAGGATGCCGGCCATCGTCAGAAGCTGTACAGCGCGTAGGTGAGCAGGGCCGCCACGCCCAGGAGCATGACGAAGGCGTAGTGGTAGACGTAGCCCGTCTGCAGCCGACCGGTCCCCTTGCCCACGGCGTAGGACACCGCCGAGACCCCGTTGGGCCCCAGGCCGTCGATCAGCTTCTGGTCGCCCCCCTTCCAGAAGAGGTCGCCCAGGAACTTGGCGGCCCGCACGAAGGTGGCGTCATAGAGCTCGTCGAAGAACCACTTGTTGTAGAGGAACGTCCACAGCGGGCCCTTGCGGGCGGCCAGGCGAGCGCCGAAGCCCTCGTAGCGGATGTAGGTGAACCAGGCGATCACGAAGCCGGCGGCGGTGACCGCCAGCGGCGCCCAGACCACCCACTCGGGCAGCTTGCCCTCGTAGTCGAGCACATGGTTGGTCGGCAGGGTGAAGATGGCCCCGCGCCAGAACTCGGTCCGGCCCTCGCCCACGAAGAGGTTGTGGAAGACGTAGCCGGCGGCGACGGCGCCCACCGCCAGGATCACCAGCGGCGTCAGGGCGACCCAGCTGCTCTCATGCGGCGTGTGGTCGTGGCCGTGGCCGTGATCGTCATGGGCGTGGGCGTCGGCGTGAGCGTCGTGGCCGTGGTCGTCGGCATGGTGCGCGTCGTGGCCCCACTTGGCCGTACCGTGGAAGGTCATGAACACCAGGCGCCAGGAGTAGAAGCTGGTCAGGCCCGCGGCGAACAGGCCGACCATGAAGGCGAAGCCCGCGATCGGGTTGTTGAGGCCGGCCAGGTAGGCGGCGTTGATGATCGCGTCCTTGGAATAGAAGCCGGCAAAGCCCAGCTCGACGCCCGGCAGGCCGACGCCGGTGATGGCCAGGGTGCCGATCATCATCACCGCGTAGGTGACGGGCATGTACTTCCACAGGCCCCCCATCTTCCGCATGTCCTGCTCGTGGTGCATGCCCATGATCACCGAGCCCGCGCCCAGGAACAGCAGCGCCTTGAAGAAGGCGTGGGTGAAGAGGTGGAACATGCCGCCCTGGTAGGCCCCGACGCCGGCGGCGAAGAACATGTAGCCGAGCTGCGAGCAGGTCGAATAGGCGATGACCCGCTTGATGTCGTTCTGGGCCAGGCCGACGGTGGCGGCGAAGAGGGCCGTGACCGCGCCGATCAGGGTGACGATGGCCTTGGCCGTCGGGGCGTATTCGAACATCGGCGACAAGAGGCAGACCATGTAGACGCCGGCGGTGACCATGGTCGCCGCGTGGATCAGGGCGCTGACCGGGGTCGGGCCCTCCATGGCGTCCGGCAGCCAGGTGTGCAGGAAGAACTGGGCCGACTTGCCCATGGCGCCGACGAACAGCAGGGCGCAGGCCAGGTCCATCAGCCGCCAGGTCTGGCCGGCGAAGACCCAGGTGTCGTGCCCGTGAGCGGCGACGGCCGGGAAGATCTCGGCGAAGCGGATGGTCCCGAAGGACCAGAACACCGTCATGATGCCGAGCGCGAAGCCGAAGTCGCCGACCCGGTTGACCACGAAGGCCTTGATGGAGGCCGCGTTGGCGGTGGGCTTGTGGTACCAGAAGCCGATCAGCAGGTAGCTGGCCAGGCCCACCCCTTCCCAGCCGAAGAACAGCTGCATGAAGTCGGCGGCGGTCACCAGCGCCAGCATGGCGAAGGTGAACAGCGACAGGTAGGCGAAGAAGCGCGGCTTGTGCTCGTCCTCGGCCATGTAGGCCCAGGAATAGAGGTGGACCAGGGACGAGACCGTGGTCACCACGATCAGCATCACCGCCGACAGGGTGTCGACGCGCACGCTCCAGAAGGACTGGAACTTGCCGATGTTGATGAAGGGCGCGAGCTCGACCGTGAAGGGCCTGGTCCACGAGCCCCAGGCGACCTGGGTGAAGGTGGTCCAGGCCAGCAGGCAGGCCAGGAACAGGAGCCCGGTGGTCACCGTCATGGAGACCTTTTCGGGGATGTAGCGGCCGAACAGCCCGGCGATGGCCGCGCCCGCCAGGGGCGCGAAGACCGCGGTGGTGACGATGAGTTCTGGCGTGGTCATGTCAGCCCTTCATCATCGAGGCGTCGTCCACGGCGATGTCGCCGCGGTTGCGGAAGAAGGTCACCAGGATGGCCAGGCCCACGGCCGCCTCGGCGGCCGCCACGGTGAGCACGAACATGGCGTAGATCTGCCCGACCACGTCGTGCAGGAACACCGAGAAGCTGACCAGGTTGATGTTCACGGCCAGCAGGATCAGCTCGATCGACATCAGGATGACGATGACGTTCTTGCGGTTCACGAAGATGCCGAAGACGCCGATGGTGAACAGGATGGCGGCGAGGCCCAGGTAGTGCCCAAGTCCGATGGTCATGCCTCGATCCCCTCGCCCGACTTGATGCCCACGATGCGCATGCCCTTGGCCGGCGTGCGGGCCACCTGGTCGGCGATGTTCTGGCGCTTGACGCCCTGGCGGTGCTTGAGGGTCAGGACGATGGCGCCGATCATGGCCACCAGCAGCACCATCCCCGCCGCCTGGAAGAAGTAGATGTAGTCGGTGTAGAGCACCCGGCCGATGGTCTCGATGTTGGTGACGTCGCCGCTGGCGGCCTGGGGCCCGCCGGCGACCTTGCCGGCCGCGCCGTCACGCGCCACCGAGGCGCTGACGAAGACCATCTCGATGGTCAGCCAGATGCCGACCAGGCCGCCGAGGGGCAGGTAGCGGGCGAAGCCCTGGCGCAGGGCGGCGAAGTCGACGTCGAGCATCATGACGACGAACAGGAACAGCACCGCCACGGCGCCGACGTAGACGACCACCAGCAGCATCGCCAGGAACTCGGCGCCCATCATCACGAAGAGGCCGGCGGCGGAGAAGAAGGCGGTGATCAGGAACAGCACGGAGTGCACGGGATTGCGCGCCGAGACGACTCCCAGCGCAGCCCCGATCACGCCGGCGGCGAGCAGGTAGAAGGCGATGGCCTGCAGCATAGGGCCGCTCTAACTCCCGTCTCTCAGATGCGGCCCGGGGAGGCGCGACGCCCCGCCACGAGTCGCGGTTTGCTCATAGCGCGTTCGGACCGCCGGGGAACCCCCCGCGCCCCGGGCGCGCGCAATCTTTTCCAGCCCCCCGCCGCCCCTACCGGTACGGCGCGTCCAGCTCCAGGTTCTTGGCGATCTGCCGCTCCCAGCGGTCGCCGTTCCCCAGCAGGCGTTCCTTGTCGTAGTAGAGCTCCTCGCGGGTCTCCACGGCGAACTCGACGTTCGGGCCCTCGACGATGGCGTCCACCGGGCAGGCCTCCTGGCACAGGCCGCAGTAGATGCACTTGACCATGTCGATGTCGTAGCGGGTCGTGCGGCGGCTGCCGTCGGCGCGCGGCTCGGCCTCGATGGTGATGGCCTGGGCCGGGCAGATGGCCTCGCACAGCTTGCAGGCGATGCAGCGCTCTTCCCCGTTGGGATAGCGGCGCAGGGCGTGCTCGCCGCGGAAACGGGGCGACTGGGGCCCGCGCTCGTTGGGATAGAGCACCGTGGCCTTGGGCGAGGCCATGTAGCGCAGGGCCATGAAGAAGGCCCCGCCGAAGTCCATCAGGGCCGCGCCGCGGACCGCCTGGTTGATGCGCTGGAACATGGCCGGGCTACTTTCCCTTGTCCATTTTGCACTCGTAGTCGCCGAGCTCGGTGGTGTCGCCGCCGCTCTTGAGCTGGATGTGGCCGCCGCGGGCCTTGCATTCGTCCGACGCCTTCTTGACGGCGTCGTAGTTGGCGTCGCCCTCCTGCAGCCCATAGGAGCCGCCGGCGCAGGCCGAGAGGGCCAGGCTGGCCGCCGAGGCGATCAGGAGGACGGCGCCGGCGCGCATCAGCCGATGATCCCGTAGACGCGCAGGCCCGCCACCAGGGCCACCGCGATGCCCGACGTCGGCAGGAAGACCTTCCAGCCCAGGCGCATCAGCTGGTCGTAGCGGTAGCGGGGCACGATGGCCTTCACCAGGGCGAACATGATGAACCAGAGGGTGATCTTGCCCCACAGCATGACCAGGCCGTGCAGGCTGGCGAGCGTCGGGTTCCAGCCCTTGAGGTAGTCCTCCGGCCAGGGCGCGTGCCAGCCGCCGAAGAACAGGATGCTGATCATGGCGCACATCAGGATGATGTTCGCCAGCTCGCCGATCATGAACAGCAGGAAGGGCGAGGAGGAGTATTCCACCTGGTAGCCGGCCACCAGTTCCGACTCCGCTTCGGGCAGGTCGAAGGGCGGGCGGTTGGTCTCGGCCAGGGCCGAGATGAAGAACACGACCATCATCGGGACCATGATCACCGTGGCGATCAGATGCTGCGGGCCGCCGCCGCCGCCCAGGACGTTCCAGTTCCAGAAGCCGCCGGCCTGCTTCTCGACGATGCCCTGCAGGTTCATCGTGCCCGACAGAAGGATCACGGTGATGATCACGAAGCCGATGGAGACCTCGTAGCTGACCATCTGGGCCGCCGAGCGCAGGCTGCCCAGGAAGGGGTACTTCGAGTTGGACGCCCAGCCGCCCATGATGATGCCGTAGACGCCGAGCGAGGAGATGGCGAAGAGGTAGAGGATGCCGACGTTGATGTTGGCGATCACCCAGCCGGGGCCCATGGGCACCACGGCCCAGCCGACCAGGGCCAGGGCGAAGGTGATCAGGGGCGCCAGCAGGAAGACGAACTTGTCCGCCCCGGCCGGGACCACGATCTCCTTGATCACGAACTTGAAGAGGTCGGCGAAGGACTGCAGCAGGCCGAAGGGGCCGACCACGTTGGGGCCCTTGCGCATCTGAACGCCGGCCCAGACCTTGCGGTCGCCCCACATGAAGAAGGCCAGCGCCACCAGCAGCGGCACGATCACCAGCAGGATCTGCCCCAGGTGGAACAGGAACCAGCCCAAGCCCGTGGTCCAGTCCATGCGCCCTACTCCGCGGCGATCTTGGCGGCGCCGGAGGCCAGGGCCGCGCACTCGGCCATGGTCACGCTGGCGCGCGCGATGGGGTTGGTCAGGTGGAAGGCCTTCACCGGGCTGGCGAAGGGCGCGTCCGAGACGTCGCCGGCCGCGCCGAGGGCGCTGAGGTCGAACGCGGTCGGAATCGAGCCCGGCGCGTGGTCGATCTGGCCAAAGGTCGGATGGTCGGCGAACAGCTTTGCGCGGAGCTGGTCCAGGGTGTCGTAGGGCAAGGCCGCGCCGACCTTTTCGGACAGCGCCCGCAGGATGGCCCAGTCTTCCTTGGCCTCGCCCTTGGGGAAGGCGGCGCGTTCGCCCCGCTGAACCCGCCCCTCGGTGTTGACGTAGAGGCCGGCCTTTTCGGTGTAGGCGGCGCCCGGCAGGATGACGTCGGCCCGGTGCGCGCCGGCGTCGCCGTGGGTGCCCAGGTAGACGACGAAGGCGTCGGTGTCCTTCAGGTCGATCTCGTCGGCGGCCAGCAGGATCAGCACGTCCAGCGCGCCTTTGCGAACCATCTCGGCGGCGCTCTTGCCGCCCTCGCCGGGGACGAAGCCCAGGTCGAGGCCGCCCACGCGGGCGGCGGCGGTGTGCAGGACGTTCCAGCCGTTCCAGCCTTCGCGCACCACGCCGAAGGCCTTGGCGACGTCGGCCGCCGCCTTGAGGACCGCCGCGCCGTCCGGGCGGGCCAGAGCCCCCTGCCCCACGACGATCGCCGGCTTGCTGGCGGCCTTGAAGGCCTTGGCGAAGTCGGACTTGCTCTTGGCGAGGCCCGTGAGGCTGGCCGGGCCGGCGCCCAAGTGGTCGTAGCCGAAGGTCAGGTCGGCGGCCTCGCCGATCACCCCGAAGCGGGTCTTGCCGGCCAGCCACTGCTTGCGGAAGCGGGCGTTGAGCACCGGCGCCTCGAGGCGTGGGTTGGTCCCGACGAAGAGGACCACGTCGGCCTCCTCGATCCCGGCGATGGTCGAGTTGAACAGCCAGCCTTCGCGGGGGCCGGCGCCCAGGGCCGCGCCGTCCTGGCGGCAGTCGAGGTTCTTGACCCCTGCCCCGCCGAACAGGTCGAGCGCCGCCTTCATGGATTCGGCGTCCTGCAGGTCGCCGGCGATGACGCCGACGCGCTCGGCGCTGGAGGCCTTGATGCGGGCGGCGACGGCGTCGAGGGCCTCGGCCCAGGTGGCCGGCTGCAGCTTGCCGCCGACGCGCACGAAGGGCCGGTCGAGGCGCTGGCGGCCGAGGCCGTCACAGGCGTAGCGGGTCTTGTCCGAGATCCATTCCTCGTTGATCTCGTCGTTGACGCGGGGCAGCACGCGCAGCACCGCCGGCCCGCGCACGTCGACGCGGATGGCCGAACCCAGGGCGTCCATGACGTCCACCGTCTCGGTCTTCTTCAGCTCCCACGGGCGGGCGTTGAAGGCGTAGGGCTTGGATGTCAGCGCGCCCACGGGGCAGAGGTCGATGACGTTGGCCGACAGCTCGCTGGCCACGGCCTTGTCGAGATAGGTGGTGATCTCCACGTCCTCGCCGCGGCTGATCAGGCCGATGTCGGGCACGCCGGCGATTTCCGTCACGAAGCGCACGCAGCGGGTGCACTGGATGCAGCGGGTCATCACCGTCTTGATGAGGGGACCCATGTATTTTTCTTCGACGGCCCGCTTGTTCTCCTCGTAGCGGGTGTGGTCGCGGCCGTAGCCCATCGACTGGTCCTGCAGGTCGCACTCGCCGCCCTGGTCGCAGATGGGGCAGTCCAGCGGGTGGTTGATCAGCAGGAACTCCATCACCCCCTGGCGGGCCTTCTGGACCATCGGGGTGTTGGTGAAGATCTCCTGGTTGTCGGCGGCCGGCAGGGCGCACGAGGCCTGGGGCTTCGGCGGCCCGGGCTTCACTTCCACCAGGCACATGCGGCAGTTGCCCGCGATGGACAGACGCTCGTGATAGCAGAACCGGGGGATCTCCTCCCCGGCCAGTTCGGCGACCTGAAGAACGGTCATGCCGTTCTCGAATTCGATCTCGACGCCGTTGACCTTGGCCTTTGGCATGCGCGGCTACTCGTCGTCCTTGCGGCAAATCGGGGCGGGTTGATTCAGCGCGTCGGCGATAACGCGTCTTAGGCGGCAGGAATAGCGTTTTTCGTAGGTTCCTTCCGCTTGTAGGTACCGAATCGCCGGTGCGTTGCACTTGATGCGCTCCTTGATCAGGAACGCCCACCGCCGATCGCCCGGCGCCATCTGCAGAATCTGCTCGGAGGTGGTGATCAGCATGTAGCCGTAGGCGGTGTAGCGGTCCTGATAGGTGTCGCCGTTCACCGAGCGCGGGTCGGTGGTCGCCATCAGCTTGCGGAACTTCTCGTCGGTGTTCGGGCAGGCCAGTTCGGGGTTGGCCAGGGTGGCCTGATTCAGGGCGTTCCAGCTCTGGTAGGTGGAATCCATGATGGTCACCTCGCGGGTGATCTTGAGCTGGTAGACGCCGACGCCGACGGCGATCACCGCGGTCAGGGCGGTGACCACGGCCGAGAGGCCGCCGACCAGGGCCCAGAACTCCACCGAGCCGATGACCAGCCGCCAGGTGCGCGGCGGCGCCTGCAGGGCGATGCCGACGTCGGTGTTGGGATCGGCCAGGGCGCGTCGCAGGGCGTCGCCGGTGATGTCGTGATTGCTGTCTTCGCTCATCGGCCCGCCCCGGGGCCCCGAGTACGATTGATTTTCCGAACCAGATCAACACCCAACACCCGCTCATCCCGGCGAAGGCCGGGACCCAGGGCGACGCCGCGGTTCGCCAGAACGCGATGGAGTCCTGGCGCCGGAGAGGCCAATCTGGGTCCCGACTTTCGTCGGGATGAGCGGGATAGAGGGGGGGCAAGCCCCTGTCAGCCGAAGTGTTCCGCTACGTCCGAGCGGGTCGGCAATCGCCCCAGCAGCCGCCAGTTCAGGCGTCGCCCTACTCCGCCGCCACCAGGCTCGCGCCCTGAACGTGCGGCTTGCGGGCGCGGTAGGCGGCGATGCGGTCTTCCACCTCGTGGCGGAAGTGGCGGAAGAGGCCCTGGATCGGCCAGGCGGCGGCGTCGCCGAGGCCGCAGATGGTATGGCCCTCGACCTGGCTAGCCACGTCCAGGAGCATGTCGATCTCCTTGGGGTCGGCCTCGCCGGTGACCATCCGCTCCATGATCCGCCACATCCAGCCGGTGCCTTCGCGGCAGGGCGTGCACTGGCCGCAGCTCTCGTGCTTGTAGAAGTAGCTGAGGCGCGCGATGGCGCGGATCAGGTCGGTGTCCTTGTCCATGACGATCATGGCCGCGGTGCCGAGGCCGCTCTTGAGCGCCGACAGGCTGTCGAAGTCCATCAGCGCCGTCTCGGCCTCCTCGGCCGGGATCATCCGCACCGACGAACCGCCGGGGATGATGGCCTTGAGGTTGCCCCAGCCGCCCCGCACGCCGCCGAAGTGCTCGTCGATGAGCTGGCGGATCGGGATCGACATCGCCTCCTCGACCACGCAGGGCTTCAGGACGTGGCCCGAGGCGCTCATCAGCTTGGTGCCGGTGTTGTTCGCACGGCCGAACTGGGTGAACCACTCGGCCCCGCGGCGCAGGATTTCCGGCCCCACCGAGATCGATTCGACGTTGTTGACCGTGGTCGGGCAGCCGTAGACGCCGGCGCCGGCCGGGAACGGCGGCTTCAGGCGCGGCTGGCCCTTCTTGCCTTCCAGGCTCTCCAGCAGCGCCATCTCGTCGCCGCAGATATAGGCCCCGCCGCCGTGGGTGACGCGGATGTTGCAGTCCCAGCCCAGCTTGGAGTTCTTGCCGATCAGCCCGGCCTCGGTGGCCTGCACGATCGCCGCCTCGAGGCGCTCGCGCTCGAGCACGTATTCGCCGCGGATGTAGATGAAGCAGTCGTGGGCGCGGATGGCGCGGCAGGCGACCAGGCAGCCCTCGATGAGCCGGTGCGGATCATAGCGCATGATCTCGCGGTCCTTGCAGGTGCCCGGCTCGGACTCGTCGGCGTTGACCACCAGGTAGTGCGGACGCTCGCTCTCCTGCTTGGGCATGAAGGTCCACTTCAGGCCCGTGGAAAAGCCGGCGCCGCCGCGGCCGCGCAGGCCGGAGTTCTTGATCTGCTCGCAGAGCCACTCGGGCTCCATCTTCAGCATCTCGGCGGTGCCGTTCCAGATCCCGCGCTGCTTCGCCCCCTCCAGGCCCCAGTCATGGACGCCGTAGAGGTTGGTGAAGATGCGATCCTTGTCTTCCAGAATGCCGACCATGCTTGAACCGTTCAGCTTTGACCCGAGGGGTCGAAGGGATGGGCGCGCACCCAGGCGGTGCGCCGGAAAATGACCAGGGTGAAGAGCAGCCAGCCGGCGCCGATGACGGCGGCGCCGACCCACACCAGCCAGGGCGGCGTCTCGGGCCGGTAGCGGCCGGCCACCAGCACCAGCACGCCCAGCAGGCAGAGCACCAGGCCCGCCGTCTGCTCGCGACGATAGAGGCCGCGATAGGCGTCCAGATAGGCCATGCGCTGGGCCAGGAGGGCGGCGTCCTCGTCCATCAGGCGCCGCGCCCCTTGAGGAAGCCGGCGATCAGCCAGATCTGGGCGCCGAAGCCGACCATCAGGGCGGCGCCGAACAGCCAGTTCATCCAGCCGATGTGAAACGCCATGCCGCCCACGATCCCGGCCACGGCGGCCAGGGCGCAGACGCCGTTGATGATCAGGGTGGTGATCAGGCGCTTCTGCTGGATGGCGACGTCGCTCATCCCCAATACCCCCGCTCATCCCGGCGAAGGCCGGGATCCAGGGCGGCGGTTCGAACAACCAGAACACTCGCCACGGGAATCGCCAGGCGCCCCGGAAGGCCGAGAGGCTTTCCTGGGTCCCGGCCTTCGCCGGGATGAGCGGTGTGTAGGGTGTGGCTCAAGCCGCGGGTTCCTTGGGCTTGGCGCCCGGCGCGTTGGGTAGCTTCTTGATCGGCTTGGCGGCCGAGCCGTCGTAGAGCTTGGGATCGAGCAGGACCTGCGGCCCGCCCTCCGGCGCGGCGCCCTGGCGGCCGATGTAGGACTTTGGCTCGGGCTTCTTGCCGGCCGCGAAGTCGTCGAGGATTTGCCTAAGGATCTGCGGCGACAGGTCGTCGTAGTAGTAGTCGTTGATGGCGGCCATCGGGGCGTGGGTGCAGGCGCCCAGGCACTCGACCTCTTCCCAGGAGAACTTGCCGTCCTTGGAGACGTGGTTCTTGGGGCCGATCCTTTCGATCAGGACCTTCTCCAGGTCCTTGGCGCCGCGCAGCATGCAGGGCGTGGTGCCGCAGAGCTGCACGAAGGCGACCTTGCCCACCGGCTCCAGCTGGAACATCACATAGAAGGTCGCCACTTCGAACACGCGGATCACGGGCATGCCCAGCATGTCGGCGATGACGCGCAGGGCGGGCTCGCACACCCAGCCTTCCTGCTTCTGCGCCAGCCACAGCAGCGGGATCACCGCCGACTGCTGGCGGCCGGTCGGGTACTTGGCGATCCACCAGTTGGCCTTCTCCAGGTATTCCGGCGTGAAGGCGAAGCTCGCGGGCTGTTCCTTGGCGAGGCGGCGGACGGACATGGACTAGCCCCTGACGAAGTCGACGCGGGCGATCTTGCCGCCGGCGATGGTGTAGATCGCGGCCACCTGGAAGGTGTCGCCGCCGGGCGTGCGCGCCACCCGTTCATGGTCGATGACGGTGTTTCCGATCACGATCCGGTTGACCAGCTCGGCCTTGTTCTGGGGGAACTCGGCGAACAGCTTGGCGTAGGCCTCGCGATAGGCGGCCATGCCCTGGCGAACCACGGCGCCGTTGAAGTCGGCCACCACCACGTCGTCGGCGTAGCAGGCGCAGTGCGCGTCCAGGTCCTGGACGTTGTAGGCGTCGAGCTGGGCCTGGGCGAGGTCGGTCGGGCTTAGGGTCGCCACGCTCACCGGTCGATCTCCCCGAACACGATGTCGAGGCTGCCGAGGATGGCGGAAACGTCGGCCAGCATGTGGCCGCGATTGATCCAGTCCATGGCCGCCAGGTGCGGGAAGCCCGGCGCGCGGATCTTGCAGCGGTAGGGCTTGTTGGTGCCGTCGGCGACCAGGTAGACGCCGAACTCGCCCTTGGGCGCCTCGACCGCGGCGTAGACCTCGCCGGCCGGCACGTGGAAGCCCTCGGTGTAGAGCTTGAAATGGTGGATCAGCGCCTCCATCGAGCGCTTCATCTCGCCCCGGCGCGGCGGCGACACCTTGTGGTCGTCGCTCAGCACCAGGCCGGGCGTCTTCTTGAGGCGCTCGGTGCACTGCAGGATGATGCGGATCGACTGGCGCATCTCTTCCATGCGGCAGAGGTAGCGGTCGTAGCAGTCGCCGTTGACGCCCAGCGGGATGTCGAACTCAAGCTGGTCGTAGCACTCGTAGGGCTGGTTGCGGCGCAGGTCCCAGGCGATGCCCGAGCCGCGCACCATCACGCCGGTGAAGCCCCAGTCGATGGCTTCCTGCTTGCTGACCACGCCGATGTCGACGTTGCGCTGCTTGAAGATGCGGTTGCCGGTGATCAGCTTGTCGATGTCAGCCAGCGGCTTGTGGAACGCCTTGGCCCAGTCCTCGATGTCCTGCACCAGCTCCGGCGGCAGGTCCTGGCGAACGCCGCCCGGCCGGAAGTAGTTGGCGTGCATCCGAGCCCCGGAGGCGCGCTCATAGAACACGAACAGCTTTTCGCGCTCCTCGAAGCCCCACAGCGGCGGGGTCAGGGCGCCGACGTCCATGGCCTGGGTGGTGACGTTCAGCAGGTGGTTCAGGATCCGGCCGATCTCGTTGTAGAGCACGCGGATCAGCTGGCCGCGGATCGGCACCTCCAGGCCCATCAGCTTTTCGATGGCCATGACGAAGGCGTGCTCCTGGTTCATCGGAGCGACGTAGTCGAGGCGGTCGAAATAGGGCGTGTTCTGGGTGTAGGGCCGCCCTTCCATCAGCTTCTCGGTGCCGCGGTGCAGCAGGCCGATGTGCGGGTCGACCCGCTCGACCAGCTCGCCGTCCAGCTCCAGCACCAGGCGAAGCACGCCGTGCGCGGCCGGGTGCTGGGGGCCGAAGTTGATGTTGAACTTGCGGACCGGGGTTTCTGGGATCGAGCCGTCCAGCGGCTTGCCCTCGGGCGGGGTGCGCTCGAAGACGTCCGTGCTTTCAGCGGGGGAATTGCTGCCCGTCATGCCGGCTTCTCCGCCTTCTCGTCGCCGGGCAGTTGATAGGGATAGCCCTCGCCCGGCTTGGCGTATTCGGCCCCTTCCCACGGCGACAGGAAGTCCCAGGAGCGGAACTCCACCGACTTCACCGGTTCGTAGACCACGCGCTTGAGGTCGTCGTCGTAGCGGACCTCGACATAGCCCGTCATCGGGAAGTCCTTGCGCAGCGGGTGCCCGTGGAACCCGTAGTCGGTCAGGATGCGGCGCAGGTCCGGATGGTTGTCGAAGAAGATGCCGTACATGTCGAACGCTTCGCGCTCGAACCAGTCGGCGACCGGGAACACGCCGACGACGCTGGGCACGGCCGTGTCCTCGTCGGTCTCGACCTTGACCCGGATGCGGCGGTTCTTGGTCATCGACAGCAGGTGGTAGACCACGTCGAAGCGCAGGGGCCGCTGCGGATAGTCGGCGCCGGCCAGGTCGATCAGCTGGTGGAACTGGAACTGCGGGTTGTCGCGCAGGTTGGCCAGGGCGTCGACGATGCGCGCGGCGGGCGCCGTCACCGTCAGCTCGCCATAGGCCACCGAATAGTCGCGGATGGCCCCGGCCGAATTGGCCACCACGGCCTGTCCCAGGGTCTCCAGCTCGTCATGGGTCGCCGGCCAGCTCATCGTTCGATGTTCCCCGTGCGGCGGATCTTCTTCTGAAGCTGCAGCACCCCGTAGACCAGGGCCTCGGCGGTGGGCGGGCAGCCGGGGACGTAGATGTCCACCGGCACGATGCGGTCGCAGCCGCGCACCACCGAATAGCTGAAGTAGTAGTAGCCGCCGCCGTTGGCGCAGCTGCCCATGGAGATGACGTAGCGGGGCTCCGGCATCTGGTCGTAGACCTTGCGCAGGGCCGGAGCCATCTTGTTGGTCAGGGTGCCGGCGACGATCATCACGTCGCTCTGGCGCGGCGAGGCGCGCGGGGCGAAGCCGTAGCGCTCAAGGTCGTAGCGCGGCATCGAGGCGTGCATCATCTCGACCGCGCAGCAGGCCAGGCCGAAGGTCATCCACATCAGCGAGCCGGTGCGCGCCCAGGTGATCAGGTCGTCGGCGGCGGCGGTGACGAAGCCCTTGTCGGCCAGGGCCGCGTTGACCCCGTCGAAATAGGGGTCGTGCGCCTTGGGATCGTAGCCCTCGACGGTCGCGCGCGCGGCGGACCCGGCCGGAACGATTACTCCCATTCCAGGGCTCCCTTCTTCCACTCGTAGATGAAGCCCACCGTCAGGATACCGAGGAACAGCATCATGCTCCAGAAGGCGTAGATCCCGACATCGTGCGGCATCTTCATCAGCGTCACCGCCCAGGGGAACAGGAACGCCACCTCCAGGTCGAAGATGATGAACAGGATCGAGACCAGGTAGAAGCGCACGTCGAACTTCATGCGCGCGTCGTCGAAGGCGTTGAAGCCGCACTCGTAGGACGACAGCTTTTCCGGGTCGGGCGCGGTGGGCGCGAACACCGCCGAAGCGATGTAGAAAACCAGGCCGATGATGCTGGACAGGCCCAGGAAGATCACGATCGGCAGGTACTGCAGTAGAAAGGCGTTCATGCGAGGCCTCGGCGGGAGTCGCGGCTCTTCTAGACCAAGGGTCGGCGCGGTTCAAACGCCAAGCCGACCCCGGCGCCGATGTTCTGCGAGGCGCCCCTCCCCGCTCACACGAGCGCGCCCTCGCCGCTCAACATCCGGGCGTGGAAGCGTTCGCCCATGCGGCGGTATCCGGCCGTGTTCGGATGCAGGTCGTCGGGCAGGTCGGTGGCGTCGGCGGCGCCGAACAGCGCCAGGCCCGAGAGATAGCGGATCGCCCCGTCGCCGGCCGCGACGCGGGCCTGGACCACGGCGTCGAGGAGCTCACGCATGCGCGCCAGCGGCAGGCCGCCGCCGCTGCCCTGGTCCTCGCGCCCCGGCGAGAAGATCGGCGAGACGAGGCAGATGGGCGTGGCCGCGTGCTTTTCGCGGATGATCGACAGCATGGAATGGGCGCTATCCAGGAAGGTGCGCTCCTTCAGCATTCCCTCGCCCCAGACATTGATCCCCAGCTTCAGCACAATGGCGTCGGCGCGCTGGTCGCGGATGATCCGGGCGGCCAGGCCGCTCAGCAGGCACGAGCCGCCCCAGCCCAGGTTGACGTGCCGCAGGCCGGCGAGGTTCGCGGCCACCGCGCCCCAGGTTCCGGCCGCGCCCGTGGCCTCCATGCAGTGGCTGATCGAACTGCCGTGGAAGAGGATGGTCCTGCGATCGTCCGGCCAGGGGCGGACCTCGGTCCCGTCGTCGGTCTCCAGCCCCCGGATCGACACCGTGGCCGCCTGGGGCAGCCAGATCTCGACACCCTTGTCGCCGGCCGGCAGGCCCTCGAAGGTCACGCTCGCCCGCTCGTCGCCGACGCCGGTCATGTCGGCTTGCAGTTCCTGGCCGCCCTCGGCCCAGGCTCGCCCGGCCGGGCGGCCGTCGACGAAGAGGTCATAGGCGCCGCGCCGCTCCGCCCCCGGCTCGCCGACCATCAGGCGCTGGTTCACGTGCAAGCGGACGCTGGTCGACGGGGTTCGAAAGCGCAGCCGCACGCCGGCCGGCGTCGAGGCCACCCAGCGGGTGAAGGGGTCGTAGAAACTTGCCTCGGGCAGCGGATAGCGCAGGGGCTGCACCGAATCGGGCCGGCGGCGCACGTCGACGCATCCATCCAGCAGTCCCGCGATCGTCTCCAGATCGGCCCGCGCCATGGTTCTTCCCCTTGCATCGCCCCGGTTTTGAGCCAGCGATAGCCGCAATCGCGCGGCGAGACCACGCGCCGCATGACGAGGGCTGTTGACGCGCGCCCTCGCCGGACCTATCAGACGCCCCTCGCGCCGCCGGGCCATCCCGTCGGCCGCCCTACGCGGGTGTAGCTCAGTTGGTTAGAGCGCCGGCCTGTCACGCCGGAGGTCGCGGGTTCGAGCCCCGTCACTCGCGCCATTTCCCCACAGTCCGGAAGTGATCGCGCCGCCCGGCGCGGAACCGTCGCCGCGTTCAGCTTGCGCGCGGCTCGGACGACCCGGGGCCAAGGTCGCGGCGAGCCGTGGCGAAGACTTCCGTCCCCTCCACATCGATGCGCACCGCCTGGTGATGCGACGACTGCAGCAGGTATCTGATGGCGAAGGCCCGGGCCGCCGCCTCGTCGTCGTCGATCACGAAGTGGAGCGTCGGCGTCGAGTAGCGGTCGTCGTCGATGAAGATGGAAAAGGTGGTCATGGCCACCCCCAAGGGCGCCGAGGCGTCGCGGGAGGCGTCGCAAGGCCCGGCACCGTCTCGCGGGCGAGTAAACATGACAATGCACCTCTCGCGATTGTGACAGCGCGCTGCCAGAATGGCCGAGGCGCCCGCATCGGGCCGAGGTTCGACAATCCGTTCCGTGACGGCTGACTTCGGGGCCCGGTCAGGCTATCTGGCCCCTGGGCGCGCGGCCTGCCGCCGCGGCCCCCGGGGGTGGCGATGAAGGCGATGGCGTGGCTTTTGGGCGGAGCGGTCCTCGCCGCCGCCCCCCTCGCGGTCGCCACGCCGACGCTGCCGGGCGCGCATGAGGACAAGCGGGCCGCGCAGGTGTGTTTCCGCAGCCGCGCGGTGGTCGCGCCCGCGGCCAGGGTCGCCGCCTGCGGCGAGGTGATCGTCGGCGGCGGCCCCACCGACCGCATCAAGCGCGCCCTTGTCGCCCGGGCCAACGCCTTCCTGGCCCTCGGCGACAGCGCCCGGGCCATCGCCGACTTCTCCGGCGCCATCGACATCGACCCGCTGGATCCCGGGCCCTTCGCCGACAGGGCCCTGCTGCGCGACAATGCGGGCGACCACAAGGGGGCGGTGGAAGACGCCACGCGCGCCATCGCCCTGCGCCCCAGCCTGGCGGCGGCCTACAGCACCCGCGGCAACGCCCGCGACGTGCTGGGCGACCACCTGGGCGCCCTGGCCGACTACGACAAGGCCATCAGCCTCGACCCCAACTTCGGCCTGGTCTTCTTCAACCGCGGCGTGGTCCATGGCGCGCTCGGCCAGGACGACAAGGCCGCCGCCGACTATGCGGAAGCCATCCGGCTGATGCCGGCCAACCCCTCGCCCCTGGTCAACCGCGCGGTCATCCGCATGCGCCAGGGCCAGCTCGACGCCGCCCTCGGCGACCTCGACCGGGCGATCAAGCTCAAGCCGGACATGGCCATCGCGATCCTCGATCGCGGGCTGATCCTGGACGTCCAGGGCAAGGGCGAGGAGGCGCGCCGGGCCATGGACAAGGCCCTGGCGTTACAACCCGACCTGGCGGCGGGCTACTGCGCGCGCTCGAAGCTTCGGCGGAAGATGGGCGACGCGGCGGGCGCCGACGAAGACCAGGCCCGCGCCGCCAAGATCGACCCCAAGGCCTGCGGCTGAGCCCCCTGGCGGTCAGAAGGTCGTTCGGCCGGCCTTCACCCGCGTCGCCCGGGCGGCGATCACGGCGCTGAAGGCCACCCCGCCCCGGCCGACGACCACCAGGGTGTCCCCCGCCCCGATGCGCGTGTCCGAGGGCGGCTGGGTCAGGGTCTCGCCGCCGGCGCGGGTCAGCTCGACCACGAACATCGTCCCGCGCGAGCGCGCCTCCAGCTCGGCGATGGTCTGGCCGACGCTGGCGGTCCCCGGGCGGGCCACCACCACTTCCATCTCCAAGCCCATGTCGCCCAGGGTCTTCTCGACCTCGCGCAGCCGGGGCGAGCCCTGGATGGCCCTGGCCGTCTCGGGAAAGAGGATGATGTCGGCGATCTTCTCGGCCCCGATGTGGGTCGGCAGCACGACCTTGTTGGCCCCGGCCTGGATCAGCTTGCTTTCCGTGGACGGCGCCTCGCCGCGGGCGATGATCTGGAGCTTGGGGTTCAGGCTGCGGGCGCTGAGGGTGATGAAGACGTTGGCCGCGTCGTCCGGCAGGACGGTGGCCAGGGCGGCGGCCCGCGCCACGCCCGCGGCCCGCAGAAGGTCCTCGTCGGTGGCGTCCCCGTGCAGGCACAGGTGGCCGGCGTCGCGCGCGTCGGCCAGCTTGCGCTCGTCGCGCTCGAGCACCACGAAGGCGGTGTTGGCCAGATGCAGCGCCTTGGCCAGCATCATGCCGATGCGGCCGTAGCCGCAGATCACGACGTGGCCGCTCAGCTTGTCGATCTCGCCCTTCACGCGGTTGGCTCCCATCAGTTGTCGGATTTCGGAAAGGGTGAAGGCCTGCACCAGGGCGCCGGTGACGAGGATCATGCCCGTGCAGCCCAGCACCATGGTGGCCATGGTCACCGCGTGCAGATAGGGCGTGTCGATCGGCCGGACCTCGCCGTAGCCGACCGTATAGACCGTCAGGACGACCATGTAGATGGCGTCGGCGAAGCTCCACCCCGCGGCCATGTAGGCGAGCGTCGAGCAGACGACCACCAGCAGCACGAAGAGGACGATCGCGGCCAGGTTCCGTAGTGGCGAGGCCAGCAGCCGGTTCATCGTCTTGTGGCCGCCTCCGCGCCCCGGGTTCCGAGTCGAGCTTAGCCCATGCCCGCAGCGGCCGGGCAATTCGACAGCGGTTCGCAACAGGCCGCCGGCGCCCGGCGCCCGAAAGTTCAGCCGGCGTAGCGGTCGAGGTCCTCGGGGCTGGCCACCGTCACGCCGAGGTCGTTCACCAGGCCGGTGTGCAGGGAATAGACCCAGCCGTGCACGCTCAGGCTCTGGCCCCGCGCCCAGGCGTCCTGCACGAAGACGTCGGACGCGACGTTGCGCACCTGGCGCATGACGTTGAGCTCGCACAGCCGGTTGAGGCGATCGTGGTCGTGCTCGAAGCCGGCCAGCTCCTCGCGGTGTTCGTGGGCGACTTCGCGGATCGGGTGCAGCCAGTGGTCCACGAGGCCGCGCCGCTGGCCGTCCACCGCCGCCGCCACGCCGCCGCAGCCATAGTGGCCGACGACCATGACGTGCTTGATCTTCAGCACGTCGACGGCGAACTGCAGCACCGACAGGTAGTTGGCGTCCTGCGGCGGGGCCAGGTTGGCGACGTTGCGGTGGACGAAGAGCTCGCCCGGATCGAGGTCGACGATCTCGTTGGCCGGCACGCGGCTGTCGGAACAGCCGATCCACAGGTACTCGGGCGCCTGCTGGCCCTCCAGTCGCTGAAAGAATCCTGGATCGGCGGCGACCTTCTTGGCCGCCCAGTCGCGATTGTTCTTCTTCAGATGGTCCAGCATGCTTCGCCTCCTGTCGCCGCCCTCTAATCTTCCTGCGTCCCGCGCCGCAACCCTCCCATCGCGTGAAGGCGCCGCAGGGTCAGCAAAACGCGGCCTGACGGCGTGCGGATGCATCCAAAGCTGGCGAAGCTCGTTCTCTAGGGTCTCACGGCGCTCGCACCGGGCGCGCCCGCCATGGACCAGGAATGCGGCCAACAGCGACGACCACCGCCGAGACGGGGCGGTTCATCTCGACCGGCATCCGGGATTTCGACGAGATTCTCGGCGGCGGCCTGACGCCGAACCGGTCCTATCTGGTGGAAGGGACGCCCGGCAGCGGCAAGACCACCATCGCCCTGCAGTTCCTGCTGGAGGGCGTGCGCGTCGGCGAACGCGGCCTCTACATCACCCTGTCGGAGACCGTGGCGGAGCTGCAGGAGGTGGCCCGCAGCCACCGCTGGTCGCTGGACGGCGTCGAGCTGTTCGAGCTGGTCAGTTCCGAGGGCCTCGACCCCGAGGCCGAACAGTCGATCCTCGAGCCTTCGGAAGTCGAACTCGGCGAGACGATCGGCGGCGTCATCGAGTGCGTCGACCGCCTGCGCCCGGCGCGGGTGGTGTTCGACAGCCTTTCGGAGATGCGCCTGCTGGCTCAGAATTCGCTGCGCTATCGCCGCCAGATCCTGGCGTTGAAGCAGTATTTCTCGACCCGCCAGTGCACCGTCCTGATGCTGGACGACCGCAGTTCCGAACCCGCGGATGTCCAGCTGCACAGCATCGCCCACGGGGTCATCACCCTGGAACAGGCGGTGGAGGACTACGGCGCCGAGCGGCGGCGCCTGCGCGTGGTCAAGATGCGCGGGGTCAAGTACCGCGGCGGCTTCCACGACTTCATCATCGAGACCGGCGGCGTGCAGGTCTTCCCGCGCCTGATCGCCGCCGAGCACCACCGGGCGTTCACCGGGGAACTGGTCACCTCGGGCGTGCCGCAGCTGGACCTGATGCTGGGGGGCGGCCTGACCCGCGGGGCCAACACCCTGCTCAGCGGCCCCTCCGGCGTCGGCAAGACCAGCACGGCGATCCGCGCCGCCCTGGCCGCGCTCGAGCGTGGCGAAAAGGCCGCCTACTATCTCTTTGACGAGGGGCTCGGAACCTTGCTGGCGCGCGCCAGGTCGATGGGCATGGACCTCGCCCCCTTCATCGACAGCGGCCAGCTGATCATCGCCCAGATCGACCCGGCCGAGATTTCCCCCGGCGAATTCGCCAGCTGGGTGCGGCACGCGGTCCTGGACGACGGCGCGAGCTTCCTGGCCATCGACAGCCTGAACGCCTTCCTGCAGGCCATGCCGGGCGAGAAGTACCTGCTGCTGCAGATGCACGAGTTGCTCAGCTTCCTGAACCAGCAGGGCGTGATCACCATGCTGATCCTGGGCCAGCACGGGGTGATCGGCGACGTCCGCTCCGACATCGACCTCAGCTATCTGTCGGACAGCATCATCCTGTTCCGGTACTTCGAATCCCGCGGCAACGTGCGCAAGGCGGTGGCGGTCTCCAAGAGCCGCACGACGCCGCACCAGGCCAGCATCCGGGAATTCACCCTGGGTCCCGCCGGCCTGCTGGTGGGCGAGCCGCTGATCGATTTCGAAGGCGTCTTCACCGGCCTGCCGACATACCAGGGTGTCACGCCGCTGATGCCCACACAGCCGGACGGCGCCAGAGGCTAGGCGTGGAGGAACGCATACTCCTGCTGGCCCTGCGCGGGCGCGATGCCCAGGTGATGGAAGAGCTGCTCACGCGCCTCGGCCACCAGGCCACGATCTGCGCCTCCGGCGACGCCATGGCCGACGCCCTGATCGACGGCGCCGGCGCGGCGCTGCTCACCGAGGAGTCTCTGGCCGAGACGGAAACCCAGCGGCTGGGCCGCTGGCTGGAGCGCCAGCCGCCCTGGTCGGATTTCCCCTTCATCGTCCTGGCCACCAAGCGCGCCGGCCGCCGGCCCGACGCGGCGCTGCGGCTGATCCGGGCGCTGGGCAACGTGGTGCTGCTGGAACGGCCCCTGCATCGCGAGACTCTGGCCAGCGCCGTCGATTCCGCCCTGCGCGGGCGCCGCCGCCAGTACGAGACGCGCCGCCATCTGCAGGCCCTGCACCAGGCCGAGGACAGCCTACGCGGCCTCAACGCCCGGCTGGAGGACCGTATCGCCGAGCGCACGCGCGCCCTGGCCCGCGCCAACGACCAGCTGATGCAGGAGATCGCCGAGCGCGAGCGGGCCCAGGCCGCGCTGATGCAGTCCCAGAAGATGGAAGCCGTGGGGCAGCTCACCGGCGGCATCGCGCACGACTTCAACAACCTGCTGACGGTGATCGGCGGCAACCTCGAACTGATCCAGCGCCGGGCGGCGAACGAGCGCATCGTGGTCCTGGCCGACTACGCCAGCCAGGCCGTAGACCGGGCCGCCAAGCTGATCCGCCAGTTGCTCGCCTTCTCACGCACCCAGCGCCTGACCCTGAAGCCGGTGGACATCAATGGCCTGGTCGGGGGCATGAGCGACCTGCTGGCGCGCACCATCGGCCCCCTCTTCGCCGTCGAGATGAGCCTCGACCCCGGCGGGGCCTGGGCCCTGGCCGACGCCAATCAGGTGGAGCTGGCGATCCTCAACCTGGTCATCAACGCCCGCGACGCCATGCCCGACGGCGGCGCCCTGAAGATCACCAGCCGCCGGCGGACGGCCGCCGACGCCAGCCTGCGCCAGGGCGACTATGTGGTGGTCCAGGTGTCCGACAGCGGCGTCGGCATGCCGCCGCAGGTGGTGGACAGGGTGTTCGAGCCGTTCTTCACCACCAAGGCCATCGGCAAGGGCACGGGCCTGGGCCTCAGCCAGGTCTACGGCATCGCCCAACAGTCCGGCGGCGCGGCCTTCGTCGAAAGCGCCGAGGGCGTGGGCACGACCGTCTCCATCTGGCTGCCCATCGCCGAAGCGCCGGGCGAGGTCGAGGCGGAGGGTCACGGCGCCGCCCCCCAGCGCCCCGCCCGGCACGAACGCATCCTGGTCATCGAGGACGATCCGGGCGTGCGGCGCTTCATCGTCGAATGCCTGCAGATGCTGGGCTACGCGGTCGACGAGGCCGCCCACGGCCGAGAGGGCCTCACGCGCCTGCGCGCCGCCCGGCCGGAACTGCTGATCGTCGACTTCGCCATGCCGGGCATGAACGGCGTCGAGGTGGTCAACGCGGCCCGCGCCGTCGCCCCCGGCCTGCCGATCCTGCTGGCGACCGGATACGCCGACATGGAGGCCGTCCACAGCGTGGTCGATCCCGGCCAGGTGCTGCGGAAACCCTTCCAGATCCGCGACCTGGAGACCGCGGTGCGCGGCGCGCTGGGCTAGTTCAGCCGTTCGCGAAGCCTGTCCGGGTTGAAGGCCTCCGCGCCGGTGAGTTCGGCGTAGACGGCCGACAGCTTGCCGAACACGCGGTCCCAGCCATGCTCGCGGCTGGCCCGCTCGCGCGCGGCGCGGCCGACGGCGGCGACGTCGCGGGCGAAGAGGGCCTCCACCGCCTCGGCGAAGTCCTCGGGCGTGGAGCGGCGCGCGAGCTCGCCGACGCCCTGGTCGACGCTTTCGGCGACGCCGCCGGAGGCCACGCCCACCACCGGCAGGCCGCTGGCCATGGCTTCCAGCACGATCAGGCCGAAGGGCTCGGCGTCGTTGGCGTGGACGAACGCGTCGCAACTGGCCATCAGGGCGGCGAGGTCCCTGGGGTCGGTCTGGTAGGGCAGCTCGATCACCCGTTCGGACGGGGGGGCGGCCGAGGCGGCGCCCACCAGCAGAAGGACGTAGGGGTTGCCCAGGCGTTCCACCGCCTCGACCAGGACGTCCACCCGCTTCTCGCGCGCCGGGCGGCCGGCAAAGACCAGCAGGCGGTGACGGCTGGTCAGGCCCAGGCGCCGGCGAAGGCCCTCGCGGTCGGCCCGTGACGGATGGAAGGTCTGGGTGTCGACGCCCAGCGGCAGGGCGATGGGCGACGGCACGCCCGCCTCCTCCAGGCGCTCGGCCATGTACCGGCTGGGCGCCACGGCCCGGTCGAAGCGCCGGTAGATCTCGCCCCAGTGCTTGCGCACCGGCTTTTCGGCCCATTCGCCGATGTGCAGGGCCGCCAGGGCGCCGAGATCGGTGTGGCAGAAGCCGACGACGGGAATGCCCAGGGTCTCGCCGGCCTTCAGGGCCGCCAGGCCGGGGGTGTAGGGATCGCCGGCCTCGATCAGGCTGGGCCTGGTGCGCAGCAGCCGCTTCATCCAGGCCGCCTTGCCCACCGGCCAGCGATAGCCGTCCCCGAAGGGCAGCGGGGCGGCGTAGACGGAGAGGGCGCCGGCCCCGTCATGGCCGTGCCGGTCACCGGGCACCACGAGGGTGTGGCGCACGTTGGGCCGCTCGGCCGCGAACCAGGCCCGCTTGGCGTTGAGGTAGCGCTTCACCCCGCCCGAACGGGGCGCATAGAGCATGGTGGTGTCCACGAGACGGGGCCGTCCGTCGGGGGTGCGGGCCGCCAGCCTCGCGGCGCCGCGCCCCACCGAGCGCAGCCGATCGACGATTGAATGCGTGAACACCGTTTCCAGCGCCTCCAAGCCATTCGTCTGAGACATAGTAACGCGCCGCCCCCGCCGCACCACCCGCCAATCCTCCGTCGGCGGCCAATGCGCAAAGGGCCGACTCCGCCTGCCCTTCAGAAAGCATTTGCATGTCATGTCCGTGACAGGGCTTGCGGCCGGCCCTCGGTCTTCAGTACGAGCGGCGCCGTGAAAGGCAGGCGCATGGCCCGATTTATCTTCGCCACCTGGGAAGGCGGCGGACACGTCCAGCCCCTGATGCTGGTCGCCCGCGGCCTCAAGGACCGGGGGCACGAGGTGCTGGTGCTCAGCGACGCGTGCAACGCGGCCGACGCCGCCGCGGTCGGCGCGCCTTTCCGCGCCTGGCGCACGGCGCCGTCCCGCGCCGACAAATCGCCCGCCACCGACCCCTTGCGCGACTGGGAGCACAAGAGCCCGCTGGAGGTGATCACCGGCCTCAACGAGGCCCTCATCGCCACCCCGGCGGCGGCCTACGCCAACGACGTGCTGGAAGCCATCGACGACCACGGCGCGGACGTGGTGGTCAGCCAGGAGCTGCTGCTGGGCGTGATGGCGGCGGCGGAATCGCGGGGCCTGCCGCTGGCCCTGCTGACCGCCAACATCTGGCCCTTCCCCACCATGCCGGGCGCGCCGCCGTTCGGGGGCGGCCTGCCGCCGGCCGAGGACGAGGGCGTCGAGGACCTCTATCGCCGGATCGCCGAGGCGACGCGCGGCGCCTATCAGTCCGGCCTGCCGGCGCTCAACGCCGCCCGCGCGGGCCTGGGCCTGAAGCCGCTGGCCGACATGCTGGACCAGCTGGACGTGGCGCGGCGCATCCTGATGGCCACCAGCCGGGCCTTCGACGTGGTCAAGGACCCGCCCCTGCCCTTCGTGCACGTCGGCCCCTACCTGGCCGACCCGGCCTGGGCGGAGCCCTGGACGTCGCCCTGGGGTCCGGAGAAGACCGACCCGCTGGTGCTGGTGACCTTCTCCAGCATGTACCAGGGCCAGGACACCACGGTGCGCAACGTGATCGCGGCCCTGGGCGAGATGCCGGCCCGCGGCCTCGTCACCCTGGGCCCCGTGCTGGACGTCGCCGACTTCCCCGCGCCGGCCAATGTGGCGGTGGTCAAGAGCGCGCCGCACTCGCAGATCTTGCCCGGTTGCGCGGCGGTGGTGACGCACTGCGGCCACGCCTCGACCCTGCGCCCGCTGATGGCCGGGGTTCCGATCCTCTGCCTGCCCATGGGCCGCGACCAGGACGACAACGCCGCCCGGGTGGTGGCCGCCGGGGCGGGCCTGCGCCTGCCCCGCGACGCCGAGCCGGCGGCCATCGCCGAGGGGCTGAAGTCGCTGATCGAGGACGGCGCCTACCGCGCCGCCGCCGCGCGCCTGGGCGCCGAGATCAGCCGCGACGTCGCCAACCGCGACGCCGAAGCCCAGCTCGAGGCCCTGCTGATCTCCGAGCCGGCCTAGATCCTGAGGGTCATGCCGCCGTCGGCGGCGATGGCCTGGCCGGTGACGAACCCGCCGTCCTCGGAGGCCAGGAACAGGGCCACCCGCGCCACGTCGATGGGCTCGCCCAGGCGGCGCAGCACCGATTTCTTGGCCCACACGTCGGCGATGCCGGGATCGGCGAAGCTGCGGGCGGTCATGCCGGTGCGGATCGCGCCCGGCAGCACCGCGTTGGCCGTCACCCCGTGCTTGCCCAGCTCCAGCGCCAGGGTGCGCATCAGCCCGACCACACCGGCCTTTGAGGCGCAGTAGGCGGCCAGGCCGTAGTCCGTGCCGTTGGCCATCACGCTGGCGGTGGAGACGATGCGTCCCGCCGGCGAGGCGACGAGGTGCGGAATGGCCTCGCGGCACAGGCGAAAGACGGCCTTCAGGTTCACGTCCTGCGTCGCGTCCCAGGCCTCGTCGGTCATCTGGGCGGCCAGGGCGTTCGAGGCGACGCCGGCGTTGTTGTAGAGGATGTCGAGCTTGCCGAAGGCCGCCAGCGCCTTGCCGATCACCTGTTTGGGCGCGTCCGCCGACGCCAGGTCGACGGCCAGGGTCTGGATGGAGGCGTCGTCGAAGACGAGGTTCGAGCCCGGCCGGTCCACCGCCAGCACCCTGGCCCCCTCGGCCGCGAACAGCTCCGCGCTGGCCCGCCCGATGCCGGACGCCGCCCCCGTGACGATCGCCGCCTTGCCCGCCAGTCGTCCCGTCATGATGTCCTCCCTTGGATTTCGATCAAAAGTGTTTGGCTGACGCGACGTGCGTCCAATGCAATCTGGTTCAACGAACGACGCTCAACGACTAATGCCCTGGGAGGGCGCGCCGATGATCAAGCTGACCTTCTGCCTGGTACGCCGGCCCGAATTCTCACGCGAGGCCTTCCAGGCCTATTGGTTCGACCACCACGCGCCGCTGGTGGCCAGCGTGCGCGAGGCCCTGCGCATCCGCCGCTATGTCCAGCTGCACAGCCTGCCCGTGGAGGCCTCGGCCGCCCTGCGAATCGCCCGCGCCGGGCCGGAGGGTTTCGACGGGGTGGCTCAGCTCTGGTGGGACAGCCTGGAGGACGTGCTGAGCAACACCCATCCCGACGCCCAGGCCGCCGGCCGGACCCTGCTGGAGGACGAGCGCAAGTTCATCGACCTGGAGCGATCGCCCCTGTGGTGGGGCGAGGAGAAGGTGATCTTCGGCTGATGGCGTCTCCGGAACAGGTCCTGGCCGACCTCAACGCCCGCCCCCTGCCCGCCTGGTACGACGAGGCCAAGTTCGGGATCTTCATCCACTGGGGCGCCTGGGCCATTCCCGCCTTCGCCCCGCGCCTGGGCTCCATCGGCGAGGCCTTCGCCAAGGACTACGACCGGGCGGTGGCGATGACGCCCTACACGGAGTGGTACTGGAACGCGATCCGCGTGCCGGGCACGCCGTCAGCCGCCTTCCACCGCGAGCACTACGGCGATGCGCCGTACACGGACTTCAAGGCGCCGTTCGAGGCGGGGATCAAGGATTGGGACCCCGCGGCCTGGGCCGAGGCCTTCCGCGACGCCGGGGCGCGCTATGTGGTGCTGGTGACCAAGCACCACGACGGCCTTTGCCTGTGGCCAAGCGGGATCGAAAATCCGCACCAGGCCGACTGGACCACGCGCCGGGACATCGTCGGCGAGCTGGCAAAGGCGGTGCGCGCCGCGGGCCTGCGTTTCGGCGTCTACTATTCGGGCGGCATCGACTGGACCTTCAACCAGCGGCCCCTGCGCACCCTGGCCGACTTCTCCGGCTCCATGCCGGGCGGGCCGTACCGGGCCTACGCGATGAGACAGGTCCGTGAACTGATCGATCGCTATGAGCCGTCGGTGCTGTGGAACGACATCGCCTGGCCGACCTCGCCGATGCGCCTGCACGAGCTCTTCGCCGACTACTACGCGGCCGTGCCGGAGGGGGTGGTCAACGATCGTTGGGTGACCACCAACTATCCGAAAAACCGCCTAGGCTCCGTGGCTTCACGGCGTAAGTTCGATGATCGCATGAAGGCCTATTTCCAGAATGCGCCCCAGACCCAGCACGGAGTCATTCCCCAGCCGATCCCGCACAGCGACTTCCGCACGCCTGAGTACACGGGCTTTTCCACCATCCAGGACAAGAAGTGGGAGGCGACGCGCGGCATGAGCTTCTCCTTTGGCTTCAACCGGCAGGACACCGAGGCCGACTACGCCGCCAGCGAGACCCTGATCGGCGACTTCGTCGATGCGGTGTCGCGCAACGGCAACCTGCTGCTCAACGTCGGGCCGCGGCCGGACGGGACCATCCCGGAAGAACAGACCCGCCGCCTGAAGGCGTTCGGCGCCTGGCTGCGCGCCAACGGCGAGGCGATCTACGCTAGCCGCCCCTGGACCCGCTCCGACGGCGTGACCGACCAGGGCCAGGCCGTGCGCTTCACCCAGAGCCCGGGGCGCCTGAACCTGATCTTCAAGGGCGAAGTCCCGGCCGGCCGCCATATCGTCCGGGACCTGCGGATAGCGGGCCAGGCCCGGCGGCTGGCGGACGGCGCGCCTGTCGATCTCGAACAGCAAGGCGACGACCTGGCCCTGACCATCCCGGACGGCGGCGGCGATGCGATCGGAACGGCGGTGGCGGTGGAGGTGGGCGCCTAGCGCGCCGATTCCATAACCTGCGAGGTCATTGCGGCGCGCGCGGCGTTCGGCACACTCACGGGGAAACCGGACCAAGGGGCTCCACCATGAATGCGTTTCGCCTGCTGCTCGCCGTGATGATCGTCGTCCTGGTCGCCTACACGGCCGGGGTCATCGCCCGGGAAGGCCTCGACTATGTGACGACCGCCCGCAGGGACCTTTCGGCCATGGGGTGGGCCGGCCAGTTCGACGCCGACTTCCTGATGATGCTGGGCCTGAGCGGGCTGTGGGTCGCCTGGCGCCACGCCTTTTCTCCCGTGGGGCTGGGCCTCGGGGTGGTCGCCTTCCTGGGCGGGGTCGGATTTCTAGCGCCCTATCTGCTGGTGCTGAGCTTCGCGAACCGGGGGAACGTCGTCGCCATGCTGGTGGGTCCGCGCCGAGCGGGCGCGGCCGCCTGAGCGCCGGAACAGCGAGGCCCTGAAGGCGCCGGACGAGGTCGAGGCGCTGGACGTCGAGGTCTAGCCCCCGAGGGCGGAGCCGCCCTCGACCTGGATCACCTGACCGGTGGTGTAGCCGCTGGTCATCAGGAAGAGGTAGGCGGCGGCGGCCTCGTCCGGCTCGCCGACGCGCGGAACGAGCTGGCGGCTGGTCATGCGCTCGAACGTGGCCTGGCGGCGCTCGTCGGGGATGCTGTCCCAGATGCCGGTGCGGATCAGGCCCGGGCAGACGCAGTTGACCCGCGCCGGGGCCAGTTCCACCGCCAGGGCGCGCGTCAGGTGCTCGATGGCGCCCGCCATGGCCGTAGAGACGGCCGAGCCCTTGGACGGGCGATGCGCGATCATCCCGTCCGTGAGGGTCAGGGATCCGCCCGTCGGCAGACGCGGCCCGCCGTGCTTGGCCACCGCCAGGGCGCCCCAGAAGCGCACCTTGAACACGTCCGCCGCCGCCTGCAGGTCGAGGTCGGCCAGCGCCCCGCCGCGGGGCCGGCCCCAGTCGCCGGCCGTGGTGACGATGTGGTCGAAGGGCCGAGCCGCGGCGAAGAAGGCCTCCACGGCCGCTTCATCCGTGACGTCGAGCACGGCCGCTTCTCCGCCCACGTCGGCGGCGGCGGGCTTGAGCTTGTCGAGGTTGGTCGAGGCGACGGTCACCGACGCCCCCGCCTTGGCCGCCCCTTGCGCCACCGCCAGGCCGATCCCGGACCCGCCGCCGACTACCAGAACGCGCTTCCCATCCAGGCTCATGAGCATCTCTCCGCATTTTCTTTCGCGTCAGCACGCCGGCGCGACGGCGGCGCCGGCTCTGAAATCGTTCGAGAATTGAGGGTAAAATCGCAATAACCTTAAGTGCAATTCACACTGAATACTTATTCATGACGCTTGTAAAACTCTAATCAATGAGTGACCGCTAGGGTCTCCTCGAACACCGGGCGGGCCAACCCCGCCGAGACGAGGAAGATAAGCCATGACCCAGTTCCTGAAGCGCTTCGCCCACGACGAATCCGGGGCCACCGCCATCGAGTACGGCCTGATCGTGGCCCTCATCGCGGTGGTGATCATCACCGCCGTGACCACCGTCGGCAGCAACCTGAAGACCAGCTTCACCACCACGGCCACCGCCATCCGCTAGGCGGAAGGCGGAAAAGCCGTCCGGAAACGCTCCGGCGACATGGGCGGGGCGGCCGGCCTCCACAGCCAAAGGCCACCCCGTTTCCCATCAAGGGCTGCTACAGCAGGTCCTCGGGCGGCGGCCGGCGTTTTCGCCTCGGCCGCTCGCGCATGACCCCCGGATAGCCCTTCAGCGGGGACAGCGCCTCCCCTCGCCAGGTCCAGTCGGCGGCCAGGGGCAGGTGCATGTGATAGCGCGGCTCGCGCCCCGTCCGCCCCTCGAAGAGGGCGCGGGGGATGTTGATCATCCTGGGCGCCCGGGCCCGTTCATAGAACAGAGGCGCGCCGCAGCGGGCGCAGAAGCTGCGCGCGGTTCCGGTGTCCGGGTCCTCGTAACGCGTGATCGCATCCGCACCATCCAGCAGCCGGAACCGGCTCTTCCAACTGCCGACATAGGTGGCGTAGGCGCAGCCCTGGGCGTGACGGCTGGCCGGCGAATGATCGTGCCAGGCCCACACGGCGGGCACGTCGATCTCGAAGCGCACGGCGCCGCAGACGCAGGCCCCCTGGCTAGTCTCGCCCTCGGCCTTGACCTTCACCCTGGCGGCCTTGGCCGCGCCTGCCTCTTTTCGCATGCGTCATCGTCCCTCGCCCGGGGCCAGTCTAGCGCCGGACGGGGCGTTCGGGTGTCAGCTTGCGAAGTTCAGTCGCCGCAGGCGCAGTCGGAGCCGCAGCCGCCGGCCGGTCCGCCGGCCTTGGCCGCCCGGGCGCGCCGGACCACGCCGCGAAGGCCCAGGCTCCAGACCGACCAGGCCGCGGCCGCGGCGACGATCAGGCCGACGATGATCCACTGCGCCATGGCCCGCCCCTAGCCCGCGCCCAGGGCCAAGGCGACCCGGTAGGTGATGAAGGCGGCGATGTAGGCCAGGGTGATCATGTAGCCGAACATGATCGCCGGCCAACGCCAGCTGTTGGTCTCGCGCTTGACCACGCCCAGGGT
>JAFEEA010000210.1 GCA_018241335.1 Pseudomonadota bacterium
CCATGGTCTCGATGGCGGCGTTGCGGGACCTGGCGGCCGAGCTCGGCTGGGCGGCGCCGCGCACCCTGCTGCAGAGCGGCAACCTGGTCTTCCAGGCGCCGGAACAGCCGGCCGAAGCCCTGGAGGCGGCGCTCGAAGCCGCCATCGCGCGTCGCTTCGACTACGCCACGACGGTCTTCGTCCGCGACCTCGAGGCCTGGTCCGCCGCCATCGCCGAAAACCCCTACGCCGACGCCGCCCGCGACGATCTCGGCCATCTGGTGATGATGGCGCTGAAGACCGCGCCGTCGGCCGAGGCCGTCCAATCCCTACGTGACGCCATTCGCGGCCGCGAGACGGTTGAGGCGCGTGGGCGCGAAGCCTTCTTCGTTTATCCCGACGGCATCGGAACGTCGAAGCTGACCGCGGCGGTCATCGAGCGCCGTTTCGGCCCCGCCACGGGGCGCAACTGGAACACCGTGCTCAAGATCGGCGAGGCCCTGCGCACCATGGCCTGAAGGCGGCGCGGCGCCTCGCTGAGGCAGCCGGTCGCAGGGAAATCGACGCCCGCCGAACGGTTCCTTAAGCGTGATCTGGCGATAGTGACGGCTCCCGCTCAACCGGTCAGTTCGTCCGCATGTCCGTCCTCGCGCCCATCGTCCAGACCATCGGAGCCGACGTTCTGCACGAGGTTCTGGACGCCCATTGGCGCTTCCTGGCGCGAAAGCCGGGCGGCAGGCGCGCGGTGCTGGGCTATGTCGACCTGTCGGCCAGCGAACTGGACCGGGTGAACCTCTCCGAGGCGGAGCTGACCGGCTGCGTCTTCCGCGACGCTTCGCTGAACGGCGCCAACCTGGAAGGGGCTGTACTCTACGGCTGCGACCTTCGCGACGCCGATCTGCGCGGCGCGAACCTGGCCAAGGCGGACCTGCGCGGCGCCTGTCTCGTGGGCGCGAACCTGGCCGGCGCCAACATGGCCGGCTGCGACCTGCGCGAGGGGCGCATGGCGGTGCGCGCCGCCGATCGCGCCGCACGGTCCGGGGCGTCCGGCGCGCGCGCGGGCGAGCTTACCTATGCAGTGCTCCAGGGCGCGGATCTCTCCGGCGCCCAGATGACGGGGGCCTGGGCCACCGCAGCCGACTTCACCGACGCCAACCTGGCCGGCGCCGTACTGGTGGGCGCCAAGCTGGCGCGCGCCGTGCTGGACGGGGCCGATCTTTCAGGCGCCGACGTCTTCCACGCCGACCTCTGCGGTGCGTCCTTGCGCGGGGCGGTGATCACCGGGCTCAACGTCGACGACGCCAATCTCGAGGACGCCGACCTCACCGCGGTCCTGCGCGGCCCGCCAGGCGCCGTCGACATCGACGACCGGGCCCTGGAGGCCGTCGTCGCCGATCATGAGCGCTTCTGCGAAACCGACGGTCGCGAGGGCCAGCCGGCCCGGCTTGCCCAGGTCGACTTCCGCATCCTCGGCCAACTGCGCGGACGGAGGTTGTCCGGCCTGATGGCGCGCGAAGCGGTGTTCTTCGGCATGGACCTGGAAGGCGCCCAGCTGCAGGGCGCCGATCTCTCCGGCGCGGACCTTCGCGGTGTCAACCTGCGCGGGGCGGATCTGCGCGGGGTGAAGCTGGTGGGCGCCCTGCTCAACCGCGCCGACCTTCGGGCGGCGGTGCTGGACCCCCTGGTCATCGGCGAGGGGCGGGCCCTGCGCGCCGACCTTTCGCGCGCCTGCCTGCGCCACGCAGACCTGCGCGGCGCCCGCGCCCGGCGCACGCGCTTCCTGCAGGCCGACCGGGAGTTCTCCAAGATGGAGAACGCCGACCTGGCCGGTGCGGAGCTCGAGGTCTGACCGCGCGCGGCCATTTGCCGTGGACGACGCCACGTCAGCCCGTCTAGCAAGGTCCTGACGCACGCCTCGCGCCCGGGAGACCCCATGGACGGCGACAGCCAAGACCATTTCCGCCGACGCGAGATCGTCCTGCCGGGTCGCGGCGACGGCGCCATGGCGGCGCTCGACTTCGGGCCCAGGGACCGCGCCGTCGACCTGGTCTTCCTGCACGCCAACGGCTTCAACGCCCAGACCTATCGCACGCTGCTGGCCCCGTTGGGCGAGCGCCTGCGAATTCTCGCCGTCGACCAGCGCGGCCACGGGGCCACCTCCCTGCCGGCCGTCGCCGAGGGGCGGGCCAACTGGTACGACCTGCGCGACGATCTCGTTTGCCTGCTCGAGACCCTGGATCTGACCGACGTCGTCCTCTCGGGCCACTCCATGGGCGGGGCCGCCTCGGTCATGGCCGCCGCCGCCGCGCCGGACCGGGTGCGCAGCCTGGTTCTCTTCGACCCCGTGGTGATGACCTCCGAGACCACGGCCGCCGCTCGACGAGGCGAGCTGACCGACTCGCCGCTGGTGGCCGGGGCCCGTCGACGGCGCGCGATCTTCCCCAGCCGCCAGGCCGTGGTCGACGCCTATCGCGGCCGCGGCGCCTTTCGCACCTGGCCCGAGGCGATGCTCGAGGACTATGTGGCCGGCGGGTTCAGGGACACGCCGGACGGTGAGGTCGTCCTGGCCTGCGCGCCGGAATGGGAGGCTTCCAACTTCACCTCCCACGGCCACGACACCGTCGCCGCCTTCGAGGCGCTTAAGCGCCCGGTCCGCATCCTCAAGGCCGAGATCGAGAGCACTTGCCGCATGGATGCGCGCATGGACGCCCTGGCGGCGGCCGGCCGTATCGCCGTCGAGGTCTTGCCCGGCACGACCCACTTCCTGCCGATGGAGCGCCCCGACGAGGTCCGCGCCGCCCTGACCCTGGCTACAGGGCCAGGCCGGGGGTGATGCGCCGGCGGATCACCGCCTGAGCCTCATCGGTGATGGTGATGATCTTGCGGGCGTCCAGGTCGAGGGAGATGGCCACGGCCTCGGACGAGCCCCAGGCGCGACCGGTCTGCGGATCCAGCATCCAGTGGACCATGCGCTGGGCGCGCTGATCCACGCCCGCGACGCCCGAGCGGACTTCGAAGCGATCCCCGACGCGGGGCCACGCCAGGTGCAGGATGCGGTACTCCAGCACCGCCCCGCCGACATTGGCGGGCTTGTCGGCCGACGCCTCCACCACCGACTCGCGGAAGGCCGAAGCCAGCCTTGGAATGCCGTCGGAGACGCGGCCGATGAACTGCTCGGGCCGCATGCGCCCAAAGACGTCGCACTCCTGGTCGGAAAAGGCGCCGGCCGCCAGCCTGATCAGTCCCATGCGCTCGGCCGCCTCCAGGCTGGCGACGCTCTCCACGGGGGCCAGCGTCAGGCTGCGAGGGGCGGCATGGGCGGGCGTGGCGGTCTTCAGACCTCCGGCCAGGTCGCGGGTGCGCCCCGACCAGGGGAAGGGCCGCCCGTCGGCGGCGGTGACGTGGGCCAATACGGTCTGGATGGCCGCGGCGATCTCGCCTGTGTTGGAGTGGATCAGCAGCTGCAGGACGCGCGCCTCGCTCTCGCCGAGCTCCAGGACGCCCGCGGTCA
The DNA here is from genome assembly GCA_018241335.1 of Pseudomonadota bacterium. GTDB lineage: Bacteria > Pseudomonadota > Alphaproteobacteria > Caulobacterales > Caulobacteraceae > Acaudatibacter. The sequence continues at coordinate 3,491 of JAFEEA010000210.1, forward strand.
TGTGCAGCGGCGCGCGGGCGCGGGCCTCGCGCATGAACCGGATGTGCTGCTCGCGGATCATCAGGGTCGAGCTGGCGGTGGGCCGATAGGCGTCGGGAAGGCCCAGCGCGGCGGCCAGGCCCACCAGCCCCTCGGCCGCGCGGGCGACATAGAAGCGCACGTTCATGTGCCCCATGTCGTCCAGTTCCCAGGTGTTGACGCCCCCGCGCCAGACCTCGATCGCCCCATCCGGGCTGTTCCCATTCAATTGCGTCATGGGACTACCAGGGACTCTTGGTGGTGAGGGCGGCCTCGGCCTGGCAGGCTCCGGCGTCGGGCGCGGGTCCGGCGGCGCGCGCGGCGGCCAGCTCGGCGCGCACGGCGTCCAGGTCGGCGCGGAAGGCCGGGTCGGCGTTCAGGACCGAGAACAGCGCCGCCGCGTTGGTGCGGGCGGCCTCGATGGCGCTGGCGTTGTGGACGCCGCAGACCACCCGGCTCTCTCCGAAGGCCCGGGCGCGATTGAGGATCTCGGCCGCCCGATCTGGCGCCGCCTCCGCCAGGACCAGCCCCACCGTCCAGCCCCAGGTGCTGTGGCCCGATGGGTAGTCGGGGCTGAGCGCCAGGGCCGGCGTCCGCGCCACGCAGATGTCGCCCTTGTCGATCAGGAACGGCCGCTGTCGGCGGTAGAGGTCTTTGGGCTTGTTCACCGCCGTCACGACGTCCAGGCGCATGCGGTGCAGCAGGGCGACCAGCCGCGGCGCGTCCGTCTCAGTCAAGCGCGCGCCGGTCGCGCAGCTGAAGTCCGCCAGCATCGCCGGCGCGCGCTCGTCTGCGTCGTTCTGGGCCAGGCTCCAGCGGGGTGAGCCCTGCAGGGCGCGGGTGGCCTTGAAGATCGCCCGGTCGGCGACGCCGCGCGGCGAGCCCGAGGTCGGCGCCGGCGGCAGGATGCGCGCCGTGTCCGGCGCCCGGTCCGTCAAGTACGGTTGCACGGCCGGCGCCTGGGCCGGCGCCGCGCCGGCGGCCAGCAACAGGGCGATCAACGCAAAAGGTCTCAAGTCCATGCAATACTCACATTGGCGGTAGGGCGAGCCGGGCCTTACCCCCTGGCCCGAGGCGGCGAGTGTAACCACCGACGCCCCGCCCGCGAATAGATCGACACGACCCGCCTGGCAAAGGACCTAAGCGTGACCGAAGCCGTCGCCACCGCCATAGCGTCCCCTCGCGTCGCCCGGCCCCGCAAGGTGCTGGTGCGCCGCCACAGCCTCGCCGTGCGCCTCACCCACTGGGTCAATGTGCTCAGCCTGACTTTCCTGTTGCTCAGCGGCCTGCAGATCTTCAACGCCCACCCGGCGCTCTACTGGGGCAACGCCTCGACCTTCGCTGATCCGTGGCTGGCCACGGGGGGTGGCGTGCAAGGCGGGCGGCTGGTGGGCCAGACGATGATCGCCGGATGGCATTTCGACACCACCGGGTTCCTCGGCGCCTCGCGCGTCCACGGCGTCTGGCAGGTGAGGGGCTTTCCCGCCTGGCTGACGCTGCCGTCCGAGAAGTACCTGGCGGTGGGCCGGCGCTACCACTTCTTCTTCGCCTGGCTGTTCGTGATCAACGGCGCGATCTACCTCGCCAGCGGCCTTCTCTCCGGCCACCTGCGGCGCGACCTCCTGCCCACCCGCGACCAGCTAAATCCACGCCACGTCTGGCATGAGATCGTCGAACACGCCCGCCTGCGCTTCGCCAAGGGCGAGGAGGCGCGCCGCTACAACGTGCTGCAGAAGGGCGCCTACCTGGGCGTGGCCCTGGTCCTGCTGCCGCTGATGGTGCTGACCGGCATGACCATGAGCCCCTCGCTGGACGCCAGCTTCCCCTGGCTGCTGACCCTTTTCGGCGGCCGCCAGTCGGCGCGGTCGATCCACTTCATCTGCGCGAACCTGATCGTGGCCTTCGTGATCGTCCACCTGGCGATGGTGGTGCTGTCGGGCCTCTGGAACAACATCCGCTCGATGATCACCGGCCGCTACGCCATCGAGGTCGAGGAGCCCGCCCCATGATCACCCTTCCGTCGTCCCGCCGCGGCTGGCTAAAGGCCGCCGGCGCCAGCGTTCTGGGCATGGTCCTGGCCGGCTGCGACCGGATCGCCGAAAACCCCAAGGTTCTGGGCGTCATCGACGCCGCCGAGGGCCTGAACCGGCGCGCCCAGCGCCTGCTCGCCTCGCGCCGCACCCTGGCGCCGGAATTCTCCCGCGCCTCGATTTCCCGCGACTTCCGCGCCAACGGCACCACCAATCCCGCCGATGACGACTATCGGGCGCTGGCGGAGGACGGGTTCGCGGGCTGGCGTCTGGTCGTTGACGGCCTGGTGGACCATCCCCTGTCGCTGAGCCTCGACCAGGTCCGCGCCCTGCCGGCCCGCACCCAGGTCACCCGTCACGACTGCGTCGAGGGCTGGAGCGGGATCGCCGAGTGGAAGGGCGCCCGGATGACCGCGCTGCTGGCCGCCGCGGGGCTCAAGCCCACCGCCCGCTACATCGTCCTGCACTGCGCCGACACCTTCGACGCCGGCGCGCCCGAGGGCCAGCGCAAGTACTATGAGAGCCTGGACCTCGTGGACGCCCTGCATCCCCAGACCATCCTGGCCTACGAGATGAACGGCGAGACCCTGGCCATTCCCCATGGCGCGCCGCTTCGCCTGCGCGCCGAAAAGCACCTCGGCTACAAGCAGGCCAAGTACGTCATGCGCGTCGAGGCCGTCGACAGCCTGGACCACATCGGCGCCGGCAAGGGCGGCTTCTGGCCTGACCGCGGCTACGAGCGCTACGCCGGGATCTGACTATTCGGCCGCCGAGACGGCGGTCAGGTCCGGCCCCAGGATCACGGTCCCGCCGAAGTGGGCCGACGCCAGGGCGCGCCACTCGTCCTCCTGCCCGGGCATGATCGGCGGCACATAGTGAGTCAGCAGCAGGGTCTTCACTCCGGCCCGGGCCGCGGTCTGGCCGGCCTGCTCGACCGTGGAATGGTAGTCGAGGATGTCCTGGAAACGCCGCGACGGCACGCGCTCGACGAGGTCGCGCCGGATCACCGTCTGCACATAGATGTCGGCGCCGGCGCACATCTCGTCCAGTTCCGGGCAGGGGATGGTGTCTCCGGCCACCGCCACGCTCGCCGCCCCGGCCTCGATGCGATAGCCCAGCGTGGGATGCACGGGCGAATGGTCGGTCCTGTGAGCGGTGACCGCGCAACCGCCGACGGTGAAGGCCTCGCCCGGTTCAAGTTCGATCGCCTCGACCTGCGGCGGGGCGTTGAGGTCGTCATGGTGATCCATGCGATAGCGTACGTCGAAGGCCAGCATGGCCAGGGTCGCCTCCACCAGGGCCGAGACCCCTCTTGGGCCGTAGATCTTCAGCGGCATGGGCGCCGGCGTCATGATCCAGTGGCTGGTTATGACGTCGTTCAGGTCGCAGATGTGGTCCGAGTGCATGTGCGTCAGCAGAATCGCCGAGA
>JAFEEA010000211.1 GCA_018241335.1 Pseudomonadota bacterium
TCCATCGGGCGCATGGCGACCCTGTTCCCGGGCGCGTGGCGGGGCCTGTGGCCCGAAAAGAACGCCATGGGCTCCAATATGGCCTTCGCCTTCGTGGCCTTCGCGTCGGCGGCCATCCTCAATCCCCGGCGCATGAAGTTCTGGTGGGCCATGGCCGCCCTGTCGTTCCTGCTGCTGATCCTCTCCACCTCCAAGACTTCGCTCGTCTCGCTGCTGCTGGGGGCGGGGATGATGGTGTTCATCGCGCTCGCGCGCCGCAGCCCGGCCTCCAGCGTCGCCTCCACCTGGGCGGCGCTGGTGGGCATCGGCCTGATCGCCTCCTTCATCGTCTTCGCCTCGGACGTCTTCCTGGGTCTGCTCGGCAAGGACGCCACCCTGACCGGCCGCACCAAGATCTGGGCCGGCGTGATGGAGCAGATCCGCGCCCGTCCCTGGCAGGGCTATGGCTATGGCGCGGTGTGGGACGAGGAGGGGCCCTGGGGCCCGCTGGCCAAGATCACCAAGACGGCGGGCTTTCGCGCCCACCACTCGCACAACTCGTGGCTAGAGCAGTGGCTGAACCTGGGCCTCTTCGGCCTGGGCGCCTGGGCGATGATGTTCGTCCAGACCCTGGTGATGGGGATCATCGCCGTCTATCGCGACCGCGGCGCCTATCTCGCGGCCCCGTTCCTGATCGTCTATTCGCTGATGACCCTGACCGAGAGCGTGGCGGTCACCTACAACGACATGCGCTGGACGATCTTCGTCGCCATGGCCGTCAAGCTGACCTTCCCGGACCGGGAGCAGGAGCGGGCCTGACCCTCGCGCCTATTCGATCGGCCGGCGCGTAAAGACGCCCTTCCAGAAGTGCCAGTAGTCGCGGAACACGTCGGCCAGGAACCAGTAGCCGTGGCGGTACGACCGCTCGACGCCGATAGCCAGGGTCGGATCGGCCTTGGCGTTCCAGGTGCCGAACAGGCGGTCCCAGATCGGGGCCATGGCGAAGTTGCCGGTCGGATAGCTCATGTCCAGCTTGTGGTGCAGGCGGTGGCTGACCGGCGACTGGATCACCCAGCGGCCGAACCACCCCCAGTCCGAGCCGATCTCCGAGTGGATCAGGAAGCCGACGGCGATCACCACGACGTTGACGTACAGCATCACGTCCGCCGGCGCGCCCAGGATGGCCATCGGAATGTTGATCAGGAAGATCGGCGTGAAGGCGGCCGGATGCACCCGCCCGGCGGTGATCACGCAGAACTCCTCGGCCGAGTGGTGATAGCGGTGCAGCGGCCAGAAGAACGGCGAGTGGTCCAGCCGGTGGGTCCAGTAGTCGAAGAAGGTGTAGACGAAGAAGTAGGCGACCACGAGGACGGGAACCGGCAGGTCCGGCGGATTGATCGCCAGGCCCGTGGTCCGCGTCAGCCAGTCCCGGATCCACAGGCCCGAGACCATCGACAGCCCCACCAGCATCAGCTTGCCGAGGATATCCAGCAGGTGCGCCTGGCCCAGCACGAACACCGCCATGTCGGTCCTGACCGACGGGCTGCGGCCCAGCAGGAACTTGCGCACCGAACTGCGCGACCAGCCGACGGTCATGAACTCGACCCAGAGCGCGCCGGGCAGCAGCAGGAACACCAGCACGGCGTTGCTGAAGAGGCGGTGGCGCAGGTTGCCGACGTGGACCGAATGGCCGGCGATGGTCGTCGACAACTCATCCGGCAGGACCCGCGTCACGGCCCAAGCCGAGGCCGCCAACACGCCCAGATAGACGACGAGGGCCGCCACGAGGGCCGAGCGCTCGCCCCAGGTCACGCCGCGCGGCGGGGGCGGGACGTGATCGGAGAACGCCAGGGTTCCCACGTCGATCTCCATGGCCGAGGTGTCGGTCATCAAGCTTGGCTCCATTCGGACTGGGCGGCGACGTTCACGCGCCATGCCAGGCGCGTGGCGTCGCCGTCAGGCTCGGCGACCATCGTTCGAAAATCTGAATTATCCGGCCATATCATAGGGATAATGGCCGTAAACGAATGCGCGGCCTGAGCGGATATCGACGCCAGTTGAGACCCGTTTCGGGCCACTTCCGCACTGCCCGATCCAGGCTGGGACAGCGGTCAGGCGGGGACTAGCCGCCGACCCGCCGCGCGCCCTCGGCTGCGGTCACCACCTCGAAACCCAAGGCCAGGGCTTCGTCGGCCAGACGCGCCAGGGCGCCGGGCGTGCAGCCCCAGGCCGAGGGCGGGTCGGCGACGTCGTGGGTGTAGAGGATCAGCCAGGCCTTGCGCTCCGCCGCCGCGCGCAGCCAGCGCCGCGCCGTCGCCTCGCCGTCCGGGCCCTCGACGCCCACCGCCGGCGCCTGGTTCAGATCCGTCCCGTCCTCGACCAGGCCGTGATGCAGGGCGCGCAGCAGGCGATAGCGGCTCGCCAGCGCGGCCTTTGCGGGGCCGGACACGTCGCCATAGGGATAGGCGAAGGTCTCGGCGGCGGGCGTCTTCCACCTGGCCAGCGCCTCGGCGTTTCTCGTCACGTCGGCGACGGTCCCGGGACCGTCGGCCTGGCCGCAGTCGAGGTGCGAGAAGGTGTGGCAGGCGATCTCGTGGCCGGCGCCGGCCAGCCGGCGCGCCTCGGCCTCGCCGGCGAAGAGGCCCATCGGGCCCTGGCGGTCGGCCAGGCCGGCGGCGAAGAAGAAGGTGCCCTTCAGGCCCCGCTGTTCCAGGATCGCGGCCCCGGTCTCCGCCGCCGTCACCGGGGCGTCGTCGAAGCTGAAGGTGACCATCGGCCGGCCCAGGTCGACGCGGGCCGGCCGACGGTGCGCCAGGCGCACCAGGCGCCGCCTCAGCTTGCCTTTCAGCGAACGGTCCGGCTCGTAGGCTTCCACCACGCTCATCAGACGGCCTCCGCATAGAGGGCGGCGCGGTAGAGCCGCATGGCCAGGGCCCGCGCGCCCACCGGCGCCAGGTCCGTCAGCGCCACGGCCTTCAGCGCCGGACGCCAGACCTTGCGGGCGGGCACGCGCTTCAACGCCCGGGCGACGCGATAGCTTGGATAGCCCGACACCACCTCGGCGTGGGCCGCCACCACGCGGGCGAAATTGGCCGCCGACTGTTCGTACTTGCGCGCCTGGTCGCGGGCCGTGTCGAGGCCCAGGTGCGTGGCGGTGTTGTCGATGTGGACGATGGCGTGCCGGCGCGCCACGCGCATGGCCCACTCCACGTCCTCCCAGCCCCAGCCGGCGAAACCCTCGTCGAAGGCCTCGGTGTCGAAGACGTCGCGGCGCACCAGCAGGTTGGAGGTGAAGACGTGTTTCTCGGGGGCCAAGGCGCGCTCGGCGGCGCCCAGGCAGTCGCTCTTCAGCGCCATGGCCCGGTGCAGGGCGTGCTCGCGCCGGCGCGGGGTCTGGTCCAGGGAAAAGCCGCCGAACGCCACCGCCGGGTCGTCCCGGGCGATCAGGTCCAGCCAACGGGCCAGGAAGTCCGGGCTGTCGGGCAGCATGTCGCTGTCCAGGAACAGCAGGTGGCGCGCCCGGGCCGCGCCGGCCAGGCGGTTGCGGCCCCTGCTGCGGCCCTCGTTGGCCAGCAGGCGGATGAAACGGGCGGGGCGGGCCAGGGCGCGCACCGTCGCCTCGACGCGCGCGGCCAGGGCGTCGTCGCCAGTGCCGTCGTCCAGCACCACGATCTCCGCCGCGCCGTCGGCCCCGTCCAGCGCCTTCAGCAGCGCCACGGGATCGTCGCGCATGAAGGGGATCAGCACCGACAGGCGCGGCGCCGCGCCGGTCCAGGCGGCGTTGTCCACCATCACGGCGTTGTCCACGGCGTTGGCATCGGCGCTCATGTCGCCACTCCGGGCCGCAGCACGGCCATCGCCCGCAGGCCGCGGGCCCTGAGGCCGCCGACGTCGAGCGCCGCGGCGAGGGCGCCATAGACCAGCACCCCGACACCGGCCTTCAGGCCCAGCTCGAGAATCCCGCCGAAGGCCGGCACCCGGCCGACCGCGATCGCCATGGCCAAGCTCGCCACCCCTGCGCGCGCCAGGGCCGAGGTTGGGAAGGGCAGGGCGAGCGCCCGCCGTCCCAGGGCGAAGGACGCCGCCGCGCCCAGGCCATAGCTGGCCGCCGTGGCCCACAGGGCGCCGTTCAGGCCAAAGCGCGGGATCAGGGCTGTGTTCAGGGCCACATTGGCCGCGGCCGGGATGGCCATGGCCGCCAGCAGCAGGGGCGTGCGCCGGGCCAGGGTGAAAGCCTGGTGCAGGAAGTAGGTGGTCATGCCGGCGAGGAAGGCGCTGGCCGCGATCCAGGGCGTCACCTGGGCGGCGCCGGCGCGCAGGGCCGGCCCCACCATGACATCGGCCAGCGGCCGCGCCACCAGCGCCAGGCCGACGGCGGCGGGCAGGGTGATGGCCACCATCACCGACCCCTGTTCGCGCGCGGCCTCCTCCAGCGCCGGCCCGCCGCCGCGCTCCAGGGCCATGACCATCGCCGGTCCGCCGGCCATGCCCAGCCAGATGAAGAGCACGTCCAGGGTCCGGTTCGCGAGGCTGTAGCCGGCGTGGTAGACGCCCACCGCCGCCTCGTTGAGATAGGCGCCCAGCAGGAAGCGGTCGGTGGTGGCCAGCGCCAGGGCCAGGATCAGGGAGGCGGCCACCGGCATGCCGTAGGCGGCGTAGGCCCTGGCCTGCGCCGGGTCGAAGCGCCCGCCCTTCAGGCTCCTCAGCTCGGTGGGCAGGGTGAACACCAGGCAGACGGCGGCGATGGCGCCCAGGCCCGCGATCGGCCCCGCGCCCTTCAGCCCGACGACGATCAGGCCAGCCCCGATGGCGAAGCCGCCCACCGTCTGGGCCACGTCCAGCAGGGCGGCGGCGCGAACGTCGCCGGCGGCGCGGCGGCGCTCCTGCGCCAGCTTGGCCAGGCTGCGCACCAGGATCGAGGCCAGGCCTGCCGTCACCGCGGTCTTGACGGTCGAATGGGTTGGCCAGGCCCACAGCGCCACGCCCGCCACCGCGGGAAACACCAGGGCCGCGCCCAGCCAGCAGCGATAGAGGGTGGCGAAATGGTCGGCCAGGCGCCCCGACTGCTCCTCCCGGGCGTAGAAGCGGGCCATGGCCGCCTCCATCCAGGTGAAGCACAGGGTGTGGCAAAGGCTCATGGCCGAGAAGCCGATGGCGTAGGCGCCGTACTCCTCGGGCGTCAGCAGCCTCGTGAAGGTGACGATGGCCAGCAGGCCGACAATCCCCTGGGCGATATTGGCGGGCAGATAGCCCAGCATCCCGCGCCAGAACATCAACGGACCGCCTTCACGTCCCCCAGCAGGCAGGGGATGGTCATGGCCATGATGTAGAGGTCGCGCCAGAACGACTGGCGTTCGATGTACTCGATGTCCAGGGCCACGCGGCGGCGCACCAGCTCGGGCGTGTCCACCGGCCCGCGCGAGCCCTTGATGGCGGCCCAGCCGGTCATGCCGGGCTTCATGCGATGCCGGTGGGCGTATTCGGCCACCAGGCGCGCGCTCTCCGTCGAACCGGTCTTCATGCCCACCGCGTGCGGTCGCGGGCCCACCAGGGACATCTCGCCCTTCAGCACGTTCAGGAGCTGCGGCAGCTCGTCCAGGCTGGTCTTGCGGATGAAGCGGCCGACCCGGGTGACGCGGTCGTCGTCGGCGGTGACCTGGCGCGAAGCCGTGGCGTCGGTGGTCTCAGCCCGCATCGAACGGAACTTCCAGACCAGGATCTCTTCATTGTTGAAGCCGTGCCGGCGCTGGCGGAAGAACACCGGGCCGGGACTGTCCAGCTTCACGGCGACAGCCACCGCCAGCAGCACCGGCGCGAACACCACCAGGGCGATGGAGCCGATCACCAGGTCCTGGATGCGCTTGACCAGGGCGCGGCGCTCGTCGCCCGGTTGGCCGGCCATCTGGGCCAGGGGCGCGTCGGCCAGGCGCGACAGGGCGGCCGTGCGCCCCTCGACATTGTCGTAGTCCACCAGCAGCATGACGTCGTTGGGCAGCACGCTCAGGCGCTGCACCAGCTGGCTGATGCGCGAACGGGCCAGCGACGGCACGGCGATCACCACGCGGTCCACGAAAGGCATGATCCGGTGGTGCAGCAGGGCGTCGGTGTCACCCAGCACCGGCACACCCTCGATCCGCTTGGGCGCCCGGTCCAGCCGGTCGTCGAACACGCCAAGGACCGCCACCTCCTGGGTCTTCAGGGCGCTTTCGATCAGGCGCTGGGCGCCGGGGGTGGCGCCCACCACCACGATGTTCGGCGTCAGGCGGCCATCCCGGCGCCACCGGCGTACGCGCATCCACCACAGGGTATGCAGCCCATAGAGCGCCACGAAGGTGACGCAGAACCACAACGCCAGGCTGGTGGCGCTTTCGGCGGTCGGCTTGAAGGCGCTGACCAGGCCGGCCAGGATCACGGCGGTGAGGCCGAAGCCGGCCCCGACCCGCACCAGGTGGCGTCCCAGGCCCTCGCTGTGGCCCAGGGCGTAGGCCCGCGTGGCGCCCAGGCTCCACAGCAGCGCCACCCCGGCCACCATCGGGATCATCAGATTGTCGGTGTCGCCCCAGGCGCCGTCCGGCCAGCCGCTCAGCCCGATGACCAGGCTGGTGATCGCCACGCCGGCCAGGTCGCCGGCGCGGAAGATCATGGCCAGGGTCCAGCCCTGCAGGCGCGAGCGGGTCGGCGACAGGTGGTCGGGCCGCATCGGGCCGCGGCGATCGGCAGGGTCGAT
>JAFEEA010000212.1 GCA_018241335.1 Pseudomonadota bacterium
ACCGCCTCCAGGTGGGCGGCGTTGACGGCGGCGGCCTCCGGCGGCGACAGCAGGGTGACCAGCCCCGCCCCGGCCCGCAGGCCCGAGCGGGCGGCCAGGCGCGCGGCGCCGGTGTTCCAGGCTTCGCCGCTGACCACGATCAGCCGCCCGCGCGCGTGCTTGTGGGCGTTGACCTCGGGCCAGGGAAAGCGGGCCAGCCAAAGGTCGGGGGTGTTCTCCCAGAGCTGGGTGGGGGTCTGGCCGAGGCCGATGTCGGCCACCACCACCTCGCCGCAGTATTCGAGGCCCGGCTGCAGGGCGTGAGCGGGCTTGCGGCGATGGAAGGTCACGGTCAGGGCGGCGCGGAAGCACTCCTCGCCCAGCTTGCGGGCGGTGTCGCCGGAAAGGCCGCTGGGCGTGTCGATGGCGACCACCTTATGCGACCAGCGCTCCGACGCCCTCGCCAGGCGCTGGATCTCGGCGGTCAGGGGGCGGTCCAGGCCGGCGCCGAAGATGGCGTCGACCACCAGGTCGTAGTCCGCCGCCCCCGCGTTCAGCAGCCCCACCGGGCCGGTCCAGCGCCCGGCCGCCGCCACGGCGTCGGGCGACTTCGGCGGCGCGGCGGCCTGCACCGCAACGTCCCAGCCCATCCTGGCCAGCACCCGCGCCGTCACATAGCCGTCGCCGCCGTTGTTGCCCGGGCCGCACAGCACCACCGTGCGCCGGGGACTGAAGCGCGCCGCGATCGCCTCGGCCACGGCTGTCCCGGCCCGTTCCATCAGCTCGGTCCCCGGCGTCCCGGCGGCGATGGCCGCCTGGTCCGCGGCGGTCATCTCGGCGACGGTGAGGATCTCGTGCGCGGGCAAGCCTTGGGGTCCGTGGTTGTGGATGGCGCTTGGGCGGCAATCTAGGGGCGCGCGCCGGCCGGGGCCAGCGGGCAAGACCCTAGAGAACGCCCGTGACGGCTTCCGGTCCCCGCTCGACCAGCTTCAGGGCGTCGCCGTCCAGCCGCAGGGTCGTGCGCGAGGTGTGGTCGGGGCGGAAGACGATGACCTGGTCCTGGCCTTCCAGATGCGAGACCACGGCGTTGATGGCGACGAAATGGCTGAACACCGCCGTATTCGGCAGGCCCGCCACGGCGTCGGCCACCTCGCGCCGCCAGGCGTCATAATCCAGGTCGCCCTTGATCTGGCCCCAGGTCCCTTCGAAGGCCGCGCGCAGCCAGGCCGGGCGCTCGGCCAGGGTCAGGTTGGCCGGGGTCGGGATCTCGCCCACCGCCGGGACGATGGTCACGTCCACGCCCAGGGCGTCGGCGAAGGGCTGAGCCGTCTCGCGGCAGCGTTTCAGGGGCGAGCTGACCACCCGGGTCGGGCGCTGTTCCGGCGGTAGGGCCAGCAGGGCCTCGGCCGCCGCGCGGGCCTGGGCGTGGCCGGTCTCGTCCAGCCCCGGATCGTCGTCATCGCCCCAGGCGGCGGCCGGCTTTCCGTGCCGGATCAGATAGATATTGCTCATGCTTCAATCCACGATGAAAAGATTGCGCTTGCCGTCGCCCATCGGCCCGACCGTCCCGGTGCGGCCGATCTGCTCGGACTGCTCCATGGCCGCCAGCGTAGCGGCGTCGTTTGGCGTATTCGCGACAAAGCGTCGTCCGTGTTCGTCGCGCCCGACGACGATGCCCATGCGATAGCCGTCGCGGCTGTGGACCACGGTGTAGGTCTCGACCACGCCGCGACCTTGCGGAGTTTCATTGACCTGCGGATGCGGCAGGGCGTCGATCCGGCGTTGCAGCACGGCGGGATCCTCGCGCCGCCAGGCGTCCTGCTTGGGCGCCGTCGACCACACCCCGACCGACTGCTTGGTCAGGTACCAGCCGTTGGCGGTGGTCAGGCCATAGGTCCCCGGCCGCGCCCGCAGCTTCTGGGCCATGCTGACCACCCCGTGCATGGCGTAGTTGTTCCCGGGCCCGCCGAAATAGGGCAGCCCGCCGGTGACGGTGAAGCCACGCGGGTCGTCCAGCGACAGGCCCAGTTCCTCGGCGCCCACCTCAACCGCCGAGGGGAAGCAGGAGTAGAGGTCGAACATGGCCACGTCGGCCAGGCCGATCCCGGCCATCTCCAGCGCCCGCTGGCCGGTCCAGCGCATGGCCGGGCTGGAGTGGAAGTCCTGGCGCTCCAGCACGTGCCATATGTCGTGGGCGTCGGCGCAGCCGTGCAGATAGACCCAGCGGTCCTCCGGCACGCCCAGTTCGCGGGCCTTCCTCACACTGGCGATCAGCACCCCGGCGCCCTGGTCCACCTGCATGATGGCGTTGAGGTACTTGGGGTAGGGATAGCTGACCATGCGGTTGTCGGCCGTCACGGTGACCAGTTCCTCGGCCGTGCGGCGGACCGGGAACCAGGCCTCGGGATTGGCGGCGGCCACGTCGGTGAAGGGGGCGAACAGGCGGCCCAGGCGCGCCTGGTGATCGGCCAGGCTGCGCTTGTCGCGGGCGCGCAAGGCGTTCTCGAACAGGGGATAGGTGTTCACCGGCAGGCCGAGGCCATGGGCGTCTTCGTGGGCCGAGGTTCCCGGACGCCCCTCGCCCACCCGCATCGGCGCCTCGGCGGCCTCCTCGCCATAGCCATCGAAGCCCAGGCCGGCCTTCAGGCGCTTCATCACCGAGCCCAGGTACTCGGCCCCCACCGCCAGGGCCAGGTCCGCCTCCCCGGCCGCGATCCGCTCGGCGATGACGTTGATCAGGTGCTGCGAGCTGTTGCCGCCCATCTGGGTGTAGGCGCTCCAGCGTGGCGTCGCACCGAGGCGGCGGGCTAGGCTGGCCGGCGGATTGACCAGGCGCGGCACCGGCAGGCGGGCCAGCGCGCCCTCGGCGTCGATGGCGAAGCCGACCACGCCCAGGGTGTCGATCCCGGCCAGGGCGCCCTCGCCCAGGCCCGCGTCGGCGGCCGCCGATTTCGCCACTATTTCAATCATCGCCAGCGGCGGCGGGACTTCGGCCAGGGAGCCGCGGAACGTCCGTTGCGCCGCGCCGATCAGCACGGGCGTCGTTTCAAGCATGTTACAGGGCCTCCCAGACCGCCGAGCCGGGCGATCCTTAAGGCCGTGACCGCCGTTCACAAGCGCTTTGCGCCGCTGCACTCATCTTGGGCGCCAGGCGCCTGGAAAATTGGCGCCGATCGGACAAGCCCCCGATTGACGGCGCCGCCCGGCGCGTGGCTCTTGTGCCCGCGAAGCGCGCCATGCTGGGTCGCGGCGAAATCTGAAGCGGCGTCCGAACGGACCCGAACGGGGTGTCTGGTCAGTCCATGAAGAAGATCGAAGCGGTCATCAAACCCTTCAAGCTGGACGAGGTGAAGGAAGCCCTGCAGGAGCTGGGCGTCCAGGGCATGACCGTCCTCGAGGCCAAGGGTTACGGCCGCCAGAAGGGGCACACGGAACTCTATCGCGGCGCCGAGTACGTCGTGGACTTCCTGCCCAAGATCAAGATCGAGGTCGTCCTCGCCGACGACCAGCTGGAGCCGGCGCTGGAAGCGATCCAGTCCGCCGCCCGCACCGGCCGCATCGGCGACGGCAAGATCTTCGTGTCCGAGATTACCGAAGTTGTCCGCATCCGCACCGGCGAGTCCGGCGCCACCGCCATTTGAGGCCGGCCGATCCAGCCGCCCTCAACGAACTCTAGAAGGGGATCATTCAGACCATGCCTACGCCCAAGGACATCCTGGCCCAGATCAAGGAGAAGGAGGTCAAGTACGTTGACGTCCGCTTCACCGACATTCGCGGCAAGATGCAGCACGTGACCTTCGACATCGCCCTGGTGGACGATGAATTCCTGTCGGACGGCACCATGTTCGACGGCTCGTCGATCGCCGGCTGGAAGGCCATCAACGAAAGCGACATGAAGCTGCGGCCGGACCTCAACACGGCCTACATCGACCCCTTCTACCAGCAGACGACGCTGTGCCTGACCTGCGACGTCCTGAACCCGGACACCAACGAGCCCTACAACCGCGACCCGCGCTCGATGGCCAAGAAGGCCCTGGCCTACACGGCCTCCGCCGGCGTCGGCGACACCGTCTACTTCGGCCCCGAGGCCGAGTTCTTCGTGTTCGACGACGTGCGTTGGAACACCGCGGCCCACAACACCGGCTACGCCTATGACTCGGTCGAGCTGCCGGTGAACACGGGCAAGGAATACCCGGAAGGCAACATGGGCCATCGCCCGGGCCCGAAGGGCGGCTACTTCCCGGTCAACCCGATCGATAGCGGACAGGACCTGCGAGGCGAGATGCTGGCGGTGATGGCCGAGATCGGCCTCGACGTCGAAAAGCACCACCACGAAGTGGCGCCGGCCCAGCACGAGCTCGGCCTGAAGTTCTCCGACCTGATCACCATGGCCGACCGCCTGCAGCTCTATAAGTACGTGGTCCACAACGTGGCCGCCGCCTACGGCAAGACGGCCACCTTCATGGCCAAGCCGATGTTCGGCGACAACGGCTCGGGCATGCACGTGCACCAGTCGATCTGGAACAAGGGCAAGCCCCTGTTCGCCGGCGACAAGTACGCGGGCCTGAGCCAGATGTGCCTCTGGTACATCGGCGGCATCATCAAGCACGCCAAGGCCATCAACGCCTTCACCAACTCCACCACCAACAGCTACAAGCGCCTGGTGCCCGGCTACGAAGCGCCGGTGAAGCTGGCCTACTCGGCCCGCAACCGCTCCGCCTCGATCCGCATCCCGCACGTGGACAGCCCCAAGGCCAAGCGCATCGAAGTCCGCTTCCCGGACCCGATGGGCAACCCCTACCTGGGTTTCGTGGCCATGCTGATGGCCGGCCTGGACGGCATCGAGAACCAGATCGATCCGGGCGGCCCCGCCGACAAGAACCTCTACGACCTGCCGCCCCGCGAGCAGAAGAAGGTTCCGGAAGTCTGCGGCTCGCTCAAGGAAGCCCTCGACAACCTCGACAAGGACCGCGCCTTCCTCAAGAAGGGCGGCGTCATGGATGACGACTTCATCGACAGCTACATCGAGCTGAAGATGGAAGAGGTGATGCGCCTGCAGCTCCACCCGCACCCGGTGGAATTCGACATGTACTACAAGTGCTAGGACCCGTTTCCTAAGCGGACCGACGACAGGCCGGGGAGCGATCCCCGGCCTGTTTTCGTTGTGGCCCGCCCCGCCCTACTCCGCCGAACGGGGCTGGATTTCGCGGTACCAGGCCAGTTGCTCGCTGGTGGCCAGCAGCTTGCCGTCGCGCCGCCAGTAGCTGGAGCGCTCGTCCGAGGCGCCGCCGCCGCCGACGCGGCCTTCGCATTCCACGAGGATGTAGTCGTCGCCCACGGCGGCGATCTCCTCGACGGTGGCGTGGAGGTAGGCGGTCAGCGACAGGGTTGTGGTCATCACCGAGCCCAGGGCGTACATCGCCCGCGGCGCGGAATTGTCGGTGATCATGCCCAGCAGCGCTTTGTCCAGCGGGGCGTTGCGCGAGCGCACCCAGGCAAGGGATCTCGAATCGCCGCTCGGCTTGGGCGGGAAGCCTTCCAGGGTGCGGCGCTCGAAGGCCTGGGCGCCGAAGTGCTGCATGCCGCCGGGCGGCTCCGGGCTCGGCAGGCTCTCGGGCGGCGGGGCGTCGGGCATGCGGGCGAAGGCGAAGTCCGGCGTGTTCGGCCGCCGCGCCATGGTGACCATGCCGTGCACGCCGACGTCTTCGGAACCGGCCGGACGCAACTCCACCTCCCAGACCCCGATGGAGCCGCCCTGGCGCAGGCGCCGCGTGCGCACGTCGAGCTCGCCCGACGGCAGGCCCGCGGCGTAGGTCAGGGTCAGGGACAGGGCCTCGCCCACCGCTTCCGGCTCCAGCTCCAGGACGCGGATGCACAGGCCGATGGCGTAGCCGCCCCAGAGGCCGCCGCCCGGGTTGCGCCATTCCGGTCCGGCGAAGGTGGTCCAGCGGCCGGGGGCGACGCGATCGAGGCTTATGGAGGAATTGGTGGTCGTGCTCATGCCGCCTTCTACCCAGCCGCCCCCGCGTCACGGAAGCCCCCGGCGACGCTTCGCCGCTTGATCTCGAGCAAGGACAAGGCGCGCGCGGCCGCGCTAGGGTGAGGCGACACCTTACGGAGGCCCTCATGCTCGGCTTCGCGATCCGCGCCGCGGCGGCGGCCATTTCCTATGCGGTGGCGGGCGGCGCCGGCGCCGTCCTGCTCATCACCTCGCAGAACCCCGCCGCCGAGATGTTGGTGGGCGCCTGGGTGATGCTCAGCGTTTTCGTGGCCGGCGCGTTGGCCGCCGTCGGCTTCTCGCTCAGCCTCACCAACTGGGTCCGCCGGCAAACCGGGATCGATTGAAGCGGCCCACTCTTCCACCCCATCCGTTTGGGGGATGACCGGGTTCAGGGGGGAATGGCCGGGATTGTGGCTGAAGGCCGGGGCGTTCCTGCGCGGGTGTCGGGCGGGCGCTGGGGCGCTTGCCACGCCGGCGCCTGCCACCCCGGCGCGGGCCAGCCGCGAAAGGCGGAGGCGGCGGGGCGTTCGGCGCGTTCCTCCAGGGCCCAGGGCTCGTCGGCCCAAGGGGCGGGATCGAAGGCGATCCCAAGGTCGCGGCAGACGCGGGCGAGGAGGTCGCTGACCGGTCGTCCGACGAAGA
>JAFEEA010000213.1 GCA_018241335.1 Pseudomonadota bacterium
TGGACGACTATTGCGCCGAGCAGAGCCTCAACAAGATCGACGTCATTCGCATGGACATCGAAGGCGCGGAGCTGGCGGCCCTGAACGGCGCCCTTCGCCTCATCGACCGGGACCTGCCCAGCGTGCTGATCGAAATCCATCCTCACATTCTCCGCGACCGCTTCGGCGGCGACGCGGCGGCCGTGGTGTCGCTGTTCCTCAGCCGCGGTTATCGGATGTTCGAGCTGACGGAAGCGGGGTTGGAGCCTCGCGTCGCGGTGCGGCCAGACCTCCCCTGGAAGGACTATTTCTTCGTCCACCCCTCGCGGCGCGAGCACCTGCCGCCGGGCGTGTTTCGCGACCTGCTGGGCCTGGGGGGCTGAGTCGGCTGGCCACGCCCCTGGTGCAACGGGTTGGCGCTTCGCGGGTTTGCCCTGGAACGGGCCGGCGAGCGGCCCGCGTCAGCAACAGGGAGAACAGCATGGCCGACGCATCGCAAATCCGGGAACACATGGAAGTGGTCAGCGCCGACGATCATCACGTCGGACGGGTCGATCATGTACGCGGCGCCGAGATCGAACTGGCCGGCCTCGACCTCCAGGCCATGGGCCAGCATCACCTGATCCCGCTGTCGTGGGTCGACTGGGTGGATGACAAGGTTCACCTGAACCTCAGCCGCGACGACGCCAAGGACCGCTGGACCAAGGCCAACTAGGACCCTCCCGGGGCGGTCCCTGCTTCAGAAGGGGAGGGGCCGCTAGGGTAGCTCGGACATGCGGAAGGCCGCGTACACCGGGCAGGACAGGCCCGGGATCGCCGGTTCGCCGGCGCCGCGCCAGATGGCGCAGACCACCGCCACGATCTCGGCGCCGGCCTCGCGCAGCAGGGCCGCCGCGTCGACCACCGCCCCGCCGGTGGAGATGACGTCCTCGATCATCGCCACCCGCTTGCCGGCCACGTCGCCGCCCTCGACCGCCAGGCAGGTGCCGTAGGTCTTGGCCGCCTTTCGCACGAAGGCCGCGCTGCGCCCGCCCTGGAGGGACATGGCCGTGGCGATGGGCACGCCGCCCAGCTCCAGCCCGGCCAGCACCTCGGCCTCGGCCGGAACCAGCGGCAGCATGGCCGCCGCGACGCGCCCCAGCAGCGCCGGCTCGGCCTCGAACCGGTACTTGTCGAAATACTGATCCGACACCTGGCCCGAGCGCAGGGTGAAGGTTCCGGTCAGGCGCGACGCCTGCGAGATGTCCGCCGCGAGCGCCGCCCGTTCCGCCGCGGTCACGCCTAGCGGACCTGGCCGCAGAAGCGCTGGATGCGGGTGCAGGCGTCTTCCAGCACCGCGTTCGAGGTCGCGTAGCTGATCCGGAAGTGCGGCGACAGGCCGAAGGCCGCGCCGAAGACCACCGACACGCCCTCGGCCTCCAGCAGCTCGTTGGCGAAGTCGGCGTCGGAGGCGATGACCTTGCCGCTGGGCGCGGTCTTGCCGATCAGCTTCTCCACCGACGGATAGACGTAGAAGGCGCCTTCCGGGGTGGGGCAGTGCATGCCGGCGGCCTGGTTCAGCATCGACACCACCAGGTCGCGGCGGCCCTCGAACAGCTTGGCGTTGGGCTTGATGAAGTCCTGCGGACCATTCAGCGCCTCGACCGCGGCGTATTGCGAGATCGACGCCGGGTTCGAGGTGGTCTGGCTCATCACCTTGCGCATGGAATTGATCAGCGGCACCGGCCCCGCCGCGTAGCCGATCCGCCAGCCGGTCATGGCGTAGGCCTTGGAGACCCCGTTCATGGTCAGAGTGCGGTCGTAGAGCCCCGGCTCCACCTGGGCGATGGTCCAGAACTGGAAGTCGCCGAACACCAGGTGCTCGTACATGTCGTCGGTCAGGATCCACACCTGCGGGTGACGCAGCAGCACATCCGCCAGGGCCCGCAGCTCGGCCTTGGTGTAGGCCGCGCCGGACGGGTTGGAGGGCGAGTTGAGGATCAGCCACTTGGTCTTGGGCGTGATCGCCGCCTCCAGGTCTTCGGCCTTGAGCTTGAAGTTGGTCGCGGCCGACGTCTGGGCGAACACCGGCGTGCCGCCGGCCAGCAGCACCATGTCGGGATAGGAGACCCAGTAAGGCGTCGGGATCACCACCTCGTCCCCGGGATTCAGGGTCGAGACCATGGCGTTGTAGATCACCGGCTTGCCGCCCGGCGACACGTTCACCTGGGCAGGCGTGTACTTCAGGCCGTTCTCGCGCTCGAACTTGGCGCAGATGGCCTCCTTCAGCTCGGGAATGCCGTCGACGTTGGTGTACTTGGTCTTGCCGTCGCGGATGGCCTTGATCGCCGCTTCCTTGATGTTGTCGGGCGTATCGAAGTCCGGCTCGCCGGCGGCGAGGGAAATCACGTTCTTGCCCGCCGCTTTCAGGTCACGCGCCTTGGCGTCCGCCGCCAGGGTGGCGGAGGGCTTCACGCGGGCGAGCGCAGCGGATTCGGCGAACATGACGATCGACTCCTTCAGGAAGGGATGCGGGGAAGACAAACGCGCGGGTCTTTACGCGCCGGGGCCGGCCGGCGCAACGTCGGGCGGGGAGGAAGCCTTGCCTTTCATGCGACCCAAACGGCCGATGGGGGCCAGTCTGGCCGTCGGTCTGGCGGCCATGGCGGCGGTTATCGCGGCGCCGGCGCGCGCCGAGATCGTGGACGCCGACGCGGTCGTCTCCGGCCATCCGGGCGTGACCTATCTGGCCCTGCTGCGTCAGGTGGTGCGCGACCTGGCGCATGCGGACACGGGCGGCGGCGGCGCGATCGCCGGCCATCTGGACAAGCCGCTGCGCCACGTGGCCGGCGGTGACAATGGCGGCGATGCGCCGGATCCCGTCGCGCTGGGGACGATCGAGGTCCAGCGGATCAAGGTGGGTGGGCGGCCGCGGCTGGCGATCCTGGCGGACCTCGGCCACTCGGACGATCGCGTGGCCGGAACCAGCGTGCTGGCCCTTTATGACGACGCGCCGGTCCCGCGGCTGCTGGACGCCGTGGACGTGGGCATGGACCGCGACACTGCCTTTTCCGAGCACGAGCGGCTGAAGCTCGGTCCCGGCGACGACGCGGTGGTGACCTACAGCGAGCACTTCAACTCGTCCCAGACCTATGGCTTCCACACCGTGGTGTTCGCCCGGCGCGACCGGCTGGCGATGGTCGCGCAGGTCTTCACCCTGTCGAGCCGCGGTTGCGGTTGGCAGCGCACCGAGGATCCCGTGTTCAGTGTCGCCCCGGCCTCCGGAAGGCCCTACGGCGCGTTGAAGGTGGCCGTGCGGGTGGCGACCAGCCGCACCGATGACGGTGATTGCGGCCAGCCGGTTCCCAAGGCGTCGGTCCGGACCTATCGCGGCGCCTGGCGCTGGAACGCCGCCAAGAGCCGCTGGGCCGGCGGATCGGCGGCGCTGGAACGGTTGGACAAGCAGAACCAGGCGGACTTCTGAGCGAACGCACTTGAGGCGCGGCCGGCGACGCGCCAAGAGAGGCGCCGACAATCGCGGTCGCCGGCGAGACGACCGGGCGCCAGGCAAGGGAACGGACAATGCAGGATCTCAAGGGCAAGACCGCCTTCATCACCGGCGGGGCCAGCGGCATCGGCCTGGCCATGGCCGAGGCCTTCGGCCGCGAAGGCATGAACGTGATGCTGGCCGACATCGAGGCGACCGCCCTGGAAGCAGCGGTGGCGGGCCTGCGCGACAAGCAGGTGCGCGCCGAGGGGGTGATCTGCGACGTCACCAGCCGCGACGCCGTGCGCGCCGCCGCGCTGGAGACCATCGCCAAGTTCGGCAAGGTGCACCTGGTCTGCAACAACGCCGGCGTCGGCTCCGGCGGCCCGCTGGGCACGGTCCCCGCCCGCGACTGGGACTGGATCGTCGACGTCAACCTGATGGGCGTCGTCTATGGCACGGAGGTCTTCGCGCCCCTGATCGAGAGCCATGGCGAGGGCGGCCACTTCGTCAACACCGCCTCCATGGCCGGCATGGTCTCGCCCCCCGGCATGGAACCCTACTGCGCCACCAAGTTCGCGGTGGTGGCCATGAGCGAGGGCTGGGCGGTGCAGCTGGCCGCCAAGAACATCGGCGTCTCCATCCTCTGCCCCGGCTTCGTGAAGACCCGCATCCACGAGAGCCGCCGCAACCGTCCCGACGCCTACGGCCCCGACCAGCGCGCCGCGCCGGACGCCGACGCCCCGTTCTCGCCGGTGCTGTCGGGCATCCCGGTCGAACCGGTGGCCAATCGGGTGGTCGAGGGGGTCAAGGACGGCGACCTCTACATCTTCACCCATCCGGAGTTCAAAGCCGCCACCCAGGCCCGCTTCGACCGCATCCTGGCCGCCTTCGACAAGTCCGCGCACAGCCCGGCCCTGGCCGTCCTGCCGCCGCGCGCCATGCCGGGCGTGGGCCTGCCGGAGTAGGGGCGCCGCGCCAGGGATGCTAGAGCGGCCCTGTGCGCCGCCTGATCCAGTTCCTGACCAACATGGACGCCCGCGCCTGGCGCAGCGTGGCGGTTTCGTTCGCCCTGTTCGGCGGGGTGGGGATCGTCTTCCTGTTCGGAGCGCAGGTGCTCGGCTTCGGCAGCGAGGCGCAGGTGCAGACCTGGTTGGCGGCGGCGCGGGGGCCATGGGCGCTGCCCGTGGCGGTGGCGGCCTTCGCTGGCCTGGCCTTTATCGGCGTGCCGCAGTTCGTCCTGATCGCCGCCGCGGTGGTGGCCTTCGGGCCCTGGATCGGCATGGCCTACAGTTGGATCGGCACCCTGGTCTCGGCCCTCGTGGGCTTCGGCCTGGGGCGGGCGTTCGGCGGACAGATGGTGCGAGACCTGCGCAGCCCCGGCGTCGAGCGGTTCATGGCCCTGATCGCCCGCAACGGCTTCACCGCCAGCGCGCTGGTGCGCCTGGCCCCGTCGGCGCCATTCATCGTCGTCAACATGGCCGCCGGGGTGACCACCATGCGGCTGGGCGCATTCGCGCTCGGCACCGCCATCGGCATCGTGCCCAAGATCGCCCTGACCGCCCTGGCCGGGCACTCGGTGATCCACGCCCTGAACGGCGGCGGGGTGGAGCAAGGCGCTGTCCTCGCCGCGGCGGCGGCGGTGTGGATCGCCATCGGCCTTGGCGCGCGGCGCTGGCTGCGCGCGCGGGAGGAAGACGACAAGGGCGCGTGAATCCAGCCTAAGGCGCTCAAGATCATCGTCGGTCACCGTTGATGCGGTGATCTACGGGCCGAGCCGCCGCGACCGGTAGCCGGAGGCGAAGCGCCGGAGTCTCGTCGCGCGTCCGCACTCGCCTTTAGGGGCAGGGAACGACGGAGAATCTCAGGCCGCTCATCAAGAACCAGCCGCTTCCAGCCATCGAAACCTCGACCCGCGAGGTCTCAACGGGATCGAAGGATCGCGATTGCGCCGGTATGACATTGCCCGAGCCACCCGGCGAGAACGGCCGGTTGATCGCCACCTCGCTGAGATCGAGCACGACGTGGCTGCCGCTTGGGCCCGAAAGCGTGATCCTGATGGTGCTGCCACGCGTACTCATGTCCGAACCGGCCGAGTTCAACGTCAGACCGTTGATGCAGACCGTGCGGCCCAGGGTCCTGGTGGCGAAGGCGGACTGATTGCGGGCGTTCGACCATTCGCCGCCGTTGAACGGATCGCCCACGACCCGTGAGGTGCTGTCGAACTGGTCGGCGCCGCCCGGCAGGCCCGACAGGCCGACCGGCGGTGCGGACGACGATGAGGCGCCGGGGATAGGGGGTTTGAAATCAGGCGCCGCGCCGGGGAAGAATTCAATAACCAGGCGTTGGCGCGAGGCGATCTGCTGGCCTCGGTCGCGGACCTGGTAGGCCTGGTAGGCGTGGCGCGCGGTCAAGGTCGCCAGCCACATCTTGCGGCTGAAATCGGTGCGCCAGATCGTCTGCACCCGGTAAGGCTGGCCCGGTAGGGGGTTCCTTGGCGTATACTCGGTGGATCCACCCCAGCCGATGTGCTCGGGCGAGAGGTCTACCGGGTCGAGGTTGAAGCCGCCGGGCCCACCCACGTAGCCTTCCTCGATGTAGGTCATCACCAGCATTCCCTTGCCATCAGGGACGCTGAACTTCTGCTGCAGCGCGTTGACCGGATTGGTCGGTCCATAGGGACGCTGTGTGGCGTTGAGGGCCAAGTCGACCAGCACCACCGCCTTCGCCGGCGAGGCGAACGTCAACGCCACGAGGCCTGCGGCCAGGCCGATAAGCATGGCCACGAACGCCGATGCGGGCGACGACGTGGATCCAGGGGCGATAGCATTGCGCATGACGGCTCCCATGATGGCCTTGGCGCCAGATGCGCCCCGGGGTGACGCCGGTGCGTTGATCTGGGTCAAGCAAGCGCCCGACAAGGTCAGCGGCTCAGGACGCGACATCCGCGCAGGGCCATGCGGCCACTCCGTCGCCGAGGATTCCGGCCGGGCGAGCGGCGACCCCCTTCGGAATGGGTTAGTCGAGCAACGGAAGTCCGGTGCAGACGAGCTTGCCGGTGGCGGCGTCCAGGACAAGATAGCCGTCCGCCCCGTCGGGCAGGGTGGCGCTGGGCCGCAGGACGACATGGAATTTCCACA
>JAFEEA010000214.1 GCA_018241335.1 Pseudomonadota bacterium
CCGCTCGGCCACCTTTTCCGCGAAGCCGATGGGGGCGTTCAGGCCCGTGCCCACCGCCGTGCCGCCCTGGGCCAGCTCGTAGAGGCCGTAGAGGGTGTCTTTCAGACGCCGCACGCAACTGGCCACCTGGGCGGAATAGCCGCCGAACTCCTGGCCCAGCGTCAGGGGCGTGGCGTCCTGGGTGTGGGTGCGGCCGATCTTGATGATGTGCGCGAAGTCGTTGGTCTTGACCTTCAGCGCCGCGTGCAGGTGCTCCAGCGCCGGCATCAGGCGACGCGCCACCTCGTCGGCGCAGGCGATGTGCATGGCCGTCGGATAGGTGTCGTTGGACGACTGGCTCATGTTGACATGGTCGTTGGGGTGAACCGGCTTCTTGGAGCCCATCACCCCGCCCAGCATCTCGATGGCGCGGTTCGAGATCACCTCGTTGGCGTTCATGTTCGACTGGGTGCCCGACCCGGTCTGCCAGACCACCAGGGGGAAGTGGTCATCGAGCTTGCCGTCGATGACTTCCTGGGCCGCCGCGACGATCGCATTGCCGATGGTGGGTTCGAGGACGCCGAGCGCCATGTTGGCCTCGGCGGCGGCGCGCTTGACCACGCCCAGGGCCCGGATCACCGGGATCGGCTGACGTTCCCAGCCGATCTTGAAGTTCTGCAGCGACCGCTGGGTCTGGGCGGCCCAGTAGCGGTCGGCGGGAACCTCGATGGGGCCGAAGGTGTCGGTCTCGGTGCGCGTCGCGGTCATGTCGGGTCCCTGAATATCCTAAGGCGGGGGTTTAGCCTGAACGGGCGCTCTGGCAAGGGGCCGCGGACAGGCAGGCGTCGACCTTTGCGAGGCCGGCGCCTATAGGTCGGTTGAATGACCGCCGATCCTCAAGACCCACTTCGCGCCGAGGGCTGGACCGTCCGGGGCAAGGTGCGCGCCCGCGAGGCCGGCGGCGTGCTGACGGTGATGGTCGACGGGCTGACCACCCAGGCGAAGTACTACAAGCCCCTGATCTACGAGTTCTTCCGAAAGGAATGGCGCGGGTCGCGCCCGGCCTGGGGCGAGTTCTGCGTCGAGATCCTGATGGAATACACCGGCGATCCGCCCTGGCTGGACCTCGACAACCTGGCCAAGGCCCTGCTGGACGCGATCAAGGGCTACGCCTTTCATGACGACGCCCAGGTGCGCCGCCTGCTGGTGGAGCGGCGGGCCGGCGAGCGCGAGCGCATCACCATCCAGGTGACCAAGGACCCCTGAGCGTCAGGCGCTCCAGGGCTCCAGGGCGCCCCAGAAGCCCAGCAGGATCGCATAGCCCAGGAAGATCAGGGCGGTGGTCGTATAGCGCACCTTCCGACCCGGCCCCCAGCCGTCCAGGCGCCGACCGCCCCGCCAGATGAAGGGCGCCAGAATGACGCCGCCAATCGACATCAAGGCCGCCACCAGGGCGCAGGTGGAGGCGAGCAACAGGTTCCAGCCGGGCCAGTCGTACATCACCTGGGCGACGTCGCCGGTGTTCATGGCCCAGCCGGCGAAAAGGCTGGCCGCGACGATCCACAGCACTGACTGGCTGCTCTGCAACAGGCTGGCGCGGCGTTGGCTGGACGTCTCGCGGAAGTCGCGGCGCAGGCGCAGCGCCACGCCGCCCAGGGTCGAGATGGCCGCCACCATCACCAGCACCGTGGCCCACACCAGGGCCGCCGCCTGGCTCCAGAAGCCGACCCGTTCGAAGGTCAGCCCGCCCCAGGGCGCGAAGAAGCGCCGCGCGCGGCCGCCGGAACGATCGAACACCAGGCGTTGCGGGCCGTCGTCGCTGCGGAACTGGCCCCGGTCCGGCGGACCGTCCGGCGACCAGACTCCTCGCACGTCGCCTCCGGTCAGCAGCAGCTTGCCGTCCTCGCCGACCCGCACGGTCTCGGCGCCGATCAGGCGGTAGACGAAGCCTTCGATGCCGCCATAGGGCCGCCGGTCGGTGAGGTAGACGCCCTCGAAGGCGCGCCGGTCGTCCGTCAGGGCGCGGGAGCCGTGGCCGGGCGGCGGGGGCGGACCGGCGTAGAAGCGCTGCACCACGCGCTCGGGCAGGGCGTCGGCCAGGGCCGCGCCGGTGTCGGTGTTGGTGGAGATGAAGACGCCCAGGCCCAGCTCCGGCACAAGGACCATGTTCGAGAAGAACGACAGGGTGCCTCCCGAATGGCCGACCCCCTGGAAGCCTCCCGAGAGCGGAATCTCCGCCAAGCCGTGCCGCCAGGCCGGCACGCCGGGCGCGGGAGCCGGCTGCGGGGTCGAAAAGGCGATGGCCGTGGCCGGCCCGTAAATGGAGACGCCGTCCAGGGACCCGTTGCCCATCAGCGCCAGCATGTAGCGGGACATGTCCGCCGCGGTGGTCGAGGCGGCGCCGGCCGGGCCGATCTGCTCGATGTACTCGAAAGGTCTGAGGCGATAGCCCGCGGGGGTCCAGCGATAGCCCTGGGCGAGCTGCTGGGCGAGCGCCGCCGGCATGGGCGCCGGCCAGCCGGCCTTGGCCGGGTGGGGTTCGCGGAACGTCGTGTGGGCAAGGGCCAGCGGGCCGGTGATCTCGCTTTCGACCAGGCTCTCGTAGGGCTTGCCGGCGACTTCGGCGACGGCGGCGCCGGCCAGGGCCGCGCCATAGTTGGAGTAGCTGACCGCGGCGCCGGGTTCGCGCACCCGGCGCGGCCGCTCCTGGCGCAGGTAGGTCTGCAGGGTGCGGAGGCGTCCGAAATCGCGTTCGAAGAGTTGGCCCAGGCTGCGATCCTCGAACCCGGCGGTATGGTTCATCAGGTTCTGCACCTGGACCTGGCGGCTGAAACCCTGGTCGCGGACGCGCAGGGCCTCGGGCAGGTAGAGGTTCACCGGCGCATCCAGCCGCATGTGACCCGCCTCGACCTGCTTCAACACCAGAATCCAGGTGAACGTCTTGGAGACCGAACCGATGCGGAAGAGGGTGGCGTCGGGATCCACGGGCCGGTAGGGCGCGAAGCTGGCCGCGCCGTAGCCCTTCTTGAGCAGGACCTGGCCGCGCTGGACGATGGAGACGGTGGCGCCGGCGATGTGGTCGTGGGCCATGGCCTGGCGCACGACGCCGTCGACGAACGCTTCCAGCTCCGCGGGCGGGATGGGGTCGCCGGGCGCCAGGCGCGCGCCGGGCCGAGGTGGAGCGGGCGGGGCGACCGTCGGCGTCGATCCGGCATGGGCAGTCGCCGCGGGGTGAGCCGCCGCGCTGGCGGTGTCCGGCGCGGAGATCGTCGGGGGCCTGGCAGCAGCCACGCCGGGGGTCGGCGGGGCCTGAGCCCACCCCGCCGGGCCGGCCAGCAGCAGCGCCGCGGCCAGAGTGAAACCAGATACGACGCGCGCGCCAACGGCGAAGCGCCACTCGTTCGTCATGGACGCAGCCCCCGTCGTCGCGAACAGGCCTGTTGTAGGCTGCTCCGCGCCCGGCCGCTAGCCGCCTGGGAAGAGGTAGAGGGGCAGCATGGGGCGCAGGGAGGCGCCGACCGAGACCTGGGGCTCGGAGGGCGGCTGCGCGCCCGTCTCCTGCTCGCGCTGGGCGACACAGGCCTGCACGCCCGGGCCCAGGGCGGCGAAGTCGCGCACCGACGGCAGGACCTTCAGGAAGCAGGTGTCGAAGTAGGGGTACTTGTCGCTCTCACTGCAGCCGAACGAAGAGCGGTCCGGCCGGGCTGCCGTCAGGATCATGCGGTTGGAATCGGCCAGGGCAGGCACGAACACGCCGGAGAAGCAGGCTGAGATGATCACCACCGTCGGCCGCCGGCCGCAGGCCTGGCTGATCATCTGGTCGATGATCGCCGGGGGAACCAGGTTGTCGCCCAGCACCACGCCCTGGGGCGCGCCGTGAGAGGTGAAATAGATCAGGCATCCGCCCGTGGCCTTGGTCGTCAGGTCCCGCAGGGAGTCGTAGATGGGCTCCAGGTCCGCCTTCAGCGGCTTGGTGTCGGGGTATCGGTCCGGTCGCACCGAGAATTCGCGTAGGTTGGCGGGCGCGAAACCGACCTTCTCGAGCGCGACGGAGACATCGCGCCGGGCGTTGTCGAAAGCCTCGGTCGGTTGGTTCGTGTGGGCCGCGTGGAAGTCGCCCGCGACCACGATGGCCGCCCAGTTCGAAAATGGCCCGGCTGACGCGGCCGCCGCCCGGGGCGCGGACGCGGCGAACGCCAGGAGCGTGAAGGCCAGGGCTGCGAATAAGGCCCGGGGCTTCAACGCGCCCTACTTGTAGTTCTTGAAGGGCGTGGGCACCGCGGTTCCCGTCGCCTTGGCCACCAGGCGGCCTTCGGAATCGTAGAGCTCGCCCTCGGTGAAGGCGATGGTCTTGCCCCAGCGCGCCACCCGCCCGACGCCCCGGATGGGGCCGAACCCGGCCGGCCGGAAGAAGCTGGTCTTCATCTCCACGGTCGGCGCCACCGCCGTCATCTTGGAGGCGACCATGCAGGCCACCGACATGCATTCATCCAGCATGGCGCAGAGGTAGCCGCCCTGGACCTGCTTCATCGGATTGGCCAGCAGCTCGGCCTTGGCCTCGAAGGCCACCTCGACCTCCATCTTCTCCTGGCTGACGCTGACCATCCGAAAGCCCAGGGTCTGCGACCCGGTGGGCTGGTTCTTGGTCCTCAGGAAACGCTGCAGGATGGCGTCGTCGGTCAGGGGCTCGGGAGCTTGGGTCTCGGGCGCGGCCGAGGCGACATCTGTCACGGCAATCACTTCTTTCGAAATTGATCCAGGGAAACGACTTTCGGCTCGTCGGGCGACCCCGCCGGCGGCGCGGTCGTGGCCGGCGCGCCCTTGGCCGGGGCGCGCTCGGCCTTGGGGGCGAGCACCGCGGTCGGCGCCGGCGCGGCGTCAGGCTCTTCGATGGGGGTGAACTGCAGCAGGTACTGCACGCTGGGGTCGTAGAAACGCGTCACCGCCGAATAGGGGATCGCCAGGCTCTTCGGCTGGCCGCCGAACTTGAGGGTGACGGAGAAGAAGGTCTCGCCCGGGGCCAGGTCCCAGAACTGGTTCTGCAGGACGATCGTCATCTCGTCCGTGTACTTGGCCAGCAGGTCCTTGGGGCCGGAGACGCCCGGGGCGTCGGTTCGGAAGCTGATGTAGAAGTGATGATCGCCGGGCAGGCCCTCGGGGCTGGCCGCCCGCTTCAGCGCCGCCTTGACCACGCCGCGCAAGGCCTCCTGCTGCAGCGCGTCGTAGCGCATCAAATCCTTAAGCTTGTCGTCCTTGGCCATGCGCCAAGCGTAGCGCTCCGAGGATTCCCCGCAAGGGGACGCCGTGAAAATTGATGGCGCGAAAGGTCAGGGCCAGGCGCAATTCGGGGGAGAGGAAGGTGGGAGGCTTCTGTTGACAGGCGCCTCCCGGGCCCCGCCTAGCGCTGCTAAGACACTAGGGCTTTAAGGTCGAATTCGACCGGACCGCATTACGCGGCCAGGGCGTATTCTTCAGCGAAGTTATCGTTCGCAGTTAGTTTAAGACCCGAAACGGTGGGTCAGGCCGAGAGAAAGCAACACCTTTAGACGTCTGTCGATGCTGATCGGCCCCATGCGATCCGGCGATAACCCGGAAGGATGATGGTGGAGCCGCCGGGAATCGCACCCGGGTCCAGTCCGCTTATTGCGTGCGCGTTTATCTCCATAGTCCGGACGAGTCCGAACGAGGCCTATATAGGGTCTATGGGTTTCGGATTGAAGAAGGGCCGCTCACGAAGCGCGAACGGCGGCGCGAAATTCGCGAGCGGTGGGCATTCCTGCGTGGATGGCCTCGGCGACAAGAGGCCGTCGGTCCTAGGGTCGCGGCGTCCATCTGGAGTGACGCGTTCCATGAAAAACCTCGCCTTCGCGATCCGCCCGATCCTCCTCGACATGCTGTCGACCCTGGTGTTCGCGGCGATCTTCGCCCTGACGCACAACATCGTCGTTTCGGTCGCCCTGGGCATCGCCCTGGGGATCGGCCAGGTGGCGTGGCTCAAGATCCGCCGCCGTCCCGTGGCCGGCATGCAGTGGGCGAGCCTTGGCCTGGTGATCGTCTTCGGCGCCGCCACCATCCTGACCCACGACCCGCGCTTCGTGATGATCAAGCCGACCATCGCCTACACGGCGATCGGCCTCGTCATGCTGCAGCCGGGCTGGCTGGAACGCTACATGCCGCCCCGGGCCAAACTCTACCTGCCCGCCAGCATGACCATCGGCGCCGGCTATGTCTGGTCGGCGCTGATGTTCTTCACCGCGGCGGCCAATCTCTACGTCGCCATGACCATGGGGACCAAGGTGTGGACCGAGTTCCTGGCGGTCTTCCCCCTGGCCTCGAAGCTGGTGCTGTTCGCCCTCCACTTCGGCAGCTTCAGGATCATCGGCGGCCTGAACGCCAAGGCCGGGCGCACCTTCGCCCACCCGGCGGATGTCGGCCTGGCCGGCGAACTCGGGGCCGAGCCGGCCGTCGGATAGGGGCGCCTAGGGCTTGGCGGCCGCCTTGGGCGCCGGGTCGGCGTTGCCGATATCGATCAGGCCCTTCCACTCGCCCTTGGCGTTCTTGCGCCAGACGGTGACGTAGCGCCCGG
>JAFEEA010000215.1 GCA_018241335.1 Pseudomonadota bacterium
CAAATCGTCTACTGGCGGGTGCATGGCCCTCGCCGCTCGCTTCGGTTCGTCCAATTGCTCCGCCCCTCCGGGGTCGGTTGCTGGCGGCTGAACGGACGCTGACGACCACGACCCCGCCGTCCGGCAGGGTCGATCCTCCTTCCGACGGCGCTTCAACCCTCGGAAGGAAGAGACCATGCCCAAGAAGCCCGAGCTGCCGCCCGCCCTGCGCCCTGGCGCGGAGACCTGGCTGCCGCTGGAGACCCCGCGCCTGATCCTGCGCGAGGTGACGGCGAACGACTTCGACGACATCCACGACTACGCCACCGACCCGGAGGTGGTGCGCTACATGTTCTGGGGGCCGAACACCCGGCGCGACACCCGCAACGTCCTGGCCGGCTGGCTGAGGGATCAACGCCGTTGGCCGCGAGCGGTGGTCAACATGGCGGCCCAGCACAAGGCGGATGGACGGATGATCGGCGCGGTGCGGTTCGCCTTCGTCGACCCGCCGCGCCTGACCTGCGACTTCGGCTACAGTTTCAACCGCGCCTACTGGAACCAGGGGTTCGCCACCGAGGCCGCCGGCGCCCTGATCGACCTGGCGTTCGGCCGGCTGGGGATGCGCCGGGTGTTCGCCACCTGCGACGCGCGCAACATCGGCTCGTGGCGGGTGATGGAGAAGCTCGGCATGCGGCGCGAGGCGCTGTTCCGGCAGGACACCCAGGCCCACGACGGCTGGCGGGACACCTATCTCTACGCGATCCTGGCCGATGAGCGGGCTGCGCGGGCCACGACAGTGTGAGCTGTCAGTGCACGGGGCAATTGTGGCGCCGCGGCAACGCGGCGTCCGCAACTGCGGCGCTTGTGCAATTGCAGCATTGACGCCGCGGCGCAAAACCACGCCTGCATTGGCGACAATTCCGCAACGAGTCGATGACACCGGCGTGACGAGGACCTCCCCCTCCGTCCGCCGAGCCATGGGGAACCCGTCACGATGACCTATCAAGCCAAGCTTCTGGCCAGCGCCGCCTCGGCCCTGGTGTTCACCGCCCTCGCAGGCCAGGCCGCCGCCGCGACGGCCGCCCCGGCCCCCGCCGCCGACAATCCCGACGCGGTGGCGCCGGTGACGGTGACGGCGACGCGTGAAGCGGCCGACCTGCAAAAGGTGCCGCTGGCCGTCTCGGCCCTGGGCGGCCAGACCCTGGAGGTGATCGCCTCCGGCGGTGACGACGTGCGCATGCTGTCTGCGCGTGTGCCCAGCCTGACGCTGGAATCCAGCTTCGGCCGGACCTTCCCGCGCCCCTACATCCGGGGCCTGGGCAACACCGATTTCGACCTCAACGCCTCGCAGCCGGTGTCGTTCGTCTATGACGACGTGGTGCTGGAAAACCCGATCCTGAAGGGCTTCCCGCTGTTCGACATCGACCAGGTGGAAGTGCTCCGCGGGCCGCAGGGCACACTGTTCGGCCGCAACACCCCCGCCGGCGTGCTGAAGTTCGACAGCGTCAAGCCGAGCAAGGACGTCAAGGGCTACGCCCAGGTGTCCTACGCCTCGCTGGGCACGGTGAACGCCGAGGGCGCGGTCGGCGGCCCGATCACCGACGGCGTGCTCTATGGGCGCATCAGCGGCCTCTACCAGCACCGCAACAACTGGATCACCAACGACTTCGACGGCCAGAAGGAGGCGGGCGGCTACGACGAATACGCCATCCGTGGCCAGCTGCTGTGGACGCCTACCGAGCACTTCAGCGCGCTCTTGAACCTGCACCACATGAAGCTGAACGGCTCGCCGCAGATCTTCCGCGCCAACATCATCCAGCCGGGGACCGACGAGATCGTGCCGGGCTTCCGGCGCGACCACATCTTCCAGAACGCCGCCTCGCGCTCGTTCCAGCACGTGAACGCCTCGGGCGCGGTGCTGAACATGACCTACGACTTCGGCGGCGGCATGAAGCTGACCTCGATCACCGCCTATGAGCACGCCCACACGCTGAGCCATGGCGACATCGACGGTGGGGCGCCGAGCGGCCCCGGCTTCATCCCCTTCCAGTCGGAAAGCGCGGACGGCCTGCCCAAGCACCATCAGATCAGCCAGGAAGTCCGCCTGGCCGGTGACGCGGGGCCGGTGCACTACCAGGTGGGCGGCTTCTATTTCTATGAATCCGTCAACATCAACAGCTTCGACTACGACGGCACGGGGGCCCTCGATGGCTACGCCTGGCAGCACCAGATCACCAAGTCCTGGGCGCTGTTCGGCACGGCGACCTATCACGTCACCGACAAGTTCAATGTGACCGCCGGCATCCGCTACACGAACGACCAGAAGAACTTCGAAGCCGACCGCATCACCTCGCCGTTCGGCGCGCCCACCACGGGCGTTCTCCGCACGAACCCCAAGAGCGACGACGTGTCGTTCAACGTCAGCGCAGACTACCAGGTCACCGACGACGTGAGCATCTATGGCCGCATCGCCAAAGGCTACCGCGCGCCGTCGATCCAGGGGCGCCTGCTGTTCGGCGACAGCATCAGCGTCGCCGGCAAGGAGACGCTCTATTCCTACGAACTGGGCCTGAAGTCCTATCTGTTCGACCACCGCCTGCGCGCCAACCTGGCGGCCTTCGACTACCAGGTCGACAACCTGCAGGTCACGGCGGTCGGCGGATCGGCCAACTTCAACCGCCTGCTGAACGCCAAGCACGCCCAGGGCTACGGCTTCGAGGCGGACCTGGAGGCCAAGCCGGTCAGCCACCTCGCGATGACGGCGGGGATCAGCTACAACCACACCGAACTGCAGGACCCGAACCTGGCCACCGCGCCATGCGGCTCGCCGTTCTACCTCTGCACGGTGCGCGACCCGGCCGGCGCCCTGGCCGGCACGGTGAACATCAACGGCAACAGCCTGCCGAATGCTCCGCGCTGGATCGCCAGCGTCACGGCCCGTTATGGCATCCCCTACGGCGACGGCGAGTTCTTCGCCTTCACCGACTGGTCTTACCGCTCGCGGACCAACTTCTTCCTCTACGACTCGGCGGAATTCCAGTCCCCGAACCGCGTCGAGGGCGGCCTGCGGATCGGCTATTCCTACAAGGGCGGTCAGTGGGAAGCGGCGGTGTTCGGCCGCAACATCACCAACGACGTGTCTCTGGAAGGCGCCATCGACTTCGACAACCTGACCGGCTTCGTCAACGATCCCCGCACCTGGGGCTTCGAGCTGAAGACCAAGTTCTGATGACCTGAACGGGCCGGCGAGCGGTCGTCAGGATCGCCCGCCGGCCCTTCATTTCCGGCCTGCCGCCAAAGTCGGCGCCGGGTTGCAGCCAGCTGCGCTGCAACGCCCGCAAGTGTTCATACGCTCAAATCAGGAATTCGGCCGCTCGAAGCGGCCATGCCGGCGCCATTTTCTTGCGCTTGGCGTGGTCGTGGACGTCAAATGACGGGGCTGGATGACGAGGGCGATGTCCGAAGTCTTCATTTCCTATGCGCGTTCGACGGAAGCGCAGGCGGACCTGATGGGTCATGCCTTGATCGCGCTGGGCTATGACGTCTGGCGCGACGACCAACTGCCCGCTCACCGCGCCTATACCGACGTCATCGACGAGCGCCTGAAGGCCGCCAAGGCGGTGCTGGTGATCTGGTCGAAAGACGCCGCCGCCTCCCAGTGGGTGCGGGCCGAGGCTGACGTGGCGCGGCTGGCCGGCAAGCTGGTGCAGGTGAGCCTGGACGGTTCGGTCCCGCCCCTGCCCTTCAACCAGATCCATTGCGCCGACCTGTCGGGCTGGTCGGGCGACCTGGGTGGCCCCGCCTGGGCCAAGGTGCTGGCCAGCATCGCCGACCTGGTGGGCGGAGCCGAGGCACGATCCAGCCCGCAGCCCGTCTCGCCGGCTCTGGCCCTGCTGGATCCCGGACGCCGCCCGGCCATCGCCCTGCCCGGCAAACCCTCCATCGCCGTCCTGCCGTTCCAGAACCTCAGCGGCGACGCCGAGCAGGAGTACTTCGCCGACGCCATCACCGAGGACGTCATCACCGCTCTCTCGCAATGGCGGTGGTTCTTCGTCATCGCCTGGAATTCCAGCCACGCCTACAAGGACGCGGCGATCGACGTGCAGCGGGCGGGCCGGGAGCTGGGCGTGCGCTATGTGCTGCAGGGCAGCGTGCGCAAGAGCGGCTCGAGAGTGCGGGTCTCCGCGCAACTGGCCGACGCGGCCGACGGGACCAACGTCTGGGCGGCCAGGTTCGATCGCGACCTGGTGGATGTCCTGGCCCTGCAGGACGAGATCACCGAGCAGGTGGTGGCGGCCATCGAGCCGGCCATGCTGCAGGGCGAAGGCGTGCGCGTGGCGCGCAAAAGCCTGACCGATTACTCGGCCCTGGACTTCTTCCACCGTGGCATGTGGCACCTCAACCGGGTGTCGCGGGACGGCTACGACCAGGCCCTGTCGCTGTTTCGCCGCGCGATCGAGCGCGACCCGGACCTGTCGCTCGGCCACATCGGCCTGGCGCGGATCCTCTATGGCGGGGCGATCTATGGCTGGTCGCCGCAGGCCAACGCCGACCTCCAGGAGGCGCATGCCGAGGCCCAGACCGCCATCGGCCTCGACGGGCGAGACGCGTGCGCCTGGTTCGCCAGCGCCGGGGCGGCGCTGTACCTGGGCGACTACGCCGGCGCCCTGGACGATTCCGAACGGTCGGTGGCGCTGAACCCCAACTTCGCCTTCGGGCATTACCGGCTGGGCCAGGTGCTGATCTACACGGGACGGCCGGCCGAGGCGGTGGCCCCGATCGAGCGCAGCCTGCGCCTCAGCCCCTATGACCCGCAGCTTGGCCCCATGCGCGACCTGCTGGCCCTGGCCTACTACCAGTCGCACGACTACGCCGAGGCGGCGGTGCAGGCGCGCGCCGCCGTGCGGCTGAACAATGCGCGCGGCAGCAACCTTCTGGCCGCCAGCCTGGCCCGGCTGGGGCGGCGCGAGGAGGCGGCGCGGGCCTTGCCGCCGCCGCCCGAGCGGGATGTCGGCCGCCGGCCGATGGTGGCCGCCTATGCCGACCCCGCGTTCCAGGATCACCTGCGCGAAGGCCTGCGCCTGGCGCGGGAGGGCGCGGCGGCGTCGTCAGCCTGAGGCGTGGGGCCGGGTTCGGGGCCCGGGTTCAGGACTCAGTCGGCGCTGTCGGCCTGCAGCGGGTGCTTGTCGTCCGGATAGCGGCTCTTCAGCAGCACGGTGATCCCGCCGCGGGTGAGCTGGGTGTCCGGCGCCTGCCACAGGGTGAGTTCGTAGTCGTAGCCCGGCGCCCAGGCGAAGGTCACCTCCGTGGGCGGCGAGGTGGAGAGCGCGGTGCGGATGATCGCGTGCAGGCTCTCGTGGAAGGTGTCGGGCATGCGATGGAAGAACGACCGCAGCGCCCGGTGAAGCACGGTGCCGGGCTCGGCGACGAGGTCCGGGTTGAGGCGCTGGCCCGGCGCGAACATCTCGATCCGGCGGACGAGGTCGTGGATACGGTCCTTGGTGAAACGCGCGTTCAGCTCGCCCACCAGCGCTTGCATCATCGGCATGGGAAGTCCCCCCTGGTCGGCCGCGGAGGGCGGCGGAACAGTGTTATCCCATACGCTCCCTTTGACCAGGGGCGACGCGCTTCACAGCACCAGGGCGATCAGCTCGTCGTCGTGGTCGACGCCGTCCCAGCGCAGGGCGCGGGGCTCGCGGCCGTAGGGGGTGAAGCCGTGGCGGAAGTAGAGCTTGCGGGCCGGTTCGTTGGCCGGATTGACCACCGCGCGCAGGACCTCGACGTGCTGGCGGGCGTGGGCGAGGAGGGCCGCGATCAGGGCGTCGGCGGCGCCGGTCCCACGCAGGGCCGGGCGCAGATAGACCCCGACCATCATCCCCTTGTGGCGGGCCTTCAGCGCCGTATCGACGACGAAGCCGGCCGTGCCCATCAGGGCGCCGGCCGCGAAGACGCCGAGGGTGACGTTCGGCCCAGGCGCGGCCAGCCGGGCCTCCAGCTCGGAGAGCGAACGCGCGGCGGCTTCCTCGTAGCTGTCCATGAAGGCGGTGGGGTGGGCCTGGAGGGCCTCCAGCCGCATCGCGCGCCACTCGGCCGCCTCGTGCGGCCGCACCGGCCGGATCTCGTACGCCATCGCCGC
Organism: Pseudomonadota bacterium; assembly: GCA_018241335.1. Taxonomy (GTDB): domain Bacteria; phylum Pseudomonadota; class Alphaproteobacteria; order Caulobacterales; family Caulobacteraceae; genus Acaudatibacter. The sequence continues at coordinate 6,116 of JAFEEA010000215.1, forward strand.
TCCTGAAAGGACCTGACAAGCTTAGCGGCCGCCGCCAGGGTGGCAACGGCCGCCAAGTCTTGTCGGTTCAGGACGGCGGCGAACGCCTCAGTTGTAGACGAATTCCGGGCCGTCGAGGTCGATGAGCGGGATCACGTCCTTTTCGGCCCAGTAGTCCTGGCTGTGCTGCCACTGCGGCTTGTCGCCCTTCTTGGGCAGCAGGTGCATGCCGCGCATCAGGTAGCCGGGATTGAAGTTCTCCGGGTCGATCCAGGGACCCAGCTTCATGGTCTTGTCGGCCTCGGGGATGGCGACGGCGATGCGCTTGGCCTGCTTTTCCTCCATGTGCGCCAGGAGGCGGCAGACGAAATCGCCAATGAGGTCGGCGCGCAGGGTCCAGCTTGCCCGGAAGTAGCCGAACACCCAGACCATGTTGGGCACGCCGGTGAACATCATGCCGCGGTAGG
>JAFEEA010000216.1 GCA_018241335.1 Pseudomonadota bacterium
CGGCGTCATGATCACGTTGCCGGGGTGAAGGTCGCAATGGCTCAGCCGGTCGTCCAGCGGCAGGCGATCGATCATCGCCAGGACGCCCTCGGCGATGGAGTCCGGAACGCTCCCGGCCGACAGCCCCAAGGAGGCGTCCATGTAGTCGCGGACGGGCAGCGCGTCCGCCGGCGTGGGCGCCTGGTGGACCGACAGGGCAAGGCGGGCGAGCACCTCGGCAGCGGCGTCGAGCGTGATGGCGTCTGCCCGCAGGCTCTGCAGCAGCGTCGGGCCGTCGAGCCGCGGGAGAACCATGCCCAGGCGCCCGTCGATCGTCACCTCATCCAGCACCGCCTGCGCCGGGCCGCCGGCCTCGAAGACGGCGCGGGTGATGTGGGCCTCGTAGCGGGCGGTGCGTCGGCGAACCTCCGGCTTGAACAGCTTGACCACCTGGCCCGGCGCCCAGGCGTGGACGTCCGAAAAGGCGCCCTCCCCGATCTTCTCGCCCAGTTCCCCCGCCATCGCCCCCTCCGCCCCGATCGACGGCGGACGATCGCCCGGCGGCGGCGGGGCCGGCAAAACAAGCTAAGTTGGCTTGATCCCCCCTGTTCGCGCTGGCACGCTCACGCCCGTCATCATCGAAGACATCGGACTTCAGGCGGGGCTCTTCCGGGGGTTCGCGCGAGTTGGCGGCAGCGTGAGGGGACGGCCGCAGGATAGCCCTAGGTCGATGATCCTATGACCAGGTTCCGCCCTAGTCGGACATTGACTCGCGAACCGGGCTGGCCAGCATGAGCCCATGAGGTTCCGCCGCCGGCTCATTTCCCTGTTCATCTTGGCCGCCGTAATCGGTGCGGCTTGCTGGTGGTACGCCGAATATCTCCGACCGATCCCGACAGCCGACCTGCAAGTGAGGTGGCGCGGCGATCCGAAATTCACACGTCAGGATACGTCCAGGCCACAACGGCCGTGAACCTTCGAGAAAGCCGCACCTGCGCACGCGGATTTGGCGACGGTCTTGAAGACGGGGGACGCACCCGAAGGGGTTGGACAGAGGATGTGTCGGCCTCAATCATTGGCGCGTCGTCTTGAGGGAGGGGAACATGATATCCAGGGGATTCCTGATCGGCGCCCTGATCGGGGCCGGGTGGCTGGCGGCGAGCCCGACGCTCGCCGAGGACCTGCCGACGACCATCATCCGGCCCGGCGAGGACAGGCTCCAGATCACGCGCCTGCCGACGCCCGGCGGCGAGGTCATCCTGCCGACCGCAAAGGACAGGCTGCAGAACCACGACCAGTACCTGTACGCCGCCGCCCGCCGGGCCGGCGACTTCGTCTACCTGGCCGGGGTCATCGTCGGGCGCCTGCCGGGCGAAGGGAACGACACCGAGGCCTTCAAGGCCCAGCTGCGCCGTGCCTTCGCCACCATCGACCGCAACCTCAAGGCCTCGGGCGCCAGCATGGCCGACGTGGTCGACATGCAGACCCTGGCGGTGTTCGGCGGCCCGGACTTCACCGGCGACATGACGGCCGAGCTGAACGCCTACGCCCAGGTGAAGGCCGAGTTCATGAAGCCCCCCTACCCGACCGAGACCCTGGTCGGCGTCAAGCAGCTGGTGGAGCCCGGCGGCCTGATGGAGATCCGGGTCATCGCCTACGCGCCGAAGCGGCGGATCGGGCGGCGGTAGGGTCGGGAGGGCGGTTCCGGGTCGGGGGCGATGGTGGGCGGAGGCTAGCGGGCCGTTTGGGACGCTCCCCAAAGGCGGGCGTGGAGGTAGAGCGACAGCTCGCGGGCGTGCCGTCCCCAATGAAAAAAGTGGAGGCGAAAGGACCAGTGCGCATCGTCGATGCTCCCGTGATCCGCCAGCCAGACCACGTCGCGCATGTCCAAGGTCAGGTCAGCGAGATCATCGATCGCGTCTCCCACCATTGCCACCGAGCCTGGGGCCGAGGACGGGTCCGCCACCGGGTAGGCCCCATAGGCGGGAAAGCGCTCCGCCAGCCGCGCATGCAGCGAGGCGCCGTCTTCTCTGGGCGGGTCCAAGTTTTCGTCGGAAGGGCTCGCGTCAGGCGTCTCGTGATAGGCGGCCACGAGGCGATCCAACGACGCGAGAAGAGCCTCGTCCGTGGGGACGTCGCCGTCCCAAACCAGCCGCAGGAAGTGACGGGCCGAGTCTATGGCTTGCGAGGGCTTCATGTAGCCGAGCATGCACGTAAAGTGGCTCCGACAAAGCCCGCTCGCCAACGCTCTCCGACATTGGCGACGACAGTTCGCTGGCTCGATGCGCAATTGTGCGCATTGGGGCCGAATGCCAATGACCGGAGACGCCCACTAGCTCACCTCAGTCTGAATCCGGCCCGTAGATATCGAGGCCTAGGCGCAATCCGCGAATGCCAATAGCGGCGAGCGTTTCCGGCCTAAATTCTACGCCCTCATTTCCCTCGTTCAGAAACAAGCCAACAAAGATGTCGCCATCGAAACGCGTCGCAAAGTCGGCCCAAATGGCCATATCCGCGCTTAGCAACTTGAATAGATCGCCAACTTGCTGATCGAGTTCCCCCGGCGAATACCGAGGCATGCTCAGCCGCCACGAGCCCGTTTTTGAGACCTTCTCCACGCCTCCAGATGTGATCCAGACCCCGCCTTTCTTGACGCCCACTGTAGGCGCCGCGCCAAGCGAGAGGGTGATTTCCTCTGGATCGAGCGTATCGCCGAAGAAACGTAGCGTGAGCTCGGACGAATGAAGGACTGCCATTGCGGCTAGCTTAGCAAGGGCAACAGCCTCTCTCCAACCCTAGCCGTCCTTCGATGCATCCGTTCCATGGCCTCCGGCTCGACCTACTCCCGTCCCCACGCCGGGCCTGCCACCGTGGCGCTCCAGACGGCGAGGGCTTGCATGCGGGCGATGTCGGGGGCGTGGTTGAGGCCCCAGGGGCCGACCTTGAGGCCGAGGCGGGCGGCCTCGGCGACGCGCTCGGGGGTGACGTCGGTGTGGTAGGGCGACCACTCCATGCCGCCGTGGGCCTTGATGGCGGCGAGGTCCGAGCCGCCGTGGCGGTAGGCGTCGAAGCCGTCGAACCAGGGCGAGGGGGTCCCCTCCCCGCCCTTTCCATCGAGCGCCGCGCCGGCCAGGCGCCGGGGGATGGTCAGGTGAGCGGTGGCGATGGCCGGATTGCGCGCGGCGGTGCGGCGCAGGACCTGCCAGTCGAAGGCGATGATCTTGGCGTGCTGGACGTAGTCGTGGGCCTCGATGGCGGCGATGACCGCGTCGGTGACCGGTTCCGGCGCGGGCGCGAGGTCGGGGGCCGTGGGGTCGGTCTTGATCTCGATGTAGAACAGGCGCCGCGGGCCTGGCGCGGCCTTCAGCACCTCGAACATCGCGTCCAGGGTCGGGATCGGCTCGTTGTCCCAGTGCTGGCGGTGCGGGTGCTGCGGATCGTCGGCCTTGTCCGGCCGCGTGGCGCCGACGTCGTAGCGCTGCAGGTCCGCCAGGGGCGTGTCCCTGATGATCGGGCCCGAGCCGGTCAGCCACTGGCCGCCCAGGCGCGTCTGGCGGCGGCTGAGGCGGTAGTCGTGGTGGGCGACCACATGGCCGTCGGCGGTGATCTGGACGTCGATCTCGACCCCGTCCACCGGGGCCTCAAGGCACCGGCGAAGGCCGCCCAGGGTGTTGTCGGGCCAGACGCCATATCCGGTGGCGCCGGCGACGATCAGGGTCATATGCGCAGAACCGTGGTTTCCACGACGGGGCGTCGCTCCCAGATGCGATAGGCGGCCTTCTTGACCGCCCGCGAGAGAGCCGTCTCGACCTCGTCGTCGTCGCTACGCTGTTCGGACGACAGTTTCTTGAGCGCCGCCTCGGCCTCGTCGGCGAGGTCGTCCAGCAGGTCGTCCAGGTCGTCCTCCTCGTCGCCCGGCAGGCCGATGGCGCGGACCTGGGGGCCGGAGACGATGCGGCCCTTGGCGTCCAGGGCCACGGCCACGGCCAGCATGCCGTTGAAGGCGACGTGGCGGCGCTCGCGCAGGGCCTCGCCGTTCTCGGGGGTGACCATGCCGGCGTCGACGTAGAGGCGGCCGGCGGGCACCTCGTCGATGATCGCCGCCATGCCGGGGGCCAGGCGCACCATGTCGCCGTTGCGCGGCGCGACCGCCTGGGGAACCTGCAGGTCCTTGGCCAGGGCCGCGTGCTCGAGCAGGTGGCGGCGCTCGCCGTGGGTGGGCACGGCGATCTGGGGCCGGGCCCACTGGTACATGCGCTTGAGCTCGTCGCGGCAGGGGTGGCCGGAGACGTGGATGCCGGGGTGGTCGCGCTCGGTGTAGAGGCGCACGCCGCGGTCGGCGAGCTTGTTCTGCAGGTTGCGGATCGGCACCTCGTTGCCGGGGATGACCCGCGAGGAGAAGACGCAGCTGTCGCCCTGGCCCAGGTTGACGTGGGCGTGGGAGCCGTCGGCGACGCGCGACAGGGCCGCGCGCGGCTCGCCCTGGCTGCCGGTGCAGAGGTAGAGGACCTTGTCGGCCGGGAAGTAGCCGGCCTCGGCGTCGGAGACGAAGGGCGCGATGCCCTGCAGCAGGCCGACCGAGCGGGCGGCGGCGGCCATGCGGATCATCGAGCGGCCGACCAGGCAGACGCGCCGGCCGTTGGCCTCGGCGGCGCGGATGATGGTGTCCATGCGCGCCACGTTGGAGGCGAAGCAGGCGGCGGCGACCTTGCCCTTGAGCTGGCCGATGAGGCCGTTGAGGGTCTCGCGGACCATGCCCTCCGAGCCCGCCTCGCCGTCCACGAAGACGTTGGTGGAATCGCAGACCATGGCCAGGACGCCCTCGTCGCCCAGGCGGCGGATGGCGTCCTCGTCGGTGGGGGCGCCGGTGAGCGGGTCGGGGTCGATCTTCCAGTCGCCGGTGTGCAGGACGGTGCCGAGCGGGGTCTTGATGGCCAGGCCATTGGGCTCGGGGATCGAGTGGGTCAGGGTCAGGAGGGTGACCTCGAACGGACCCAACTCGACGCTGCCGCCCAGGGGAACCTCGGTGATGCTGACCGCGTCCAAGAGGTCGGCCTCGCGCAGCTTCTCGCGCAGCAGGAAGGCGGTGAAGGGGGTGGCGTAGAGGGGCGCCTTGAGGCGCGGCCACAGCCAGGCGACGGCGCCGATGTGGTCCTCGTGGGCGTGGGTCAGCACGATGCCGAGGATGTCGTCGGCATGCTCCTCGATGAAGGCGGGGTCGGGCAGGATGATCTCGACGCCCGGCGTGGTCTGGTCGCCGAAGGTCACGCCCAGGTCCACCACGATCCACTTGCGCGCGTGCGGCGGGCCGAAGCCATAGAGGTTGAAGTTCATGCCGATCTCGTTCGACCCGCCCAGCGGCAGGAAGACGAGCTCATCTTGATTGGTCTTGGTCATCGGGCCCGGAAATGGGGATTGCGGCGATAGATTTCGAGCATCCCCAGGATGGTCAGGTCGTGGTCCCACCTGTCGATCGCCGCGGTGGCGTTCTCGAACAGGCTGGCGACGCCGCCGGTGCCGATGACGGTCATCGGGCGGCCGTACTCGTCCTTGATGCGGCGGATCAGGCCCTCGATGAGGCCGATGTAGCCCCAGAAGACGCCGGACTGCATGGCCGAGACGGTGTCGGTGCCGATGGTCTTGGGCGGTTTCTGGATGGCCACGCGCGGCAGCCGCGCGGCGGCGTTGTGCAGGGCCTGCATGGAGAGGTTGATGCCGGGCGAGATCGCCCCGCCCTCGAAGGCGCCGTCGGCGGCGACAACGTCGAAGGTGGTGGCGGTGCCGCTATCGATCAGCAGCAGTGGCCCGGGGTACTTGATGTGCGCGCCGACGGCGTTGACCAGGCGGTCGGCGCCGGCCTCGGACGGCTTGTCGATGCGGATCTCGATGCCCAGGTCGACGTTCTCGCCGATGACCATGGGCTCCACGTGCAGGTAGCGGCGCGAGAGGTTGCGCAGGTTGAAGATCGACTGCGGCACGACGCTGGAGATGATGCAGCCGTCGAGGGCGCCGAGGCTGAGGCCCCCCATGGCCAGGAGCTGGCTCAGCCACACGGCGTACTCGTCCGCCGTGCGGGTGGCCTCGGTGGCCGCGCGCCACTGGGCGATCCAGGTCTGGCCGTCGTGGACGGCGAAGAGGGTGTTGGTGTTGCCCTGCTCGATGGCCAGCAGCATCAGGCGCTCCCGAAGAAAACGTCGCCGGCGGTGATCCGGCGGATCTCGCCGCTCGCCAACCTGAGCCTCAAGGCGCCGTCGGCGTCCAGCCCCTCGGCGACCCCCTCGAGCGTCTCGTGGGCCAGGCGGGCGGTGCAGGGCTCGCCCAGGCCGTGGGCGCGCGCGGTCCAGGCGTCGGCGATGGCGGCGAAGCCGGCGCTCTCCCAGACGCGGCGCCAGCGCTCGAACGCCTCGGCGAGGACGGCCAGGGCCTCAAGCGGCTTGGGCGGCGGGGCGCGCATGTGTTCGGAAAAGGCGGTGGCCGGGCGCTCGGACTGCTGCGGCGGCGTCGCCAGGTTGACCCCGACCCCCACCGCCAGCCAGAGGCCCCCGGCCGGATGGGCGCCGGACTC
>JAFEEA010000217.1 GCA_018241335.1 Pseudomonadota bacterium
CGACCGCCGCCCGGACTTCGACGAGGACGACGCGCGCAAGGGCAAGACCGCCGCCGCCGGCGCCAAGGCCGTCTCGCGCACCAAGGGCGAGCCCAAGCGCCGCGAAGGGCGCCTCACCATCCAGGCCGTGGCCGGGGATGACGAGGACGCCGTCGAACGCATGCGCTCCCTGGCCTCGGTCCGCCGGGCCCGCGAACGCGAACGCGAAAAGCGCAAGGGTCACGTCGAACAGGCCCGCACCGCCCGCGAAGTGGTCATCCCGGACGTCATCACCGTCCAGGAACTGGCCCAGCGGATGGCCGTGCGCGGCGTCGAGATCATCAAGTTCCTGATGCGTCAGGGCGTGATGCTCAAGGCCGCCGACGTCATCGACAACGACACCGCCGAGCTGGTGGCCACCGAGTTCGGCCACACCGTGCGCCGCGTGTCGGAAAGCGACGTTGAAACCGGCTTCCTGGCCGAGGACGACGTCGACGATCACCTGCTGCCCCGCCCGCCGGTGGTGGCGGTCATGGGACACGTCGACCACGGCAAGACCAGCCTGCTGGACGCCCTGCGCTCCACGGACGTGGCGGCCGGCGAGCACGGCGGCATCACCCAGCACATCGGCGCCTACCAGGTGCGGCTGAAGGACGGCCACAAGGTCACCTTCCTCGACACCCCGGGCCACGCGGCGTTCAGCGCCATGCGCGCCCGCGGCGCCAACGTCACCGACATCGTCATCCTGGTGGTGGCGGCCGACGACGGGGTCATGCCGCAGACGATCGAGGCCATCCAGCACGCCAAGGCGGCCGGCTCGCCGATCATCGTGGCGATCAACAAGATCGACAAACCCGACGCCGACCCGACCCGCGTGATCAACGAGCTCCTGCAGCACGAGATCGTGGTCGAGAGCCTGGGCGGCGACACCCAGGCGGTGCAGGTCTCCGCCACCCAGAAGATGGGCCTGGACGACCTGATCGAGGCGATCCTGCTGCAGGCCGAAGTGATGGACCTGAAGGCCAACCCCGACCGCACGGCCGAGGGCGTGGTCATCGAGGCCAAGCTGGACCGCGGCCGCGGCGCCGTGGCCACCGTGCTGGTCAAGCGCGGCACCCTGCGCCGGGGCGATATCGTGGTGGCGGGCGCCAGCGCCGGCCGCGTGCGGGCCCTGCTCAACGAGCGCGGCGAGCAACTGACCGAGGCCGATCCCTCCACCCCGGTGGAGATCCTCGGCCTCGACGGCGCCCCCGATCCGGGCGAAGCCTTCGCCGTGGTCGAGAACGAGGCCCGCGCCCGCGAGCTGACCGAGTACCGCATCCGCCAGAAGCGCGAGCGCTCGCTGAAGCCGGTGGGCCCGGGCGGCTCCATGGCCGACATGATGGCCAAGCTGGCCGACAAGAAGGTCTCGGAACTGCCGCTGGTCATCAAGGCCGACGTCAACGGTTCGGCCGAAGCCATCGTCGGCTCCCTGGAGAAGCTGGCCCACGAGGAAGTCCGCGCGCGGATCATCCTGTCGGGCGCCGGCGGCATCAACGAGAGCGACGTGATGCTGGCCAAGGGCGCCGGCGCGCCGGTCATCGGCTTCAACGTCCGCGCCTCCAAGCAGGCGCGCGAACTGGCCGAGAAGGAAGGCGTGGAGATCCGCTACTACGCGATCATCTACGACCTGATCGACGACATCAAAGGCGTGCTCTCGGGCATGCTGGCGCCGATCCAGCGCGAAACCTTCCTCGGCAACGCCGAGGTCCTGCAGGTGTTCGACATCTCCAAGGTCGGCCGCGTGGCCGGCTGCAAGGTCACCGAGGGCGTGGTCCGCAAGGGCGCGCGGGTGCGCATCGTCCGCCAGGACGTGGTCGTGCTCGAACTCGGCGTGCTGGAGACGCTCAAGCGCTTCAAGGACGAGGTCAACGAGGTCCAGTCCGGCCAGGAATGCGGCATGGCCTTCAAGGGCTTCCAGGACATCAAGGTCGGCGACGAGATCGAGTGCTTCACCGTCGAAGAGGTCAAGCGCTCGCTCTAGAGCACGATCCGCGAAAGCGACCCTGATCAGACGACATCGGGCGGGGCGGTCCCAAGGGACCCCCCGCCCTTCTTCTTTGCGGCCGGCGGCCAGGCCCGCGGTTGACTCCATGGCCTCTAAAGTATCCATTGGATGCATTCAGAAGGAGAACCGCCATGAGCGACCTCGTCGCCTACGACCGCCTGGGCCCCGCCGCGCGCATCCGCATGGATGACGGCAAGGTCAATGTGATGAACCTGGCCATGATGGGCGCCATCGACGCGGCCCTGGACCGGGCGGCCGCCGAGCGGGCGATCGTCGTGCTGTCCGGCCGCGACAACGTCTTCTCGGCCGGCTTCGACCTGAAGGTGTTCCGCTCCGGCGACGCGGCCGGCGGCGCGGCGATGGTCAAGGCGGGGGCCGAGCTGGCCCTGAAGGTGCTGACCTTCCCGATGCCGGTGGTCACCGTCGCCCAGGGCCACGCGTTTCCGATGGGGGCCTTCCTGAAACTGTCGGCCGACTGGCGGATCGGGACGTCCGGCGCCTGGCGGATCGGCCTCAACGAGGTGGCCATCGGGCTGACCCTGCCGCGCTTCGCCCTGGAGATCGCCCGCCAGCGCCTGGCGCCGGCCTATTTCAGCCGCACGGCCATGACCGGCGAGATGTACGCGCCGGACGAGGCCCGGGTCGCCGGCTTCCTGGATCAGGTCGTGGCGCCGGCCGATCTGGCCGCCACGGTGGAGGCCACCGTCGAGCGCCTGGCCGCACTGGACCTCGCGGCCCACGCCGCCACCAAGCTGCGCGCCCGGGCCCCGGCCATCGCGGCGGTGAAGGCGGCCATGACCCTGGACTTCGGCTGAACCCCGGTTCCGGTCTATAGGAGGGCATGAGCGCCCGACCCGCCCGAGACACCTATCGCCATGGCAACGTCCGGGCCGAGGCCGTCGCCGCGGCCCGGGCGCTGGTGGCCAGCCACGGGCACGAGGCGCTGAGCCTTCGCCAGGTGGCCCAGGCGGTGGGGGTGGCGCATCGCTCGCTCTACAACCACTTCGAGGATCGCGAGGCCCTGCTGGACGCCGTGGCCGAGGCCGGCTTCGTCGACCTGGCCGAACCCTTGAAGGCGGCCGACAGCCGCGAGGCCTACGTCCGCGCCTACGCCCGCTTCGCCCTGGCCAACCCGCGACTCTACGCCCTGATGTCCAGCCGCCCGCACGGGACCATGAAGCACCGCCCCGCCCTGCAGCGGGCCGTGCACCTGGGCATCACCGAGGCCCGCCGGCTGTTCGGCCGGCCCGACCGCACCTCGGCCGAGAACCGCCGGGCGATCATGAAGGTGATCATCCTGATGCACGGCGCCCTGGCGATGCATGTCGCGGGCGTCCTGGACGTCGAGGGCGACGAGGGCCTGATCGCCGAACTCCAGGCCATGGTCGCCGACCAGGCCTAGGCCGGATCGACATGCTGTCGGCGCAAGTCACGGCGCTCCAAAGGTCGATCCACGAACGACACGAACAACACGAACGTCCGTCATCCTCGGGCGTCAGTCCCGAGGATCCATGACCGCGTGAGGACGGGTGGCGCGCTTCGAAGGGCGCGCCAGGGCAGAGCCTCGCCGTGCGCCGCTCCGCTGCCGCTTCGCGACCCCTTGGAAGGGCGCGTATGGGTCCTCGGCACAAGGCCGAGGATGACGGTGGAGGGGAGCGACGGGAGAGTTGCATAAGTTCGCAATATGTTCCACCATGCCCCATGGTCGGCCGCGAGCCTTTCATCGCCTGCTACATGATGAGGAACCGCCGCCATGGAACGCTCTACATCGGCGTGACCGGCAACCTTATCCAGCGCGCGGTTCAGCACCGGGAAGACGACTTCGCCGGCTTCACCCGGCGGTATGGCCTGCACCCACTGGTCTGGTACGAGCCCCACGACATCATGGTCGACGCGATCCGGCGGGAGAAGTCGCTCAAACGCTATCCGCGCGACTGGAAGCTCAACCTCGTCCAGACGATGAACCCGCAGTGGGAGGACCTACTGCCCGCGCTGTTGTGAGCAGTCCCTCCGCCCAACCTCCTCCCCAAACCGTCATCCTCGGGCGTCAGTCCCGAGGATCCATGATCGCGTGAGGACGGGTGGCGCGTTTCGAAGGGCGCGCCAGGGCAGAGCCTCGCCGTGCGTCGCTCCGCTGCCGCTCCGCGACCCCTTGGAAGGGCGCGTATGGGTCCTCGGCACGAGGCCGAGGATGACGGTGGTGGGGAGAGGCTGGGCGAGCTGTAGCCCATCGAGCGCAAACGCGATCATTCCCCTCCCACCGTCATCCTCGGGACTGACGCCCAAGGGTGACGGAGAGACGGTGAGGCTCGGAAACGCCTCGGAACTGCGGCGCCCGCCGCCTCAGCCCACGACCCCCGCCGCGTCCCCCACCGCGATCGTCCCGCCCTCCGTCACGTGCACGTAGATCCCGCACAGCACGTGGCCGTAGTGCTCGAACAGGGCCGCGGGGATGTCGATGTCGCGCTCGGCGGTAGCGGGGTCGACCATGGTCGCGGCGCAGCGGACGATGGTCTTGAAGACCTTGGCCCGGGCGCCGCCCAGGGTCAGCTCGCGCCCGTCCCAGGTGTTTTCGATCCACGCCGGCCAGCCCTCGACATAGAGGTTGCCCCGGAACCGCAGCGGGTCCACCGGCCGGCCCAGCTTTTGCGCCAGGTCACGGACACTGGCCAGGTTGATGATAGAGACGTGCCCCAAAGGGTGATCCAGGAAGCGATGACCGACCCCGTCGATGACGCGCAGCGGCCCGCTCGCCGCCTCGCCGAGCAGGGCGCCCAGCCAGTCGGCGAAGGCGGCCTTGCCGTCGGCCCGCGAAAGATCGCCTTCAAACGGCGCCAGGCCCTCGGCCGTGGCGGTCAGGACGCCGGTGGCCTCGTCAAAGGCCGTTCGCGCCTTGGCGACCTCGGCGATCTTGGCCAGGACCGCGAACTTCTGCTTGGGGATGAAGGCCGGCGCCGCCGGGTCGAAGCCGCTCGGGCCGTCCTCCACGGCGAAGAGCCGGTCGGCCGGGAAGGCGCCGCCGGCGACGAGGGCGGCGCCCTGCAGCGGCTCTGGCGTAAAACCCTTGATCGGGTGGCGGAAAAGGGCGGAAATAGCACCGGTCATGACGCACCCCTGCCAGGGGCGGGCCGGCAAGACAAGCACGAGGGCCGACGGAGGGCATCCCAGGCGATGAGCTTGAGTTCCGGGCCGGCGCCGGCGGAGGACGCCAAGAAGCCGTCCATCCGTGAAGCGGCCAAGATGGCGCCCTGGCTGGCCATGGTCGCCCTGGCCGCCTTGTGGCCGCGCCGCAAGAAGCCTGGCGAGGCCGAGCCCGAGCCGCCCCTGACGCCGGAAGACTTCGCCGCCGCCGAGCCGGGCCGCGGCCGCGACGCCGAGGCGCCGTGGGAGATCCCGGCCCTGGGCTGGAAGGACATCCTCTGGCGCACCTATCGGGAGACGGGCAAGGATCGCGTCGGCGCCCTCTCCGGCGGGGTGACCTTCTTCGTCCTCTTGGCCACCTTCCCGGCCCTGGCGGCCTTCGTGTCGCTCTACGGCCTCTTCTCCGACGTCGGCACGGTGGAGACGCAGCTCGAGCACATGTCGGCGGTCTTTCCCCGCGACGCGGTGACCCTGATCGGCCGCCAGATGCTGCGCCTGGCCACCACCCGGCCGGCCACCGCCAGCGCCGCCTTCGTGGCCTCCACCCTGGCCTCGGTGTGGAGCGCCAACGCCGGCATGAAGGCGCTCTTCGACGGGCTGAACATCGCCTATGGCGAGGAGGAAAAGCGCGACTACCTGCGCCGCACCCTGATGACCTATGGCGCCACCTTCTCGGCCCTGGCCTTCCTGGCGGCGGTGGCGGCGATCCTGGTCGGCGCGCCGGTGCTGCTGCGCGACATGGGCATCGAGAGCTTCGGGGTCTGGTGGCGGCCCCTGCGCTGGGTGGTGGTCTATCTGATCGCCGCCGCGGGCTTCACCCTGCTCTACCGCTTCGGGCCCAGCCGCATGCCGGCCGCCTGGCGCTGGGTCGTGGGGGGCGGCGCCGTCGCGGCCCTGTTCTGGATGGCCGGGTCGCTGGGTTTTTCCTGGTATGTCAACAACTTCACCCATTTCGGCGTGACCTACGGCTCGCTGGGGGCGGCGGTGGCCTTCATGCTCTGGGTGTGGTTCTCGGTGAACGTGCTCCTGACCGGGGCGGTGCTGAACTCCGAGATCGAGCACCAGACCGCCTGCGACACCACCGCCAAGCCCCATCCCCGCCCCATGGGCCAGCGCGGCGCCACGGTGGCCGACAACCTCGGCAAGGCCTTCACCGTCTCCCCGCGCGAGGCGGTGGATTACACGATCAGCTTCGCCGGCCGGCAGGTCGGCTACGTGGCCAACTTCTTGCGCCGCGCCGTGGGGATGCTTTAGCGTCGAGCCTCAATCGCCAATCGATCCGCTGTCACTTCCTTCTCCCCTTGCGGGAGAAGGTGTCAGGCGAACAGCCTGACGGATGAGGG
>JAFEEA010000218.1 GCA_018241335.1 Pseudomonadota bacterium
GCCCGCGCCCAAGGCCGCCCACGCCGCGACGCCCGCCGCCTCGCCGGCGGCGTCCAGCCCGGCCGCCCCGACGGTGATCACGCCGCCGCCGCCCGCTCCCAAGCCCGAGGCCGCCGCCAAGCCGGCGCCCAAGGCCCCCGCGGCGGACGCGCCCGTGACCACGACGACGCCATAATGTCGCCCTCCGAAGCGCGCGCGCCGCGGGACGTCCCACGCGAATCACTGCTAACCTGAACGCCCATGGCCCGGTACATTTTCATCACCGGCGGCGTGGTCTCATCCCTGGGAAAAGGTCTCGCCTCCGCGGCGCTCGGCGCGCTTTTGCAAGCGCGCGGGTACAAGGTTCGGCTTCGTAAGCTGGACCCCTATCTCAACGTCGACCCGGGGACGATGAGCCCCTATCAGCACGGCGAGGTGTTCGTCACCGACGACGGGGCCGAGACGGACCTCGACCTCGGGCACTACGAGCGCTTCACCGGCGTGTCGGCGACCAAGGCCGACAACATCACCACCGGCCAGATCTACAAGACGATCATCGAGAAGGAGCGGCGAGGGGACTACCTCGGCGCCACCGTCCAGGTGATCCCGCACGTCACTGACGAGATCAAGAAGTTCGTCCTGGCCGACCCGGGCGAGGGCGTCGACTTCGTGCTGGTCGAGATCGGCGGCACCGTGGGCGACATCGAGGGCCTGCCGTTCTTCGAGGCCATCCGCCAGCTCGGCCAGGAACTGCCGCGCCAGCACGCCTGCTTCGTGCACCTGACGCTGCTGCCCTACATCAAGACCGCCGGCGAGATGAAGACCAAGCCGACGCAGCACTCGGTCAAGGAACTGCGCTCCATCGGCATCCAGCCCGACGTCCTGCTGTGCCGCTGCGAGCAGCCCATCCCGCCGGACGAGAAGCGCAAGATCGGCCTCTTCTGCAATGTGCGGCCCTCGGCCGTCATCCAGGCCATGGACGCGCCCAACATCTACGCCGTGCCGCTGGAGTACCACGCCCAGGGCCTCGACACCGAGGTGCTGGACGTCTTCGGCATGCAGGACGCCCCGGCCCCGGACCTGTCGCGCTGGCAGGGCATCTCCGACCGCATCGTCCATCCGGACGGCGAGGTGACCATCGCCGTGGTCGGCAAGTACACGGTGCTCAAGGACGCCTACAAATCCCTGATCGAGGCCCTGGTGCACGGCGGCGTCGCCAACAAGGTCAAGGTCAACTTCGACTGGGTCGAGAGCGAGGTCTTCGAAGGCGAGGACGGCGCGGCCGCCACCCGCCTGGAAGGCGCCCACGGCATCCTGGTCCCCGGCGGCTTCGGCGAGCGGGGGGCCGAGGGCAAGATCCTGGCGGCCAAATTCGCCCGCGAGCGCTCGGTGCCCTATTTCGGCGTCTGTTTCGGCATGCAGATGGCGGTGATCGAGGCGGTGCGGAACGTGGCGGGCGTCAAGTGCGCCTCGTCCACCGAGTTCGGCCCGACCAGCGAGCCGGTGGTCGGCCTGATGACCGAATGGACCCGCGGCAACCAGCGCGAAACGCGCGAGGCCGGCGACGACCTGGGCGGCACCATGCGCCTGGGCGCCTACGAGGCGCACCTGACGCCGGGCTCCAAGGTGGCCGAGATCTACGGCTCGACCATCATCAGCGAGCGCCACCGCCACCGCTACG
Source organism: Pseudomonadota bacterium (assembly GCA_018241335.1). Classification (GTDB taxonomy): domain Bacteria; phylum Pseudomonadota; class Alphaproteobacteria; order Caulobacterales; family Caulobacteraceae; genus Acaudatibacter. The sequence continues at coordinate 1,661 of JAFEEA010000218.1, forward strand.
AGGTCAACATCGGCTACCGCGAGGCCTTCGAGTCGGCGGGGCTCAAGATGACCGGCGTTTCGCCCGACGGCGTCCTGCCCGAGATCGTCGAACGCACGGACCATCCCTGGTTCATCGGGGTGCAGTACCACCCCGAACTGAAGAGCCGCCCGTTCGCGCCGCACCCCCTGTTCGCCAGCTTCATCCAGGCCGCCCTGGTGCAGAGCCGCCTGGTCTAGGCTTGCGCGCGCGGGCGGGTTCGCTCTTCCATGGCGCGCGGTCCGCTTCCGGACCCGGACCTGGAGCGCAACACGTGAGGCGGCACTGGCCGGCAATCTTCCTGGCGGCGGCCGGCCTGGCCGCGGGGCCGGCCCATGCCGCGGGCCTGCAGGCCACCGCCAGCGGCGCCCAGCTCTATGTCGATTGCCGTGGCGAGAAGACCGACGCCCCCACCGTGATCCTGGAGTCCGGCGCCTTCGGGATGTCGGCCGACTGGGACTTCCTGCTCAATGACCTGGCCCAGGGCGGGCGGGTCTGCGCCTACGATCGCGGCGGCCTTGGCCAATCCCCGCGGCGCGCCGGCGGCGAGGACGTGGTCTCGGTGGCCAACGAGCTGGCCGACCTGCTGGACGGCATGGGCGAGACCGGGCCGATCATTCTCGTCGGCCACTCCAACGGCGCCCTCTACGCCGAGACCTTCGCGGCCATGTGGCCCCAGCGCCTGGCGGGCCTCGTCTACATCAACGGCGTCGGCAGCGACGACCTGGACCACAAGGTGCTGATGCAGGCGCTGGATGAGGAGCGCAAGATCGCCGGCCTGGCCTACTTCGCCGGCAAGCTGGGCTTGGCCCCGATCATCGCCTGCTTCGTGGTCCGCCACGACAGCCTCACCGGCGACGCCGCCCGCCGCAAGCGCCAGTCCCTGACCTCGCTTTCCAGCCTCAAGGTGGCCCGCGACGAGGACCGCGCCATCACGCCTGGCCTCAAGGTGGCCCGCGCCCTGGGCGGCTCGCCCCCCGACGTGCCCACGGTCGTGGTGGTCGAATCCGGCAAGGCCGATCTGCTGGCCAAGTTCGGCTGGCGGGCGGCCGAGATCGCGCCGGCCGAGCGGGCGCGAAAGGGATGGATCCTGCGCATCATTGGCGCGAACCACGTGTCGCCGCTGAACAAGGACCGCCGCTACGTCATAGCCGCCGTGACCTGGCTGCGTTCGCTGAAGCCCGAGCCGATCGTCCCGCGATGACCAGCCCCGCCCAGGTTCGCGCCCTGGCCATGGCCTTGCCCGAGGCCTACGAGCGGCCGCACCGCCGCCAGCCGACCTTCTGGGTGCACGAACGCATCTTCTGCATCATGCCCTCCGGCGAAGACCACATCACGGTCAAGCTCGACCGCGACGACCAGCTCAACATGATCGAAGGCCATCCCGGCGCCGTGCGCCCGGCGCGACTCTACAGCCACCACGGCTGGACCTACGTCGATCCGGCCGTCTGCGACGACGATCTGATGGCGCTCCTGCTCCGCCTGGCCTGGACGCATGTGGCGCCCAAACGGCTGTCGCGGGGCTCCGATCGCCCCAAGGCTTGAAGTCGCGGGGGTTTTGCGTCATACACCCGCGCTCCGACGGCGGCCCTTCAGCGGCCGCCGCATTCATTTGACCTCAGAAGACCAAAGCCATGGCCGTTCCCAAGCGAAAAGTATCCCCCTCGCGTCGCAACATGCGCCGCGCGCACCATGCGCTGGAAGCCAACAGCTACATCGAGGACAAGGACACCGGCGAGCTGCGCCGTCCGCACCATGTCGACCTGAAGACCGGCATGTACCGCGGCCGTCAGATCCTGACGCCCAAGGAAGACTAGTCTTCCGGCCGGCCCCGGCGTCGCGCCGGGGCGTCCGACCATCAAAGCCTATTGAGCCCGCCCGCGCGCTTGAATGCCCGCGCGGCGGGCTTCGACCATTTCCGGCGTGACCGCGCGGTTGTGCGGGGCCGACACGTCCGTCTCGTGCTTCAGCGCCGCGCCGAAGGGCAGGGCGTAGCCGTCGTCGATGATCTTCTTGTAGAGCGCCAGGGTCTCGACCGGGATCGTCGCCATGTCCGCCGCTAGCTTCAGCGCCGCCGGCATCAGCTCTTCCGGCGCCACCACCCGGTTCACCAGCCCCCAGTCGCAGGCCGTCTGGGCGTCCAGGAAGTTGCCGCTCAGGGACAGCTCCTTGGCCCGGTAAGGGCCGATCACCCGCGAAAGGCGCTGCGACAGGCCCCAGCCCGGCATGATGCCCACCCGCGCGTGGGTGTCGGCGAATCGGGCGTTGGTCGAGGCGATCAGCACGTCGCAGGCCAGGGCCACCTCGAAGCCGCCGGTGATGGCGACGCCGTTGATCGCGCCGATGATCGGCTTGGGGCACTCCAGCAGGGCCAGCACCGGGTTCTCCGCCGCGCCGGAGGCGTTGGCGGCGCCCAGGCCATTGGGATCGCTGCCCAGCTCCTTCAGGTCCAGGCCCGCCGTGAAGGCCCGGCCGGCGCCCGTCAGCACCAGCACGCTGACGTCCGCGTCGTTGGACAGCTGCACGATGGCGTCGTGCAGGGCGGCCCTGAGGGCCCGCGACAGGGCGTTCATGGCCTCGGGGCGGTTCAGGGTCACGGTGGCGACGCCTTGGGACTTCTCGATCAGCAGCATGGGGTCCGGTTCCTTTGGGATCGTTCCCGTTAGGCAAGGGCGCCCAAAGGTTCGTCAACCCCCGCGCGGTTGCCTGACGCGCCGGCGCCGGGCTAAAGCCTGCGCCGCTCATGGCGCGACAGCCGCAGCAGCCAGCCACAGGAAGACCCATGACCCAGATCGTCGACATCACCGCCCGCGAGATCCTGGATAGCCGCGGCAACCCGACGGTCGAGGTCGACGTGACCCTGGAAGACGGCGCCTTCGGCCGCGCCGCCGTGCCCTCCGGCGCCTCCACCGGCGCCCACGAAGCGGTCGAGCGCCGCGACGGCGACAAGGCCCGCTATGGCGGCAAGGGCGTCCTGCAGGCCGTCGACGCCGTCAATGGCGAGATCTACGACGCCCTCAGCGGCGTGGACGCCGAGGACCAGCGCCGGCTGGACACCCTGCTGATCGAGCTCGACGGCACGGCCAACAAGAGCCGCCTGGGCGCCAACGCCATCCTGGGCGTCAGCCTGGCCGCCGCCAAGGCGGCGGCGATCAGCGCCGACCTGCCGCTCTACAAGTACGTCGGCGGCGTCTCCGCCCGCGTCCTGCCGGTGCCGATGATGAACATCATCAACGGCGGCGCCCACGCCGACAATCCGATCGACATCCAGGAATTCATGATCCTGCCGACCGGCGCGGAGACCTTCTCGGACGGCCTGCGGATGGGCGCCGAGATCTTCCAGGCGCTCAAGAAGGCGCTGCATGACGCCGGCCACAACACCAACGTCGGCGACGAGGGCGGCTTCGCGCCGAACCTCTCCAGCGCCGACGAGGCCCTGGCCTTCATCGTCAAGGCGGGCGAGGCGGCCGGCTACAAGGCGGGCGACGACTTCCACCTGGGCCTGGACGCGGCGGCGACCGAGTTCTTCAAGAACGGCCGCTACGAGATGACCGGCGAAGGCAAGTCCCTCGATCAGGCGGGCATGGTCGCCTACCTGGCGGGCCTCGTCGCCAAATACCCCATCGTCACCATCGAGGACGGCTGCGCCGAGGACGACATGGCCGGCTGGGCCGAGTTGACCAAGGTCCTGGGCTCCAAGATCCAGATCGTCGGCGACGACCTCTTCGTGACCAATCCCAAGCGCCTGGCCCTGGGGATCAAGGACGGCCTGGCCAACTCGATCCTGGTCAAGGTCAACCAGATCGGCACCCTGTCGGAGACCCTGGACGCCGTCGATATGGCCCACCGGGCCGGCTACACGGCGGTCATGAGCCACCGCTCGGGCGAGACCGAGGATTCCACCATCGCCGACCTCGCCGTGGCCACCAACTGCGGGCAGATCAAGACCGGCTCCCTGTCGCGCTCGGACCGCCTGGCCAAGTACAATCAGCTCCTGCGCATCGAGGAGCAGCTCGGCGACCAGGCCATCTACGCCGGCCGCGCGGCGCTCAAGCGGCTCTAGGCCTCAGAACGATCGCCCGATGGCGAAGCCTGCGGTGCGCGGGCGCTGCGGCGTCACCTGGGCGGCGCGGCGCAGGGTGAAGGGATTTCCGTAGGCGAAGGTATTGCCGATGGAATTGCCGGGATTGTCCACGAACAGGGTGGCGCTCCATGGCCCGGAGTCCACGCCCAGGCTCACGCGCCCGGTGGAGAAGCCGCCCTGCCGCGGCGCCGTGCTGGCGTCGAAGGTCAGCCGCGAGACGCCGACATAGGCGTACTGGGCGTTGAACACCGCCGTCAGCCCTCCGCCGATCGCGTGGGCATAGCGGATGTCGGCCCCCAGGGAAGTGCGCGGCACGCCGGGCAGGCCGCTGTGCTGGATGGTTGGAAAGCCGGGGTTCAGGCGCGCCAGCTCCGGCCGGTCCAGTGTCGCGTTGGCCCGCAGCCTCAGCCCCCCCACGGCGTAGGACGCCTCGACCTCCAGGCCGAGATTGCGCCCGTCGCCGATGTTGGCGGTGAACGGCAGCCCCGATCGCAGCGGCAGATCGCTCTGGATGTTCTTCCACAGGCTGTAGAACCCGGACACCCGCACCACCAGCCGATCGTCCAGCAGCCGCGTCTTGGCGCCGGCCTCGAACATCCACAGCTCGTCGCCGGTGAAGCGCCGGTACGGCTGCGGCGCGTTGGGGTCGGTGGCGAAGGTCTGCCCGACAGGACCGCTGGTGTTGAAGCCGCCGGGCCGATAGCCCTCTGCGGCCTGCAGATAGGCCATGGTGTGGCCG
>JAFEEA010000219.1 GCA_018241335.1 Pseudomonadota bacterium
CGCGCAGGATCACCGAGCCTGAACCGATACCGCCAGCGACCTGAAGACCTGGCACATTGGCAGCCAGGTCGCGGACCGTGACCACGCCCTGAGACTGCAGCCGGTCACTGGTGACAGCCGTGACCGACAGCGGCGCCTCGCTCAGTCGTTCCGCGCGCTTCTGCGCCGTGACGACAACCTCCTGCAGGTCGGCCGACGTTTCACCGGATTGCGGCTTCGCCTGGGCGTTCGCAGCGGCCGCTGACATCAGCGCGCCGAAGGCGACCCCGCCGGTCAGAACGGCCCTGAAGAGACGATGTCGAAGCGGCATTGCAAGACCCCCTGCTTCCCACGCGCCGCCTCGGTGGAGGGGCGATCGTGTCCAGCTGCACAAATGTACAGTACACGATTGTGCAGTTCATGCAATGCGGGCTACAACGAGAACATTCCCAAGCCCGGAGGCGCACGTGACCGCAACCGAACTTCCCGCCGCAACACCCTCGGCGGCGCTTCCGATGTCCCGGCAGTTCGACTTGGTCTCTGACGTGACGGGCAGGTCCTATCGCGTCCAGGTGGCCCTGCCCTTGGTCCCGCCGCCGCAGGGCGGCTACGCCGTGCTCTATGTGATCGACGCCGACCTCAACTTCGCCGCGACGGCCACGGCCGCGCGGCTACGCGCCCTCATCGGGGAGCTGGCGCCGGCGGTTGTCGTGGGTATCGGCTATCCGGAAGCGGAGCACGACTTTCCAACCTGCCTGATCCGGCGCACCCGGGACCTGACGCCCACTGTCGGAAACCCGGCGATGTGGGACAGCATCAACCGCCAGCTCGGCGGCCTGGAGGTTGACGGCTTCGGCGAAGCGGAAGGCTTCCTCGACATGATCGCCCGCGAAATCGCGCCGCGGATCGCCAAGATCGCGCCGGTTGCGACCGGGCGGGACATCCTGTTCGGCCATTCCCTGGGCGGATTGCTCGTCATCCACGCCCTCTTCAACCACCCGAACAGGTTCCACACATTCTTGTCCCTCAGCCCCTCTCTTTGGTGGGACGGCGAGGCGGTGCTGGCCGATGAACCGGCCTTCTCCCGGCAGGTCGCGTCCGGTGCGACGGCGCCGGCGGTCTTCATCGGCGTCGGCGCCCTGGAGCAATCGCCCGAACAGATCCCCCGGATGCCCGCCGAGGAGGTCCTGCAGGCGGCTATGGTCGACAGGGCGCGTGACCTGGGCGAACGCCTGCGGGCTCTGCCCGGGCGCGCCGGCTACCGCGCCCAGGTCGAGGTGTTTGCAGGTCAGAGCCACATGGCGGTGGTCCTGACCGCCATGAACAGCCTGCTCGACTTCGCGCTGGCGCCTGGGGATTGAGGCGCGCCGGGCGGGTGGGCGGGCGAAGGCGGTTTCATGTAACCTGCTCCCCTGAGCCACTGCCCGAGAGTCAAAGTCGAATCGATGCCTGCAAAGCCCCTCTCAAGACCTGGTGCGCCCAGCCAGGACCGCGCCGCCTCGGCCACCGGCAAGGAGCGACTTCTGCAGGCGGCCATTGAACTCTTCGGCCGGGACGGGTTCGACGGCACATCCGTGCGCGCTATCGCCGATCATGCGGGCGTTTCCTTCGCCCTGATCCGCGCCAGCTACGGCTCAAAGGAAGGCCTGCGCGAGGCTGCCGAGAAGGTGGTCTTCGAGGACATGATCCCAATCTGGACATTTTCCGGCGAGGAGTCGTCGTCCGAAGAGGTGATCGACTTCATCCGCAGCCAGGCGGAGACGTTTGACCGGCTGGCGGGCCAGGTGGACTTCATCCGTCGCTGCATTCTTGAACAGCGTCCGGCGGCTAACGCCTTCATGGCCCGAATGATGGTCGCCCAGGGAGAAGCCGGAGGCTATCGCCTGCAGGAGGCCTACCCGCAGGAAGCCTGGCTACGGAACCCTCTACGCCAACTGATGGTGAAGCTCGGCTACGTTCTCATTGCGCCGAACATTCGCCAGATCCTTGGCGTCGACCTGATGAGTCGGGAGCAGCTCGAGCGGATCAACCTCGAGGAGGCAAGGCTCTGGCGTCTGGTGGCGGCGGGCCTTGCCGCTGAAAAGCAGGCCGCGCAGAAGGCCACGGCGGGCTGACGCCAAGCCAGACGGACCCGCTCGGTCAGACGATTGACGCCAGGAACGTCCTTATCGCGGTCTCGGCCTGCTGGGGATCGTCACGATGCACGCCGTGGCCCGCGTCGGGAAACACCTCGATTCGGCCAAGCCCCGGTGGAAGGCTGGCGACGATCTCTTCGCTGCAGGCCAGCGGCGTGATGGGATCGTGGGCGCCGGCCAGCACCAGCGTGGGGCAGGCGATCCGTCCAAGGCCCTCGCGACCGTCCATCGTCCGCATTTCGCCGAGGAAGAAGTGGCGCGCCACATCGCCGCGCAACAAGGCCCGCATGCTGATCGCGCCGTCCTGCGGATCGGGGCAGGGATTGTAGAGCGGAAGGCAGACGGCGCGGTATTCGGCCATGACGGCCTCGTCCGCCTCGGTGAAGAGGCGTTCCGCCAGTTGGCGGGCCCTTGGGCCGCCCTTGGCCTCCATCATGGCGTAGGAGACATCCAGGCGCAGACGCGCGGCGGTGGAGGAGAGGATCAGGCCCGCCGGGTGATCCGGAAACTGGGCCGCATAGGACATCGCCACCATGCCCCCGAAGGAGTTGCCGTAGACGATCGGCTTTTCGATGCCGAGAAGGTCGCACAGCGCCTTCAAGTCCGCCCCCCACTGTTGAAGAGTCCAGCTGGACGCTTCGCCGCTCGATCGTCCGTTGCCGCGATGGTCGACGTAGAGCACCTGGCAGGTGTCGGCGAAGCGATCGAAGTACGGGCGCAGGCCCGAGTGGTCGGACCCCGGCCCGCCATGCAGGGCGATCAAGGTGGGGCGGGGCAGCATGCCTTCGTCGCCAAGCCCCAGCTGGGAGCCGACCGTGTCGAAGAAGATGCGCGCGCCTGCGAGCTCGGCATACATAGGCTTAAGTCCCCCGAAGACGTGAGGGGCAGAGTAGCCGCTACAGATAGACTGCACAAGCGTGCAGTTTGATCGACTTGACCCCGCTCAGGACAGGCGGCGGCGGCCAAAGTCTGTCTGCTGCCAGGCGGGACTGTCCGGTCGAAGCGCGACGTCAACCTTGACCATCCGAACGAAACCGCGAGCAGCCACGCGGCGCGGGCAGTTGAGCACAGGGACGTGGAGTCCGCAGGTGGCGGAAGATGGCCCAACTCGACCTCTTCAAGAACGCGCGCCAATCATGGAACCGCGGTCGCATCGTGGGAGCCAAACCACCGCTGGGCCCGAAACACGTTGGGGCGATCCGCCAACAGCTGAAGACCGCCGGACGCGTCCTGGATTTGACGCCGTCCAACGGCGCGATCGACGCCAAACTTCACGGTTGCGACTTGGTCAAGCAGCGTGTCAGCGACGTGGCGACAGGCGGACCTCTTCGAGCGCGAGCGACCGTGATCCAGAAGAAGATTGGTCGACCCGTGCCGTTTGAGATCACCGAACCGACGCGCGAATCCCTGGCCGCCTGCCTGCGGCTTCGCGGGCATCGGCCCGATGAGTGGCGCTTTCCCAGTCGCAGTCATGGCGACGCGCACATCACGACGCTCTGCGTGCGGTTCCTGTCTCTGGCGCGGCGCTGGGTGACGTCGCGCATGGGAGACATAATCCCCGCGGAGCCGATGGCGTCGCACATCGACTTTGACGCCGCCTCGCGCCGGGCGTCGTCACCGCGACTGGCACGCGTCTCTGCGTCGCGGGTATTAGCCGCCTACTCTTTCGGCGGGCTCGTCATGCGGTCTCTCCCGAAGGGGCCGGAATGGGCCCTCCGCGCGCCGCCCGGTGTGGTCGTCGTTTCCGGAGGAAAATGTAGGCTCCCGTGACGGACAACATGGCGGTCACGAGGCCGGCGATGCAGACCAGCACCTGGTAGGGCCGGCCGAACACGCGCGCCATGTGAAGGGCGTAGAGCCAGCTTTCGATCGTATTGCCGAGGTGCTCGCCGGTGGGCTGGGATAGCGAGCGGAAAGCCCCGGTGTCGCCATCGAGCATCACGGTGGTGGAGCCCCCCTTGGGCGAGCGTTCGAAGATGTCGCGGCTGCCGCGGACATCGAAGCCATAGGCCCCGACGTCCGGCAGATACATCAGGCTGAGCGGTTCGCCCGCGGTGAAGCCCTCAAGTCGCGCCTCACGCTGCATGTACGCCCGCCCCAAAGCCTCCGCCTGGCGCCAGCCGAGTCGAGGATGGGGATTTGGCCGGCCGCCAGCTTCATAGGCGGCCAGGGGCGATCGGTAGTCGAAGAGGGCGCCCATCACCGGCTCATAGACTGGCCGGATGTTCATCATCACGCTCGACCAGGCGAACACGAACAGCAGAGGGGCCAGCCACAGACCACCCGCCCGGTGCAGATCGAAGTTGATGCGGAAGGGCGCCGCCCGCCACTTCACGCCCCAGGCCTTTCGCCACCGGCGCCAGAAGTCTGACAGGGTGGTGGGCAAGGTGAGGTAGACGCCATTGAACACGTCGAGCGTCCAGACCAGGGCGACGGCGCCCAGGGCGATCTGGCCGGCGGCGCCCATCAGCATGGTCCAGTGCAACTCGTAGAGGAAGGGCATCAGGTTGACGCGCCCCTGGGCGAGGTCGCCGCGTTCGCGCCGGCCAAGCTCGCGGCCGGTCCATGGGTCGACGAAGAACTCCGTGAAGCCCAGGTCCCGCGGATGGCCTGTCCTGGGATCGACATGTGGCGTGAAGGCGACGCTGACCTGGTCTGGCTCGGTCCTGAACACCGCCTGCACTTCGGCGTCCGGCACGAGGGCCTGCGCCCGCTCGGCAAGCACCGAAAGGCTGAGGGGCGGCCCCGGCTGGCGGTGCGCAAAGAGCTGGGGCGCAAAGACACGCTCCAGCTCAGTGTTGAACGCCAACACCGCGCCGGTCAGGCCGACGACGAAGAGAAAGAACGCCATCGTCAGCCCGACCCAGCGGTGCAGCCACACCCATGCCTTGCGGACCTGCGGTCGTGTGTGGCGCATCAGAAGTCGACCCGCAAAGCGCTCATCACTGTGCGCGGGGCGCCGTAGGCCGCCATGCCATAGCCGCCGTGATCGAAATAGCTGGTGTCGAACAGGTTGTTGACGTTGACCTGGATTGACGCGTGGTGTGCGCCAACGCCGAAGCGATAGGCCGCCATCAGGTCGACGCGGGCGTAGCCCGGCAGCACCCAGGTGTTCGCGTCGTCGCCCCAGCGCCGACCGGTGGCGTAGAGTCCGGCCCCGAAGCTCCAGCCTTTTGCGGCGCGCGCATGGGGCTCGTACTTAAGCCACACGCTCCCGAAGCTCTTCGCCGCGCCGCTGAGCTGCTTGCCCTGGGTTCCGCCGTAGGGATCATGGGTGATCACGGCGTCGTCGTAGGTGTAGCTGGCGATGACGCTGAGCGACGGGGTCAACTGGCCCAGCAGGTCGAGCTCCAGCCCGCGGCTGCGGGCCTCGCCGACAATGTGCGGGAAGACGTTGATCGGATCATATTCCGGGATGTTCGACTTGGTCAGGTTGAAGATCGACGCGGTCCCCGTCAGCCGGCCGCCGAACATGGCCGCCTTCAGGCCCACCTCGTACTGCTCGCCAATCTGCGGCTTCAGCGGCAGGCCGCCCGCATCACGGCCGTTGGCGCTGCCGAACGACTTCGCATAGCTGAAATAGAGCGAGGTCGACGGGTTGATGCGGTAGAGCAGCGCCGCGCGCGGCGAGAAGGCCCGATCGGTCGGATAGGGCGTGACCGGGTAGCCGGTGCAGTTGGGATAGCAGGCTTCGCTGCGCGTGCCATAGGTGTCCGAATAGGCGTCCTGCGCCCAGTCGTAGCGGCCGCTAACGAGCACCAGCCAGCGAGGACCGATCTCGATCTCGTCCTGAAAGTAGACCCCCGCGTCCCAGCTCCGATCGCGCCAGATGACGTTGCTCGCGTCGACGGCGCTCAAGGCCCGAAGCTGCGTGGCGTAGTCCGGCCAGACCGGCGCGAACACGTTGAGCGCCGCTGCGCCCGGAAGATCGCCGGTGCTGCCGGGGGTGTCGTCCGTGAACCGCGACCAGTCCGCCCCCACCAGCAGCTTGTGCCGTAGCGGACCTGTGGTCACCTCGCCCGACAGATCGAGGTTGGTGGCCAGCTCCGTGCGCAGCCAGTTCGGTCCGGTGTGGGTGAAGCGGATGCCCGTGTAGTTCGCCACGCCATCGAAGCCGTCGGCATAGACACCCTGCTGGTTCTCGTCTGAGCGGATGTAGTGAAGGCGCTGGGTGACTTTCCAGCCCTCGGCGAAGGCGTAAGTCCACTGAAGCCCGATCAGCGTCCGGCTCGCCGTGTACGGAAACTCCGACCACGAGATCGGATCGATGATGCTGAAGTGGCGCGGCAACGCCGCCGGCCGGTCGCCGATCACCGGCACAGGGGCGTCT
>JAFEEA010000021.1 GCA_018241335.1 Pseudomonadota bacterium
TCTCCCAAAGGGAGAGGGAGGGGCCCATGGCGGAGCCATGGGAGGGTGAGGGGTTCAGGCGCTCAGTGCCCGTGCGAACCTTCGTAGACGCCGGGGGCCAGGCGCTCGCTCTCCTCGCCTTCGGAGCCGTGGGCCAGGACGAAGCGGCGGTCGCAGTAGAGGCATTCGACGAAGTCGGCCTCGCCCATCTCCAGCCAGACCCGCGGATGGCCGAGCGCCCCGCCGACGCCGTCGCAGGCGACGCGCCTGGAGCGGACGGTGATGACCTCGGGCGCGGGGAGGGCGTCGGCCGCGCCTGGCGTCGCCGGACGGTCAGCCGACTTCGGTGTTTCAGAAGCTTTCGGCTTCCTGGCCATGCTTAAATCCCCGCCGTAACCTTGGGCGGCCTTGGCGAGGCCGCGCGCGCGCCCTAGGTATGCGACGGGCGCGCGCCCCGTCAATTGACGCAGATCACCGCGCCCCAGACTAGAGCGTCCGCGATCGGAGCCCCATGGACCTTCCCGACTACGCCATCGAGGCGACCGGCCTTTTCAAGACCTATCCGGCCAGCAAGACCGCCCCAGCCATGGACGCCCTGAAGGGCGTCGACCTGAAGATTCCCCGCGGCTCGATCTTCGGCCTGCTGGGTCCCAACGGGGCCGGCAAGTCGACCTTCATCAACATCCTCTCGGGCCTGACCAAGAAGACCCGCGGCCAGGTGAAGATCTGGGGCCGGGATATCGACACCCAGGCCCGCGACGCGCGCGCCGCCATCGGCGTGGTGCCCCAGGAGATCGCCGCCGACCCCTTCTTCACCCCGCGCGAGTCGCTGGAGGTGCAGGCCGGCCTCTATGGCGTGCCGGCCGCCGAGCGGCGCTCGGACCAGCTGCTGGCGGCCCTGGGCCTGGCCGACAAGTCCAAGGCCTATGTGCGCCAGCTGTCCGGCGGCATGAAGCGGCGCCTGATGGTGGCCAAGGCCATGGTCCACAATCCGCCGGTGCTGATCCTGGACGAGCCCACCGCCGGGGTGGACGTCGAGCTGCGCCGCCAGCTGTGGAACTATGTGGTCGAGCTGAACCGGCAGGGCGTGACCATCGTGCTGACCACCCACTACCTCGAGGAAGCCGAGCAGCTCTGCGACACCATCGCCATCGTCAACCGCGGCCAGGTGGTGGCCTGCGAGCCGACCAGCCAGCTACTGCGCCGCCTGGACAGCCGCACGGTGGTGGTGACGCCCGAGACGCCCCTGGCCGAGGCTCCGTCCCTGAAGCCGTTCGAGGCGCGGCTGCGCCCGGGCGGCGACCTGGCCGTGGACTTCAAGACCGCCGAGGCCGGGGTCGAGCAGGTGCTGGCCGCCGTCCGCGCGGCGGGCGTCCACATCAAGGACCTGCGCACCGAGGACCCGGACCTGGAGGACGTGTTCGTCTCCATGACCTACGGCCTGGAAGCCACGGCCACGGACTGAGCCTCAGGGCAGCGCCCGCAGGAACCCGCGCACCACGGTGGCGGAATTGTCCGAAGCCAGGCGCATGAACACCCGCACCTGGCCCTCCGCGCCGCCGCCGGCCAGGTCGGACAGGCTGCGGAAACCGATGAACGGCGTGCCGTTGGCGAAGGCCACGTGGGCCACCGCGGCGGTCTCCATGTCCAGGACCTGGGCGTTGAAGGCGCCGAAGGCGTAGGCGCGGTAGTCGGCGTTGTCCATGAACACCGGACCGGAGATGCCGTGGCCGCCCACCACCAGGCGCGGCGGCTTGGCCAGGCAATGGTCGGTGTCGGCGCAGCGCTTCAGATCCGCCGGCGGCAGGGCCCTGGCGACCGCCAGCAGGGCTGGATCGGCGGCGAACCATTCCTGGGTCTTGGGCGTCCCATCGGGGCTCACCACCGTCACCGGCCGGGGCGACAGCATGCCATAGGCCGGCAGGGTGCCGCGCGGAGCGTTGAACTGGCCGTCCTTGGACCGAAGGAAATCGCCGTCGAGATACTCGGCCCAGGCGTCCGGCGCCACCACGTCGCCCACGTCCAACCCCGGGTCGATGCCGCCGGCGATGCCCGAGAAGACGATGGCGCGCACCTTGAAATGGTCGAGAGCCATCTGGGTGGTCATGGCCGCGTTGACCATGGAGACGCCGCTGAGCACCAGCACCACCGGCTTGCCCTCCAGCGTCCCGGCGACGAAGTCGACCCCCGCCACCCGCGTGGGCGCCGGGTCCTGGAGGGCGGCGCGAAGCTGGACCATCTCGGGCGGGAAGGCCGACATCACCACCACGCGCGCCCTAGGGTCCGCCGCCTGGGCGCGGGCCATCGGGGGCGACAGGCAGAAGGCCAGGAACGCCAGGGCGAGAACGAACCACTTCAAGCAGGAGCCTCCGGAGGCGCGAAAGGGACCAGTCCTAGCTGCCGCATGATTGCGCCTTGCGCAATCGCCCGCCCGCGCCGCGCCCGCCTCTTGCCGCGCGGCGCCCGTTCGGGTCTCAATCGTCGCCTGATTTGGGGGGCCCCAAGGTGTTCGAGCGTCTGTTCCGCCTGAGCGAGCACGGAACCACCGTGCGCACCGAGGTTCTGGCCGGGGTCACCACCTTCCTGACCATGGCCTATATCGTGCTGGTCAACCCGGCGATCCTGCACGACGCCGGCCTGCCCGGCGCGGCGGTGGCGGCGGCCACCTGCCTGGCGGCGGGGGTGGGGTGCCTGCTGATGGGCTTGCTGGCCAACTATCCCATCGCGCTCGCCCCCGGCATGGGGCTGAACGCCTATTTCACCTACACCGTGGTCAAGCAGATGGGCGTGCCGTGGCAGACGGCGCTGGGCTGCGTGTTCATCTCCGGGGCGGTGTTCCTTGTGCTGACGGTGGCCGGGGTGCGCCAGCTGATCGTCAAGGCCATTCCCCGCCCCCTGTTCGCGTCGGTGGCCGCGGGGGTGGGCCTCTTCATCGCCTTCATCGGGCTGAAGAGCGCCGGCATCGTGGCGACCAGCCCGGCCACCGCGGTGACCCTGGGCGACCTGCACAGCCCCACGGCCCTGCTGGCCCTGATCAGCCTGGTGGTCACCGCCGCCCTGCTGACCTGGCGGGTCAAGGGGGCGATCCTGATCGGCATCCTGGCGGCCAGTGTCGCCGGCTGGGCCCTCGGCCTCGCCCACTGGGCGCCCTCCCCCTACAGCCTGACCGAAATGACCGCCACGGCCTTCCAGCTCGACCTTGGCGGAGCGCTGGGCCTCGGCGGCAAGAGCTTCACCCTGGGCCTGCTGGAGATCCTGTTCGTCTTCCTGTTCGTCGACCTGTTCGACAACGTCGGCACCCTGGTGGCGGTGACCAAGAAGGCGAACCTGGTGGCCGAGGATGGCTCCATCCCGCGCCTCAACCAGGTGCTGACGGCCGATTCCATCGCCACCATGGTCGGCGCCCTGGCCGGCACCTCCACCGTGGTCAGCTACATCGAGAGCGCCTCGGGCGTGGCGGAAGGCGGGCGCACGGGCCTGACGGCGGTGGTCGCGGGGCTGCTGTTCCTGGCCACCCTGTTCGTGGCCCCCTGGGTGCAGGCGATCCCGGCCGCGGCCACCGCGCCGGCCCTGATCCTGGTGGGGGCGATGATGATGGCGCCCCTGGCCCAGGTGGACTGGGAGGATCCGGGCGTCGCCATCCCGGCCTTCCTGACCCTGGTGACCATCCCCCTGACCTTCTCCATCGCCAACGGCCTGGCCTTCGGCATCACCGCCTTCGCGGCGCTGAAGCTGCTGCGCGGCAAGGCGGGGCGCGAGGACATCCTGCTGTTCGTGCTGGCGGCGCTGTTCGTGGCCCGCTTCGCCTACCTGGCGGTGACCTGAGGCGCCGGACGAGGGCGCCGAACCGGCGCGCCCTCCATGCGACCGCACGATCGTTTGCGCGAAGCCCCGCCTTCGTCTAGAACCCGCGCTCCGCCGGCGACCAAGCACCCGTAGCTCAGCTGGATAGAGCGTTGCCCTCCGAAGGCAAAGGTCACACGTTCGAATCGTGTCGGGTGCGCCAGCGGTTTCATAGTCTTAGCGACAGTTCGGGCCATTCCGCCGGCCGGCGATGACACGCCGGGCGAGGCGCGGCCGCGCGCGGGGCTCCAGGGCGATGCGATCGCCGAGAAGGCCTCGCCTCAGGGGCTTGCCCTTTCGCGCGTCACGCGAGACTGACTTATATCACTATAATATTCCCACGCCGATCCATGCAGTCGACTCTGCGACGTCCTCACCATGCGAGTCACCGCCAACAATGGGGAGAGAGCCACAAGCAACGCCCGGCGCCACTCTTCCTGTGAACATTTGCGCACGATGTTCGCGGAACCGCGTTTTTCCTGTTGCGAAGACGGCGATCTCATCGCCCTATGTCATGGTTAATCGCTATGCACGGGAGCGAGCGAAAGTGTACGCCCAGAACAAGACCAACCTCGTGGCCAAGACTTCGAACGTCGCTGTAGCGTTCCTGTCTCGCAACAAGGTCAGCGCGGCGGAGATTCCGTCGGTGCTGCAGATGATCTACTCGGCCTTCTCGGAGGTCGCCGGAGGCAGGCCCACGGCCCACGTCGCCGCGGCGCCGACGCCGGCGGTGCCTGTCCGCCGGTCGATCACCCCCGACTACCTGATCAGCCTGGAAGACGGCATCAAGTACAAGAGCCTGAAGCGCCATCTGCGGACCCGGTACGGCATGTCGCCGGACGAATACCGCGCCAAGTGGGGGCTGCCGGACGACTATCCCATGGTGGCCCCGAACTATCGGGCCGCCCGCTCGGCGCTCGCAAAAAAGAGCGGCCTCGGGGGTCGAGGCCGCTCTTCCAAGAAGGCGAACGGGTCGGCCAGCCCCGCCTGATCGGCGAGGCCGGCCTGTTCGTCAGAAGGCCAGCCGCATCGCGGCCTTGAACGCCACGTCGCCTTGACCGCGGACGTTCTGGGCGTCGTGACGGAGATCGACCGCGCCCGAGAAGCTGAGGTTGCGCCGCAGCTGGCCGCCGTAGCCGACCTCGAGGTCCGTCTCGTTGCCGTTCGGGGCCAGGGACACCGGCGTCATGACGGTGCTGGCGTAGCCTTGCGAGTCCACCGAGGTGACCGCCAGGTTGGCCGTGCCCGACACCACCCGCAGGGGCTTGCGCACCGCGATGCTGAGGCGGTCGCCCGGCATGAAGGCGTCGGCCTGGAAGATCGCCACACCGTAGGCGCGGGCCTTGAGCGGGCTGACATCCCGGATCAGGGCGTCGGCGCCGCCGCCGGTCGAGCCGCTGACGTTCACCCACGTCGCGTCGGCGACCACGCCCCGGCCATGGCCAAGGTTGTAGGCCGAGGTGACCGCGGTGGCGGTGCTGGAATGACGCCCGCCCAGGGACAGGAGCCCCGCGCCGTCGTAGGTGGCGCCCAGCAGGCCGTTGGTTTCCTTCAGGCTGCTGTAGGACACGCCCAGGGTCCAGCGGTTGGTGACCTTGCCGTTCAGGGCCACCACGGCCGCCGAGGCGTCGGACCGGGTGCGATTGCTAGACAGGCCCGAGCCGGTGGTCTCGTCGGTGCGCGACCAGGCCGCGGCGAGGCGAACCCGCGATCCGAGCTGGCCGCCCATCGAGGAGGCGTTGCCGCCCTGGGCCAGACCCAGCAGGGCCGTCGAGGCGCCGAGGCCGTCGATCTGGCCGGCCTCGGCCGAGTCGGCGCCCCAGTAGGCCTGGGCGAAGGCCGAGGTCGAGCCCATGCCGCGGGACATGGCGATGACCGTGCCGTTGCCGCCCACCAGCATCATCGCCGTCGCCCGGCGGTCGCGGACGCCGAACAGGCGGTCCGAGACCCCGTTGGCGCCGTCGTCGCCGAACACCTG
This sequence comes from Pseudomonadota bacterium, assembly GCA_018241335.1. GTDB lineage: Bacteria > Pseudomonadota > Alphaproteobacteria > Caulobacterales > Caulobacteraceae > Acaudatibacter. The sequence continues at coordinate 5,801 of JAFEEA010000021.1, forward strand.
CTCACCGAAGGAGAGGGCGCGGGTCACCGTGGCGACGGCGTAGCCGCCGCCGGCGAAGTGCGCGCCAGCGGTGGTGGTGGTCGTGCTCGCCACCGGGTTGGCCGAGGCCACCGTGCTGGCGCTGGCCGAGGAGACCAGGCCCGACAGGTTGCTGGTGAAGTTACGCTGGAAGGTGTCGAAGGTGGTGTACTTCGACAGTTGCGACTGGACTGACGGCAGCGAGCCCAAGGCGCCGCTGGTGACCATGGCGCTTGAGAGGCTGCTGACCGGAACGGAAGAGCCCGAGGCGGTGGTAACCGACAGGGCGCCGATCGGCTGGAAGGCCTTGGTCAGGTCCAGGAGGCCCGTGCCGTAGGTGGAGTCGACGCCGGCGACGCCGAGATCCTTGGCCGTGGAGAACAGAACCGCGGCCGCCGTACCGTTGCGGGTCAGCACCGGCCAGGTCGCCTGCAGCAGGGCCACGGCGCCGGCCACTTCCGGCGCGGCCATGGAGGTTCCGGTCCAGTAGGCGTAGCTGTTGGCGCCCCAGGCGACTTCCGGCGCATAGATGTTCTCGCCGTTGGCGTTGATGAACATGGAGGCGTAGGTCTGCCGGGTCGTGCCAGCATAGGCCGAGCCGTTGCCGGGGCTGTTGCTGAACGACGAGTGCACGTTCGAGGCGCCGACCGAACCCACGAAGATGATACGCGAGATGCTGGCGGCGGTGAGGCCGGTGGTGCTGGCGCCGTTGTTGAGGGACGTCGAGTTGTTGCCGGCCGCCCAGACGATGACGGCGTTCTTGGCCGTCGCATAGTTGATCGCGCTGATCACCGCGGCGGTCGGCGTATAGCTGAGGCTGAGGTTGATCACCGTGGCGCCGGCGTCGGCCGCCCTCTTTATGCCGTTGGCGACGTCGCTGTCATAGCCCGTGCCCGACGAGCTCAGGACCTTCTCGGCAACAATGTTGGCGGCGGGGGCCACGCCCGACATCGGGGCGCTGGCGCTGTACTTGCCGGCGGCGATGGCCGCCGTGGCGGTGCCGTGGCCGTAGTCGTCCTTGTATCCGCTGGAGCAGGTGAAGGTCACCGCCGCGCAGGACGACGTGGTCAGCACCCGGCCGGTCACTTCGGCCTGGGTCGAGGTGACGCCGGAGTCGACGATCCCGATGGTGACGCCCGCGCCCATGTTGGCCTGAGCCTCGATCGCGCTGGTGACGCCCAGCTGCGAGAGCCAGCTCGCCGACCTGCCCGGGTTGAACGACGTCGGCAGCGGCGTGGTGACCACCGGCGGCGGCGGCGGCGGGGGCGGCGGCGGCGGCGGAGGAGGAGGAGGAGGAGGAGGAGGAGGGGGCGGCGGAGGAGGCGGAGGAGGCGGCGTCGTCGGCGGCGTCGTCGTTCCCGCCTTGGGCGTCGTCGAGCCCGAGTTCAAGCCGCTGTTGCCCCGATAGGTCGCAGACACTTCGGCCGCGACGGCCTGCGTCGCGACACCCATGAGCGCGACCGCAGCGGCGCAGGCGAACAGTGTTCTGGTCATATTCGGCCCCCTCAGGTGCGAATTGCAATATTGATCAGAATCATCGTGGCCCATTAACAACAGGTATACAGTAGACATTGCAGCGTTATTCGACTTTACTGTTAGGGTTGTTGAAATTATACAGGCATAATGAATCATCGATTCACCAACGTGAATCCTGGATTCATAAAGTCTGCACAAAGCGGGCACGCCGCCGACGCCGGAATCCGCATACCCCCGGGGCGAAGGCGTCCAAACTGTTCGATGCGAATCGGGGCGCGTTCTGGGCGCAATTCGGGCGCGGCGGCCGGCGAACCCTCGCCCCGCAAGGGACCCTGGAAACGGGGCCAGGCCCCCTCGAGATCCGGCCTCGGCGACGTCAGGCCGTTGTGCGCCTGCCTTTGCCGGCCGGCGCGCGTCGCCACGGGCGCACCAGGAACCAGGGGGAACATTGTAAGCCGGCGCCACAATCGGGCGGGGAAAGGGCGAAAGACTGCGTCAATTTGCCGATGTGAGTCGCAAAGGACACACCGCTGAAACGCGCCGACGCGCCGGCGAGGCGCGCCAGGGCATGGTCAAGCTTCGGAAGAATCAGTTGTTTCGGCCGGGCTCGGCGCGAGGCTGCGTCAGGAGAGGTCTTGCAGCTTCTGCCGGTCGAGCACCCGCACGCCCGTAGAGTCCCATTCGATCGCGCCGGACCGGCGCAGGACCTGGACGATCCGGTTCACGGCCACGGGGGTCAGGTCGACGGCGCATGACAAGAGCACCTGCGACAAGGGAATGTGGAAGGGGCCGTGCTCCATCCCCGCCCCTTGGGTGACCCCCTCCAGCCGATCGACGAGATCCGACAGCAGGCGCGCGACGCGGGCGACCCCGGTCTTGGCGCTGAGCGCCAGGCGGCTGTTGCGGGTGCGGTCGAGCTGGGCGCGCAGGGCGTGGGTGCAGAAGTTGCGGAAGGTGGCGTCGGACTCGAGCAGGTGGAGCACCACCGCACGGTCCAGGCGGACGGCGGTCACATCGGTGAGGGCGGTGACCGTGTAGTGCGACACGCCGTTGATGTCCGCCAGGCCCGAGACGTCGCCGGCCAGGAAGAAGTCTGTCAGAACGCGGTCGCCGCGATGGGAGTCGGACTCCACGCTGGCCCAGCCGCTGAGGTGGACGAAAATGGAGGTGGTGTCGGCGCCCTCGTCGAGCAGGTGCCGCCCCTTGAGGATCAGGACACGTTCCGGCGCGGACGCTTCGAGATGCAGCGCCGGCAGGATTTCCCGGACGTGGGCGGGCCAGGCCCGCTCCGCCCAGGCCTGGTCCAGTTGCAATCGTGAACCAGCGTTTATATTGCCGCGACCGGCCGGCGTCGTCGGAGGGGTCATGGCTTGGCGATATCCGGCGTCATCGGCGTCGCAGCGGCAGGGTGATGGGCAGGCTGATGCCGAAGGTGTAGGCCGGCGACTGGTCGGTCAGGCCCATGCCGGCGTTGATCACCAGGGCGATGTTGTCGGTCAGGCCGTAGGAGGCCCCGATGCCCAGCCGCGAGTCGTTGGTCGCCGTCCCCTTGATGCGGGTCCAGGCGGTGCTCCCCGTCGCCTGCACCAGCGACGACTTGGTGAACAGGTCGACATAAGAGAAATTCAGCGAGGCCCGCTCGTTGACCGCGAAGTTCAGGCCGACGTTGAAGCTATAGACGTTGCCGGTGTCGATGCGGCCGTGGTCGACGCTGGTGACCGAAGGCTGGTTCGGACCCGGGTTCGGATTGAACAGCGGGACCACATAGCGCTTGGAGGCGAAGGTGTTCGCGTAGGCCATGCCGGCGAACAGCACCAGCGGGTCGGACCGCCAGACGAGGGTGAAGCCTGGTTCGACTGTGTAGTAACCCGAGCCTGTCGGCGCGCGGATGAGTTGGGTCTCGGCGCCGTTCTGGACGGGCGGATAGGTCTCGGGAATCTCGAAGACGCTCTCGCCGGTGGGGAAGCTGACGCGCGTGCGCAGCACCACGGCCGGCCGCCACCCCTTCTCGGTGAAGGGCTGCCAGGAGAACGTCGCCTGGACGTCGCCGAAGTGGTGCCCGCGGGTGTTCAGCTCGTCGATGTTGCCGGTGCCGATGCCCTTGGTCTGGCGGACGAACACCTCCGAATAGGGCACGCGCACATCGATCTGGGTGCGGTGCGGCAGGCCCATGCGGAACGAAAGGGCGGATTCGAGCACATCCTGCGAGATGTCGTCGACGCGGATGGTGCCGATGTTGATGGCGTTGAACACCGTGTAGCCGAAGATGTTCACCCGCGGATTGGAGACGTGGGTCTCGGTGAGCGACGGCTCCATCTGGAAAGTCCAGCGCGGCAGCAGGACGCCGCCGACATCGACCAGCAACTGGTCGGCCTGGCGCTCGGACTGCGGACGGGCGGCCGAAGCCCCCCCCGCGCCAGCCGCGGCCGGCGGCGGGGGGGGCGCTGGCTGGTCGGCGATCCGGATGATGGGGCGGTCACCCGTGGCCAGCTGCGCATTCTGAGGCGCGGCGGCGTCGACCAGGCCGGCGCGACGCAGGATCGCCATCTGGCTGCGCATCTCCTGGCGCAATTCGGCGATCTCGGCGCGCTGGTCTTCGAGTTCGGCCCGCGCTGCGCGGGCCTCCATGCGCAGGGATTGAATCTGGTCATCGGTCGAGGGATCGGGCGCCGCCTGGGCGAGCGCCAGGGACGGCGCGGCCAGAACGGCGGAAAAGACCAGCGCCGTCGCGAACGCAACGCTGGTCCCGCGGCGGATCCTTGCCACCTTGGTATTCATGAAACCCCCCTCGAAACTAGGTAATCGCTCTACGGGATCAGTGTCGTCGTATTGGTCGGCGAGCCTGGCTGGACGGTGACGTTGATGATGATGTTGTTGTTGATGACGTTCATGTCGCCGACGACATTGGTGAACTGGAAGATGCCGCTGGCGCCGCCGAGATTGCCGATGCCGCCGACGATCTGGACCTGGCTGGGGGACAGGGTCGAGACGGTCAGTCCGGCGGGCACTGTGGTGGTGACCGGCTGGTTCAAGGTGCCGTTCAGGAAGATTCCGAACGCGATGCCGTCGTAGCCGCCGCGCTGTTCGGACATGTCCTGCTTGTCCATCTCGGTGAAACCCGAGTCGTCGGAGAAGGCGCTGGCCAGGTCGTCGGACGTGGCGGCGGACGCCGGCGTCGCGAACGCCAGCACGCCGAACAAAACACAAGCCGTCAGCGCGCCCAGCGCACAGAGGGCTGTGCTATTCAAAGATCGTCGCTGTGCCATTCCGTACATGTTTCCACTCCGAAGATGATCTGACCGGTTCAGAAGAAATCGCCCGGGCCATAGCTCATGGCCGGCGACCAGTACCGGGTCAGGAACAGTTGAACTGCTCTTGGATCTTGCGCCCCTCGCTGCGCTTCCAGGAAGTTTGCGTTCACGGGCCGCCCTGGCGCGACCGCAACCAGAATCACGTTGTCCCAGCGCTTGGCGAAGGCGTCCAAGCTCTCGGTCCGATTGCCGAATACCGGGTCAGCAATGGCGACTTCGTCGCCGCGCGCATGGCGAATGACCACGAAGTGCTTGTAGCCGCGGCTGTTGATCAGGGCGATCGCCGGCGCGCGCAGCTTGCGCAGGTCCGTGGCCCTGGCCGAGCGGAAGCCGCCCGCGACCAGGCCCTGGCTCTCGGCGTAGCGCTTCAGCTCCAGCATCGAGAAGCCCGCCTCGGAGATCTTCTTGGCGTCTTCGGGCGTGGCGGTGGTGAGGATGGACTGGATGATCGTCTTTTCGTCGACGTCCAGATTGAAATAGCCGTGCAGCAGGGTGGCCAGGGCGGCGGCGCCGCAGCTGAGGTCCATCGACTGGCGCACGATCCCCTTGAACCGCAGGTCCGCGAAGGTAGCGACGTGGGCCTGCACGTACTGCCCGTTCGGCAGGGGAATCCCCGCGGGCTGCAGGCGGTTGTCCTGGGCGCGCGCGGCGCCGGCGGCGAGCGCCGTCGAGGCGGCGGCGGCAAGGATCAGGGCGAGCCGGGTCATCCGCCGCCTCCCACCGCGATGGCCACGACATTGACGACGACATTGCCGTCGCCGGCGATCTGCTGGACCTGGGCCAGGCCCTGGAAGTTGTTGAACGAGCCCTCGATGGTGTTGGTGCTGTCGGGGCTGGCCGAGGACTGGGTGCGCCCGTTGACCGGGCTGGTGACGCCGCTGAGCTCCACGTCGGTAAGCGCGGGCGAGAACGTGGCCCCCGGCGCGAAGGCGATCGCGACGATGTTGATCTGGTTGTTGGCCTGACCCGTGGTCTGGTTGAGCTGGGCGATGCCGCTGAATTGGTTGAAGGCGTCCTTGATCCCGTTGGTCTGGACGACCTGGCTGTCGAAAGCGGTGTTGTCACTCTGCTCGGCGTCGGCGATGACCTTGGCCAGGGCGGCGGAATTTCCTTCGCCCGTGAAGGCGATCGAGGCGATGTTCGCCTGGTTGTTGAAGTCGCCGGTGTTCTGGTTGACCCCGATCAGGCCCTGGGAGCCGTTGCCCGAGTCATTGAACGTGTTGGCGGCGTCCGGCGGCGGCGCGGTCTGCGCGACGACGGCCCCCGCCGACATGACCGCCAAGGCCACGACGGCCAGCAGGCTCCGCACAGTCCCTCTGGACTGCATTCGCCGGCCCTGGATGCGCGTCTGCGTAAGCGTGAACATGGCTCTTTTGCTGCGCTTGAGGTCGGCGCCCGCCGAACCCTGGAACCGAAGCTCCGAGATTCGACGGGCGCGTCGCCCGTGGTTCGGGCCCTAAGGCCCGGACCGGTCGCTACGGCAGCCCAACCCAGCTGCTGATGGCGGAGACGTTCACGACGGTCGCTTGGTTGTTGTTGTTCCCAACCGACTGGTTGAACGCCACGATGCCGGTGTTGCTGTTCACCGAATTGGTGATCAGGTCTTCCTTCACCGTGTTGATGTCATAGCTGTGGTTGCCGCTGTTGACCTGGTGCAGGCCAGCGTCGGCCAGAGCCGTGAACGCGTTTTCGCCGATGGCGGCAGCCAGAGCGTTATGCTGCTGGTTGTTGTTGCCGGCGTTCTGGTTGGCCATGAACACGCCGGTGTTGTTGTTCATAGAGCCGTCCAAGGTGGCGGTGATCAGCGGAACGAGGGTCAGACCCCCGATGCCCGGATCCTGTTCCACCAGGTTCTTGAAGTCTTCGGCGTCGCGGGCGCTGTTGTTGGTGCTGAGTTGCTCAACATAGGCTTCCGCGTCAGCGAAGTCGTTGCCACCGAACACAAACCCAGCCGCGACAACGTTGCCTTGGTTGGAGTTGTTTCCAACGTCCTGGTTCAGTTGCCCGATGCCCGTGTTGTTCAGGACCGAGCCCGTGATCAGGGCCGAACGGTGGATGTCGTAGTTGAACTCGTTGCCGACGAAGTCCTGGAAGGGGGCTCCGTCAGACTGAGTGCCGATGTTCGGGTCGACCACATGCGCCGTGCCGACAACCGCGCCCGAGATGGACGAGTTGATGGCAACCAGGGCCGAGGCCGCGGAATCGAGCGGCTTGGTGTCGGTCACGTTGATCGAGATGACCTTAACGATGGTGGTCGGCTCGACGATCGTGGTCAACTTCGACTTGGTGAAGGTCCAGTTGGTGGTCGCGTCGGCGTTCGCCACGCTCGCACCCATTCCGGCGAGCGCGAGACCCGCAACCGCCGTCATTAGAAGCTTTTTCATGATCTATCTCCTTGACGGTGCTGATCAGAAGCCAGGCAGGTTGCTGCCAACCGCGGCGATCGTGACGATGTTCGCCTGGTTGCCGTTGTTGCCAACGGTCTGGTTCACACCGAAGACACCGACGTTGTTGTTGAGCGACGCCGTGACCGTGGCGGTCTTGTTGATGCCGACCACCGGGCTTTCGGTGGTGGAGGCGCCTTCACCCACCGTGTTACCGGTGTTGAACTGACCCAGATCGGCTTCGGCCAGGGCCGTGCCGGACGGACGCTCGGAGAACGCCAACGACAGCTCGTTGAGCTGGTTGTTGTTGTTGCCGGTCGCCTGGTTCGTATAGGTCAGGCCGTTGTTGCCGTTGTCGGAATGGTCGATCAGGGCGTTGCGGAACGTCAGGTCGACGGCTTCCACGTCATTGGCCGCATTTGTCTGCTGCGCTTCCGCCTGGGCGTGAGCGAAGCCTTGACCACCCGTCGGCGTACCGCTGGGGGTCGTGGGCGTGCCGGACGGCGTGGTGCCCGTATTACCGTTGTAGCTGTCGACCGCCGCGGACACCAGGGTGCCTTGGTTGTTGTCGTTGCCGCCGGCCTGGTTGACCGAGGTCAGGCCCGTGTTGCTGTCCTGCGAATAGTACAGGACGTCGGCCTTTTCGGCGCAGTTGCCGCAGTCCTGGTTGCCCGTGTTGGTCTGATTGGCCGTCGCCGAGGATTCGGCGGCGTCGTCAGCCACGGTGACCACAGGCTGAACGATGGCCACGTTCGTCGCGATGGTGATCGCTTCGTTGGTCGTGACCGACTTGTTCAGGACGGTGTTGGCGTGAAGCCAAGCACCCTCAACTTGCGCGTCAGCGTACCCAGCCGCTCCCACCAGGAGCGCCGAGACACTGCAAGTCAGTAGGAGCTTTTTCATTGCCCTCTCCAGATTGCTTCCAAAACAGCGCCGTCGACGCTGCCGGCTGAAACATGGGCTTAAGGGCCTGTTAACGCATTATACAGGATTAAGGAATCGTAAGATTCCGATTATATTCGTTCGATATCATGTGACGGAAAAGTGGTCTACCGATAATAGAAACCGTTAATGCGCTTGGAAGAGCGCACGCGTTAACCACTCGAAGGCAAAATATACCGGACTCTGAAATACGCGTTATTTGGAGAATAATTCCCCTGTGAGGGGAATCGTCCAAATTCACCAACACTACGCTATGGAGTGTCGAACGATCTGTGACGTGAACCGCAAGTTCGGCCTCCCCCGCATTCCCCCGGTCGCAGTCGGCGACGCATCCCGCGCCTGGCCCATCCGCGCCCGAACCGCCTCCCGGAACCGTCTCCGGGCGGCGTCGGCAAAGATAACAAAAGTTAAGACTTGGCAAGAGACCACAGGTCGGCGAACGATGATATTTCAACTTTTCCGCCATGCCCGAGCCCCCAGGCTGGGTCCCGGCGGCCGGAATCCGCCTTGTGCCGAACGCGGTTCCAGGAGCACTGTTTGGCTAAAATGGCGGGGTTGGGGGCCGGAATGAATTCTCTGGGAACGGGCGCGGCGGCGGCGATCTGCACGGCTATTCTTGCCACATCTGCCGCCGCCCAAACCGCACATCGTTATGTGAACGTGGGCGAGACAGCCCTTCCCGAGCAAGGGAATCCGATCGCCGTGGTGTTCGTCGATGTGGGCGGCGCGACGACGGCGGCCGGCGCGACGACGACGGACGTCGTGTACGCCCTTTCCCCCGCCGGGATGGTCAGCGGACAGAACACGACGCACGTCGCCTTTCGCTACGAGGTGAACTGCGCGGCCTCGACACTTCACATTCTGGCGATCACCCGGTTTGGGGACGGCCCGGCGCCGGCGCCGGAGAACCCCGGCCAGGCGCCGCACGCACCGGTGGCGGACTCCCTCGACCCGACCATCCTCAAGGCCCTGTGCCAGGCGCCGCCGGCCGGCGGATATGGTTCGATCGGGGCCGTGCTCGACCACGCGCGCTTCTACGCGGCCGCGCGCGCGGTCGGCGGGTCCAAGCCCGACCATCGGTTCGTCACGGCCGCGGCCATGGGCGGCGGCACGGCGGCCGGCGGGGTCGACGCCTTCATCGACACAGCGACCCTGAACAGGCACGGCGCCACGGTGACGGCGCAGGTGGTCTCGGTGTTCCTGCGCCCGCTGGACCCCCGGGCGAAGCCGGGGAACTATCTGATCAGCAGCGTCGAATACGGCTGCGCCGCGCGCACCCACGCCACGCGCTTCACCAGCCTGATCGATCCTAGTGGTGCGGTGCTTCAGGCCGGCCTGACCGACGCGCCCGTCGCGGCGGTGAAGCCCGGAACGGTGGACGACACCTTGCTGAAGATCGCCTGCGACGGCGCGCCGGGGCTGGGGACGCCCCAGACCACCCTGGCCGCCGCCCTGAAAGTGGCCTGGGCGGATCTGGGCCGGCCCGAGCGGGAACGGTGATCATGACTGCGGCGAAAGCGGGAAAATGACTGAACAAGGGGGGCACAGGTTGTCCAAGTTTCGAATTTCACGCCTTGGGGGCATGGCGGTCAGCCTGCTGGTTCTGGCCTCGAGCGCTGCGGCCCTGGCCCAGACGGCGCCTCCGCCTCCGGTGATGGCGCCCGCGATTTCGCCCCACGCGCGCGAACTGTCGCAGCAATTGCTGGACGTCTCCGGCGCCGACCCGCGCAACGCGAGCGTCAGCGACGCCACCCTGGCCGAGGCCTGGGCCGCGATCCAGCGCGCCAACCCGGGGGTGAAGCCGGAGTTGCGGCCGACCTCCGACCAGGCGACGCGCGAGGAAATGAAGAGCTTCGCCGACCGGCTCTACGCCGGCGAAGTGGACATCTACGCCCGCCACTTCACCGAGGCGCAGCTGACCGACCTGATCGCCTTCTACAAGTCGCCGACAGGTCAGACCTTCGTGCGGGAATCGGCATCCCTGGGCCAGGAGCGCAACCTGCTCTCACGTCGGCTGGCGAGCGAGATTCTCAGCCGCATCGTGGCGAACTTCTGCGGCAAGGCCGCATGCCCGTCGCCCACGCCGCCCGCCGCGCCACCCCCGGCCGCGCACTGAGCGCCGGCGGCCGGAAACCAGGGCCAGGAAGCTAGGGCATGAAGGTGTGGGACGTCACCGCGGTCAGGGATTGCGACCAGGTCGTGCCGGACACGAAGTTGAAGTCCCCGCCGGCGCCGATCGAGGCCGCTCCGGCCAGGGACGTGCCGCCGAGGCTGAAGACGGTGGTGGAAGCGCTGGGCGACCCGTCCTGCGAGCCGGACTTCGTCTGCCCGCCGATCTGGGCGAAGGTGAAACTGCCGTCAGGCAGGCCGAACGGGCCAGCGCCGCCGCGGGCGTCATCCATCTGCGCGTCGTCGAGGGCGGGCGCGTCGAGGCCGGCGGCGCTGAGGGCGTCGGCGTTCGTCTTCGCGGACTTCGACGGCTCGGCCGCCGCGGCGGATCCGGCGGCGGCGATCAGCAGGATCGCGGTCCCGACCGGCGCGCCGTGGCGAAGGACCAGGTTCATCATGTCTGACTCTCCGTGTTCGAAATGGTCCGACGGCCACAGCCACGGACATTGCGATCGAAGACGCTCGAGAACTGGCGCGATACTGTTCCATTCCGGAACGAATGCCCAGCCCAAACTGTCGCCTTGGTGTTCCGCCGGCGCGAAAGCACCTCCAGGATGAAAGTCTGCGTCTACACCATCGCCCTCAACGAGGCCCATTTCGCGGCGCGATTCGCGGCAAGTTGCCGTGAGGCGGACCTGGTGCTGGTGGCCGATACCGGCTCGACCGACGACACCGTCGCCGCTCTGCGGGCCGAGGGCGTGGTGGTCGAGCCGATCTCGGTGCGCCCCTGGCGTTTCGACGACGCCCGCAACGCCGCCCTGGCCCTGATCCCGGCCGACATCGACGTGTGCATTTCGATCGACATGGACGAGGTGTTCCTGCCTGGCTGGCGCGAGGCCCTGGAGGCCAAGTGGGAGCCAGGGGTGAACCAGGGCTATTTCACCTACATCGTCAGCCATCGGCCCGACGGGACGCCCGAAGAGGCGTTCCTGAACAACCGTATACATTCGCGCCACGGCTTCCGATGGCGCTATCCGATCCACGAGGCCCTGTTCGCGGACCGCACTCCGGTGCGGTCGGTGGTGATCGAGGACCTGAAGATCGAGCACTTCCCGGACCTGACCAAGAGCCGCTCACAATACCTGCCGCTTCTGGAGGCGGCGACGAAGGAGCTGCCTTGGGAGCCACGGATGTCGTTCTGCCTCGGGCGCGATCTCCTGCACGCGGGCCGGTACGAGGAGGCCCGGGCCGAACTCGAGCGCGGCCTGACGCTGCCGGCCCACAACCCGCCGGGCTTGCGCAACCTGACCCTGCGTCTCATCGCCCGCTGCCTGGACTGCCTGAAGCGGCCCGACGAAGCCCTCGTCTATTTCCAGCGCGCGGCGAACGAAGGGCCGGACATGCGCGGGGCCTGGCTGGAGCTGGCCCAGGCCTATCACGAGCGCAAGCTGTGGCCCCAGTGCTATGAGACGATCCAGCGGGTGCTGGGCATGCCCCGCGGCGCCACCGACTACGGCTATGACACCTATCTGCCGATCGTGGCCGAGGACGTCGCCGCCATCGCCGCCTGGACGCTGGGCCACAGGGCCGAGGCGTTGGACTATGGCCGTCGGGCGGTGGCCGACGCGCCCTATGACGCCCGCATCGCCGCCAACCTGGCCACCATGGAGCGGATGTTGGGCGAAGGAGCGGCCGGATGAGGGTCGCGGTCTACGCCCTGTGTGTAAACGAACGTCCGTTCATAAAGGCTTTCGTCGAGGCCGCCCGGGATGCGGACCTGATCCAGCTGGCCGACGCCGGCTCCACCGACGGCTCGGTGCAACAGGCGCGCGCCCTGGGCGCGACGGTGCGCGGCGTCTCGATCCGGCCCTGGCGCATGGACGACGCCCGCAACGTGGCCCTGGCCCTGTTGCCGGACGACATCGACATCTGCGTCGCCCTGGATCTGGACACCACCTTGAGGCCCGGATGGCGCGCGGCGCTCGAGGCGGCCTGGGCGCCGGGGACCACCCTGGCCGAGTATCCCATGACCGTCGGACGGCGGCCGGACGGCGAGCCGATCCTGCGGCTCGGGGCGCGCATCCACGCCCGCCACGGCGTGCGCTGGAAAGGCCCTTGCGACGAATACCTGACGGCCGACCGAACCCCGCCCAAGACCGTCCGCCTCGACGCAGTGATGATGGACTCGCCGCCTGGCGAGCGCGGACGGCCGGAAACCCTGCTGGCGCTAAGGGCGCTGGGCGCAGAGGAAGATCCCATCGATGCGCGCATGGCCCACCGCTACGGCCGGGCCTTGCGGCGGGCCGGACGCAACGCCGAGGCGCTGGCCGAGTTGGAGCGGTGCCTCACCCTCCCCGGGCTGACGGACGAGGAGCGCAACGCCGCCCTTCGCCTGATCGGGCTCTGCCGCTACGCCCTGAACGATCCGGCCCGAGGGCTGGCCTCGCTGACCCGGGCGACGGAAGAGGCGCCGGGCCTGAGGGGCGCCTGGATCGATCTCGCCTGCGCGCACTACCAGCAGCAGAAGTGGGCGCCCGCCCTGCGCGCCTGCGTGAAGGCCATGTCGACCCCCGCGGCGCTGAGCGCCTATGACGCCGTCTCGGAGACGGGAGCGATGCCCGAGGATCTCGCCAGCATATGCGCCTGGCGCATGGGCAAGCGTCGCGAGGCGCTGGAGTACGCTCGCCGCGCCGTCGCGCTTGCGCCCGACGATGCGCGGCTGGCCTCGACCCTGCGCACCATGGAACAGGAGACCGCGCCCCGCCGGCCGTGAACCCTCGTTCGCCTCAGGGATGCGCGGGCGGGGCGACCAGGGAGGGGTCGAGGCGCAGAACGGCGGCGTGGTCCGCATCCGCGCCGGCGGAATCGCCGTTCGCCTTCCTGGCCTCGGCGCGGTGCAGATAGGCGGGGGCCAGATCGGGCGCCAACTGGATGGCGCGGTCGAAGTCCGGCAGCGCCTCGGCGGGCGCCCCCATGGCCAGCTTCTCCACGCCACGCGCGTCCAGCGCCAGGGCGTAGTCGGGATGGATGCGCAGCGCCTCGTCGAAGTCCTTGCGAGCGGCGGCATGGTCGCCCAGGGCCAGGTGCGCCCGGCCGCGGTTGTAGAAGGCGGGGGCGAAGGTCGGCTGTACGCCCGCCAGGACATCGAAGTCGGCCAGCGCCAGGTCGGCCTTGGCAAGGGTGAGGTAGGCGAGGCCCCGGTTGAACCGCGCCGCCGTGTTGCCCGGGTCTCGTTTCAGCGCCGCCGAATAGTCATCGACCGCGGCCGGGACCTGTCCGCCAGCGGCCTTGACCGCGCCCCGATTGACCAGCAGCACCGTGTCGTTCGGCGCCAGCTGGATCGCCCGGTCGTAGTCGGCGAGGGCGCGCGCGGTGTCGCCCTGCCCCTGGTAGGCCTGGGCGCGGCCGGCGATGGCCGCGACGCTGGCGGGCTCCAGCTTGAGCGCCTGGTTGAAGTCGGCGATGGCTCCGGCATAGCCTCCGCCTGCCGTCTCGACCCGGCCCCGGTTGAGATAGTAGGCGGCGCGGTCGGGCTTCAGGGCGATCGCCTGGCCGAAGTCGAGCATGGCCTTGTCGCGCTGGCCGAGCGCCTCGAAGGCCAGGCCCCGGTTGTCGAAGACGTTGGCCGCGGTGGGATCGAGGCGCAAGGCCTCGGTCAGGTCGGCCACCGCCAGATCGGGCCGCCCGTCGGCCCGCCGCGCCAGGGCGCGGTTGCTCCAATAGCGCGGAACCCCCGGCTGCAGGCGGATCGCCTGGTCGTAGTCGGCGATGGCCTTGGCCAACTCGTGCTTCGCCGCGAAGGCCATGCCGCGGTTGTTGTAGGCCGCCGCCAGCAGGGGCAAGCCGGCGTCGGGCAGGGCGACGATAGCGTTGCAGCCGGCGATCTGCTGGTCGAGGCTGTAGGCCGGCTGGCTGCCGTTGCAGGCCGCGAGCGCAGCGGGCGGGGCGCCGCCGTTCGGCGGCGGCGGCGCGGCGACGGCGGCCAGGGCCGAACCGCCCACGGCGATGCATGCCGCGCTCGACCACCCAAAGGTCAGACTCAGAATGACAGCGATCGAACGCGCCCGCTTACGGCTCATTGGGTCCCTCCCTGGAGGCGCCGCCGCGCGCCATTGGCGCGGCGCGCGGGAGGCGCGGCTCCCAGCAGGAAATTGGCGCGCGCGGGGACGCCCGTCCACCCTTTCCGTAACATTGTTCGCCGAAGCCGCCCGGCGGCGGGGCCGGCGCCGTCTTGAGTCCGGCGGGCGCGCGGCGCATGGTCCGGGCCTCATTGGATCAGGCGACGAGGCGGATATGCGCGGGCATGCGTTGGGGCTGGGTTTTTCGATCATGGCGCTGCTGGCCGCCGGCGCGGCGCGGGCCGAGAGCATAGACGTGCCGATGGCCCTGACGACGGCCACCGGGCCGGGCGCGGCGATCGGCTCGGTGACGATCCACGACGGCCCCTCGGGCGTGGTGCTGCACCTGGACCTGCATGGCCTTCCGCCCGGCCAGCACGGCTTCCACGCCCACGCCAATCCCTCCTGCGCCCCGGCCACCGCCGCTGACGGCAAGGTGACGCCGGCCGGCGGGGCGGGCGGCCACCTCGATCCGGCCAAGACCGGCATGCACATGGGGCCGGAGGGCGCCGGGCACCTGGGCGACCTGCCGGTGGTCACGGTGGCGGCGGACGGGACCGTCAAGGCCGACGTCATCGCCCCGCACATCAAGATGGCGGCCGACCTGCATGGCCACGCCCTGATGCTGCACGCCGGGGGCGACAACTACGCCGACCAGCCGGCGCCCCTGGGCGGCGGCGGCGCGCGCCTGGCCTGTGGGGTCATTCCCTGAAGACCGAGCCGGGCCGGCTCGCGGACAACCTCAGTAGGGAACGTCCGACCGCGCCGGCGGCGCCTCGTCGCTGGACGGCTTGACCGGGGCCGGCGGCTTCTCGCTGGACGAGGTCAGGATCTGGTCGATGTCCTGGCCGGACTTGCCGACCTTGCCCTGGACCTGCTGGGCGGCCGCGGCCTGGACCGCGGCCTGCTTGGCTTCGTCGGCGTCGGTGGCCGCATCCTTGGGCGCGGCGGTGGCGGCGGCGACGGGCGCGGTGACCGGCGGCGGCAAGACCACGATGGGGCGGGCCTCGTCCGTGGAGCCGTCGGCGGCGACCCGGGCGGTGGCGTCCGCGGCGCCCGGCTGGCTGCTGTGGAGCCCAGCCTTGACGCCGAACCCCAGCGCCGCCAGCGCCAGGATCAGCACCACCGCGCCGGCGCCGTAGGCCACGGGCCGCGGCGGAAGGGAAACCGGACCGCCTTCAGTCCACTCGGAAGCCATGCCACGCCTCATCTGACAAGAGCGGGTTGAGAACACGGGAGCCGGCCTGGCGCCGGCAACCCACTCCAAGGTTACGCCGCCATTGTAGCGCGCGCCGCGCCCACGCACAGGGGTCAATGGCGCGCAGCGGCGGGAGAGGCGCCGGGATCAGTAGCGATAGCGTGGCGGCGGGTCGTCCGGGGACGCATTGTCCGCCGGGGCGCGGGCGCCGCGATCGCCATAGCGCGGATCGCCGTCCTGCTCGTCCTGGCGATAGGGGTCGGGCGGGCGATAACGCGGGCCGGCGTCGTAATAGGACCCGCCGCGGCGCGAACCGTCGTCCTGCGGCGGCGGGTAGCTGTCCGGCGCGGGCCGGTACGGCGCGCCCCGATCGGGATAGGGGCGGTCGGAGAGGTTCCTGTCGGGCGCGCCCCGCGCGTCCCAGCCCGCTTCGCCTTGACCGCTTTCGGCGGCGCCGTCGCTGTCGACGGGCGGCTCGTCGACCGGCGCGCCCATGTCGGGACCGGCCGGCTCGTCGAGGTACGGGCCGCCGCCCGCCTCGCCCTCGGGCGGGCCCTGGGCGGGCGGCTCAGGCTCCTTGGACAGCCACGGGAAGTCGGAAGGCGGCGTATCCTTCAGCGCCACCGTCATGAAGCGCTTCCAGATCGCGGCGGGTATCTCGCCGCCGGTGACCTTGGCCATGGGGCGATTGTCGTCATTGCCCACCCACACCCCGGCCAGCATGTCGGGTGTGAAGCCGATGAACCAGGCGTCGCGCCAGTTCTGGCTGGTGCCGGTCTTTCCCGCCTCGGGGCGGCCGAGGTTGGCGCCCGTGCCGGTGCCGCCCGTGATGACGCCCTTCATCATCTCCACCATGCGCGTGGCGAAGAGGGTGTCGTAGACGGGGGTCGGGGCCGAAGGCGCGTGCGCGTAGATCACGTCGCCCCGCGTGGAGCGCAGCTCCTCGATCAGATAGGGCATGGTCTTGCCGCCGCCCGTCTGGAAGACCTGGTAGGCCCCGGCCATCTCCAGCAGGCTGACCTCATAGGCGCCCAAGGCGATCGAGAGCCCGGGATGGGGCGGGATGGTGGTGATGCCGCAGCGCCGCGCCAGCTCGCCCACCGCCTCGGGCCCGACCTCCTGGGCCAGGCGCACGGAGATGGTGTTGATCGAGCGGGCCAGGGCGGCGCGCACGGTCACCGCACCAGAGAAATGGCCGCCATAGTTCTCCGGCGTCCAGCCGTTTACCGCGATCGGCGCGTCCTGTCGGATGTCGTTGGGGCCGACCCCATGCTCCATGGCCGCGCCGTAGACGAAGGCCTTGAAGGACGATCCCGGTTGGCGGCGGGCCTGGGTGACCCGGTTGAAGGCGCTCTTGTCGTGATCCAGGCCGCCGACCATGGCCCGGATCGCGCCGTCCGGCCCGAGGGCCACCAGGGCGCCCTGGGACACGCGGCGGCCCTTGCCCAAGGTCTCGACGCCATAGCGCACGGCGTCCAGCCCCGCCGCCTGCAGCTTCGGATCGATGGTCAGGCGCACCACGAGGTCCGGCGACTGACCGGCGGACAGGGCGCTCGCCTCGGCGGCGGCCTGGTCAAGGATGTAGCTGTAGTCGCCCTCGCCCGCGCGGGGGGGCGCCAGGGCCGGCGGAGTCGACATCGCCTGCGAATACTGCGCCGCGGTGATCCAGCCCTCGTCGCGCATCACGCCCAGGATCTTGCGCGCGCGCACCATGGCGCCAGCCATGTCGTTGGTCAGGGCCAGGCGGGACGGGGCGTTGGGCACGGCCGCCAGCAGGGCCGCCTCGGTGAGTGACAGCTGTCGGGCAGGGTGGCCGAAATAGGTCTGGGAGGCGGCGTCCAGGCCATAGGCGCCGGCGCCGAAGAAGGTGCGGTTGAGATAGAGCTCCAGCACCTGGTCCTTGCCCAGCATGTCCTCAAGGCGGCCGGCCAGCACCGCCTCCTGCACCTTGCGCTTCAAGGTGTGCTCCGGCTTGAGGAACAGGGTGCGGGCGAGCTGCTGGGTGAGGGTCGATGCGCCCTCGGCCGCGCGATGCTCCTTGAGGTCGCGGCGGGCGGCGCGCACGATGGCGTGCAGGTCCACCGCCCCGTGCTGGTAGAAGCGGCGGTCCTCGGCCGCCAGGAAGGCCTTGGGGGCGTAGGACGGCAGGGTCGCGAGGCTGACGCGTTCACCGTACTTGGCCCCGCGCGTGGCGATGACGCCGCCGTTGTGATCCAGGAACGTCATGCCGGGCGAGCGGCGGATGGCCCAGAGCGCCTCCCGCGAGGGGATTTCGGGCATGTCCCGCAGCATGGCCTGCTCGAACCAGGCGAAGGCCAGGCCCGCCACGCCCGCCAGGACGAGGGCGACGACGCAGACGACCACCAGCCAGCGCGGCAGGGGCGAGGCGCGGCGCGGCGGCGGCCCGCCGGAGCCCGACGCGATGCGGCGCTCGGCAGGGCGCGGCGGTCCCGGTCGCCGGCCGAACCGGCCGCCGGCGGTCTGTCCTGGGAAATCGGCGGCGGGAGGTTCGGACATGAAAGGACCAGACGGGGACGCTTGTCCCAGATAACGGGCGACGGCGCGGGACGCTATCGCCGGAGGCCTCAGAGAGGCCCCGACCAAGGGCGCCGGGCTCGCCAGACCTGCGGCGATTCCCCTAAGCGATGGTTAATTTGCAATATACCATGTGTTAACAGGCTGACTCGAATACTAATTGTCGCAGGTAAGACGTCGTAAACCATGGAACGTCGTTATTTACTTGTGTTTGACTATAGTCGAAAACCATATCTTAGGTCGCCTGTTGCATGATCCCCCTAGACACGGAGGGGATCAATCCCATGGTGAACAAGAAATTTATTGCTCTGGCGGCCCTGACGACTCTGGTCGCCACTGGCGCCTCGGCGACCGCGCCCAGCGCGATGCCCGAGCAGAGCAGCTACACCATCGAGCTGCGCGGCTATGTGCCGGTGATCTGCCGGGCCAGCGTCAACGCCACCCAGGTGGCCACGCAGCCGGGCCAGACCTCGCTGGGCCAGCTCAGCGAATTCTGCAACAGCCCCACCGGCTATCAGGTCTGGGTCGACTATTCGCCCAGCCTGGCGAATTCCTCGATCATCATCGACGGCCGCACGGTCCAGCTTGGCGAATCCGGATCGGCTCTGATCGATTCCTCGACCACGGCCGCGATCGCGACCAAGGACCTGGCCCTCGACCAGTCCGGCGACGGCGCCCAGGGCAACCTTTCGATCCGGGTCGTCGCCCTCTGATCACGGACGGCGCGGGCCCGTCTGCCCGCGCCCTGGCCTTCCCACCCCACCTTCCCTGCCCGGCCAAAATCTGGCCCGCCCCTTGCCTGGACTCACAGGGCGCGAAAGACTCGCGCCTGATTTGAGACAGTTCGATCTGGCCGCGGGGGCCGGCGGGGGGATTTCATGCTTGCGCATATCCAGGGCGTCCTTTCCGCTGAGGAAGTGGCGAGCATCCGGTCTGTGCTGGAGGGCACGGACTGGGTCGACGGTCGTGTCTCCGCCGGGCCCCAGGGCGCGGCGGTGAAGAACAACCTGCAGGTGCCCGAGGATTCGCCTCAGGGCCAGGCGTTGTCTCAGCGCGTTATCGACGCCCTGATGGCCAGCCGCGTGTTCGTGGCGGCCGCGTTCCCGGCCCGCATCGCGCCCCCGATGTTTAACCGATACGATGTGGGCATGGAGTACGGGTCGCACGTCGACGGCGCGATACGGACTTACCCTTCGCCCGACGCGGGCGTGGGCATGGGCGCGCGACACTACCGCACCGACCTTTCGGCGACGCTGTTCCTGACCGACCCCGACGACTACGACGGCGGCGAACTGATCATCGAGACGCCCTACGGCGTACACGCGGTCAAGCTGCCCGCCGGTGACCTGATCCTCTATCCTTCCGTCAGCCGCCACCGCGTCGAGCCCGTCACCCGCGGGTCGCGCTGGGCGTCATTCATGTGGATGCAGTCACTGATCCGCAGCGACAGCCACCGCAACACCCTGTTCGAGATGGACGTGGCGCTGCAGGAGCTGGACAAGAAGATCGGCGCGAAGGATCAGACCCTGGTCACGCTCACCGGCCTCTACCACAACCTGGTCAGGATGTGGTCCGAGGTCTGAACGTCCAGGTGGCGGACTTTCAGGAACTCTTCACGCCTGGGGCGTGAATTGGGCCGCTCCTAGTCACAAAGAGGACGCGAATCTTCGCCCACTCTGCTTGCCGTGGCGACGTGGGGAGGGGTCATGTCCGCAAATCGACTGTTCAAGACCTGCCGGCCTGGGCTGATCGCGGCGCTGTCGGCGGCGGCCCTGGCGGCGAGCGCATCCGGCGCGCGGGCGGCCGGCGATGGCCTGGCCTTCGGCGGCGAGGCGCCGCTGGTCTGCGCGGCCAGCCTGACCCCATCGGCCGGCGGCGACGCCGGCGCCGGACAGCTGCGAGAATTCTGCAACGACCCCAACGGCTTCCAGGTGTGGGTCGACTACCCCGCCGAACTGGCCAACGCCTCGCTCCTGGTCGACGGCGTCTCGATACCCCTCTCGGCGGCGGGCACGACACGCATAGACGCCGCGGCGGCGCCGGGGCAGTCGACCCGCACGCTGTTGCTCCAGGGCGCCGCCGGCGGCGGTTTCACCGTGCGGATCGTCCCGCTCTAGCCGCCCGCATAGATCCCGCAGTCCTCCGGCTGCTGGCCCTTGCGGGCGCGGGCCAGTTCGGCCTTGGCCCGGGCGAGATCGGCCCGGAACGCCGGATCGGCATGCTCGCGCGCGACCATGGCCGAGGCCAGGATGCGGCCGGCCTCGACGTCGCTCTCGTAGTGGACGCCGCAGATGACCCGGCTCTCACCGAAGTCGTGGGCGTTTTCCATCAGGGTCGTGGTGCGGTCGGGGGCCAGCTCCGACAGCACCAGGCCCCAGGACCAGCCGATCATCGAGTGGCCGGAGGGATAGGAGCCGTTTGACGCCATCCACGCCTCGCGCTTCACGCAGATGGGCTTGTCGTTGCCGATAAGCGGGCGCGTGCGGGAATAGCGGTCCTTGGGCGGATCGCCGGTGTCGCGGACGTCGTACTGAAGCTTGAACAGCAGGCGCTGCAGGGCCGGCGTGCCGGGCCCGATGCGGGCGCCGACTGCGCAGGAGAAACGGTGCAGCACGCCCGCCTTGAGGTCGGCGTCCTGGGTCGCCAGGCTCCAGCGCGGCGAGCCTTCCAGCGCGCGGGTCTCATCGAAGCGGGCCTTGTCGGCCTGGGCGGTCAGGCTGTCCGGCGCCGGCGGCGGGCCGAGCAGGGCGACGCCGTCGAGGGCGCCCTTGGGCAGGTAGCCCTTGGCGGTCTGCCAGGCCTCGAACTGGGCGCTGTGGGCCGCCGCCGACACGTCCCTGGCCGCGAACAGCGCCGTCGCCCCCGCGGCCGCCACGGCGACGCCGCCCAGGCCCAATCCCGCCACACCCCAACGCTTCATCACGCATTTCCTCAGACGACTGACCGTCACATCCGATAGCGCGCGCCAGGGCCGCAGCCCAGCCCTGGCGTCGCGCCGATCCGGCGCGGGCCGCGCTACCGCAGCACCGTCTTGCCGTTCTTGATCACCGTGGCGTTGCGGGCCTTCACCCGCGCCTCGAAGCTGACCACCTTGCCGTCAACCCACAGGTCCACGGTGATGGTGTCGCCCGGGAACACCGGGGCGGAGAACCGCGCCTGGTGGCTGAGGATCTGGTCGGGGTCAAAATTGGTCACTCCCTCCAGCACCGCCCGGCAGGTGATCCCGTAGGTGCAGAGGCCATGCAGGATCGGCCGCGGGAAGCCGGCCCGCTTGGCCACGTCGGGATCCGAGTGGAGCGGATTACGGTCGCCGTTCAGGCGGTAGAGCAGGGCCTGGTCGGGGCTGGTGGTGAAGTCCAGCGACTTGTCCGGCGCGCGAGTGGGGACCTCGTGCGGCTCGGGCGCCCCCTCCGACGGGCCGCCGAAGCCGCCGTCGCCGCGGGCGAAGGTGGAGCCGGTCAGGGTGGCGACCTTCTCGCCCTTCTCGTCGGTCCAGACGGTTTCATTGACGATCACCGCGCCCTTGTCCTTGCCCTTGTCGTAGGCGCCGATGGTGCGGCCGGCGGCGGTGTAGGTCCCGCCCGGCGCCAGGGGCTTGTGAAGCTCCACCTTCTGTTCGCCATGGACGACCATCAGGAAGTTGATCTGGCTGGGCCGGTGGCCGGGCGGCATGTCGGGGGCCGGCCCGGCGTTGCGCCCGGCGCCCGAGGCCAGCACGGTGGCGGCGGTGGGGACGACCTTGAGGCCCCGCTCATAGACGAACGGCAGCTCGGTCTCGTTCATGGGGTCCGCGCCAAGGCCGATGCCCAGGGCGTAGAGCATCACGTCCTTGTCGGAATAGGTGAAGGTGCGCGGCGCGGACTTCTGATCAAGGATGTCGGGATAAAAGATCGGCATGAAATGGGTCTCCTCCTCATCAATCCGACCATAGAAGCCGCGAGGGGCGCCGCTAGGCAAGCGCGCCGCCGCCGATTGCATGATCCGCCGGCTCGCCCCGGCGCCGGATCATCTTGCGCGTCGATTGCCGGTCTGTTCATCATCGGCTAGAAGGCCGGCCCATCCGGCCTTTGGCGGCGTCGCCGCCGGCCCTTTTCTCCTGGACCTAGAGCTTTTGATGGCAACGCCCGCCCAGACTGACAACGCCCAGATCACCGGCCAGGTGCTCTTCTATTCGAACCCGGAGCCGCTCAACAGCGAGACGCATGGCAAGATCGGCCTGCGCCGCCTGGACAAGCCCTTCGCCTTCGCCGCCAAGAGCCATGTGGTGCCGCTGACCGTGACCGAATTCCCGGTCGCCGGCCTCAGCTATCCGATCATCTTCGCCGGCGAGAAGTACCAGCCGCTGGCGGTGATGGGCATCAACCAGGAAGACAACCTGTTCATCCAGCCGGACGGCGCCTTCGTGGTCGGGGCCTACATCCCCGCCTACATCCGCCGCTATCCGTTCGTGCTGGCCAACGATTCGCAGAACCAGCAGCTGGTCGTCTGCATCGACCGCGGCGCGTCCATGCTGGGCGAACTGCCGGACCTGGCCTTCTTCGACGCCAAGGGCCAGCCCACCGAGTACACGCAAGGCTGCATCCAGTTCTGCAACGACTTCGAGTCCGAGGCCCGGCGCACGGAATCGTTCTCGAACCTGCTGCGCGAACTCGACCTGTTCGAGACCCGCAAGGCGCACTTCACCCCGGTGAACCCGGACGGTTCGCCCGGTGAGCCGCAGCAGATCGCCGAATACTTCGCAGTGTCGGAAGACAAGCTGAAGGCCCTGCCCGACGCCAAGATCAAGGAGCTGTTCGAGAACGGCGCCCTGGCGCAGATCTACGCCCACCTGACCTCGCTGCTGGGCTGGGACCGCCTGATCGCCCTCGCGATCGCGCGCCAGCAGGCCCAGCCGGCCCCGGCGAACCTGAACTAGGCTTCACCTACGGCGATGAGACAAGGGCCGGTCGCCTGAGGCGACCGGCCCTTTCGTTTTGCGCGGATGGCGGCGCACTTCAGCGCGCGTAGACGCTCCGTGTCAGGCAGGAAAAGACCAGGCGCCCGGCCTCGTCGAGCAGGTCATGCTGGGCGATGACGATGCCCTTGCCGTCGCCGACGGGATCCTTGCCCATGATGGTCATGCGCCCGCGCAGCAGTTCGCCGGCCGGGGGATTGCGCACCCAGCGCAGGGCGTCGACCCCTACGCGCTTGGTCTGCGGCCAGTCCTTGGCGGCCTCGGCGTCCAGGCGCGTCCAGAGGGCGAAGACCATGTGATCCGGCGCCCCGCGCTCGGCGGTCCAGCCGGGCGCGAAGGCGGCGATGAAGGCGTCCAGGGCCTCGGGGTCCACCACCGTCGCCCCCAGCGAGGCGACCTGGCCGATCTCGATGTCGTCGAAGGAGGCGGGCATGGGGCGGACCTCAGGGTTCGGGGGAGACTCGGATCATCAGCTTGCCGTCGTGGTCGCCCGAGAACAGGCGCTTGACCGCCTCGGCGGCGTTCTCCAGCCCGTCCACCGGATGGTCCTTCCACTTCAGCTTGCCCTCGGCCACCCAGCCGCCCAGGGCGGTGAAGCCCTCGGCCGCCCGGTGCAGGTAGTCGATGATGATGAAGCCCTTGATCAGGATGCGCTTCATCAGCACCCGGCCGAAATCCTCCGGCCCCGGGGTCAGGCCCGACAGGTTGTAGCCGCTGATCAGGCCGCACAGGGGCATGCGGCTGAAATTGTTCATCCGGGCGATGACGGCGTTCATGATCGGGCCGCCGACGTTCTCGAAGTTGACGTCGATCCCGTTCGGGCACAGCCGGCCCAGGGCCTCGCCGACGTTCTCGGCCTTGTAGTCGATGACCCCGTCGAAGCCGAGTTCGTCCTTCAGCCAGGCGCACTTGGCCGCCCCGCCGGCGATGCCGATCACCCGGGCCCCCTGCAGGCGGGCGACCTGGCCGGCGATGGAGCCCACCGCCCCGGCCGCCGCCGAAACCACCACCGTCTCGCCGGGCTTGGGCGCGCCGATGTCGGTCATGCCGAAATAGGCGGTCAGCCCGGTCATGCCGAGCACGCTCATGTAGGCGGTCAGGGGCACGCCCGGCATGCGCGGCACGGGATTGACCATGGACTCGTGCGAGATGGCGTAGTCCTGCCAGCCGCCCAGGCCGGCGTTGACGATATCGCCCACCTTCAGGTTCGCCGAACGGCTTTCCTCGATGACGCCAATGCCGCCGCCGCGCATGACCTCGCCGATCTGCACGGGCGGCAGGTACTGGTCCATGTCGCTCATCCAGATGCGGTTGGTGGGGTCCAGCGACAGATAGACCATGCGGATCAGCACCTCGCCCTCGGCCAGGGGCCGCAGCGGCGTCTCGATGAAGTCGAGGTCCCCCGCCGAGATCTCGCCCTCCGGCCGATGTTTCAGCACCCACTGCCTGTTGGTCGTCGCCATCCGCTTCCTCCGCCCTATTCGCGTGCGGCCATGATCACCACGCGCCGCCGCCCGTTGTCGAGGGTGTCGTCAGGGCGTCTTTCGGGATGGTCCTGTATCGAAACGGCCCGCGAGCCCGTATAGACGGCATGGTGATCCGACTGTTCAGACTTCTCGCCGCCGTTCTTGCCCTCGCGTCCCTGTCCGCGCCGGCCGCCGCCGCGCCGGTCAAGGCCCTGCACCTGACCGCCGATCTGGTGGCCGAGACCACCTCGGCCGCGCCGGGTTCGACGATTTGGGTCGCCCTGACCCAGACGATCGACAAGGGCTGGCACACCTACTGGCGCAACCCCGGCGACGCCGGCGAGGCGACCAAGATCGCCTGGACCCTGCCGCCGGGGCTTAAGGCCGGCGAGATCGTCTGGGCGACACCCAGGCGCCTGCCGGTCGGGCCGATCATGAACTACGGCTACGAGGACACCGTCGTCCTTCCCGTGCCGATCGAGGTCCCGGCGGACGCCAAGCCCGGCGAGGCGCTGACGCTGAAGGCCGCCGTCGCCTTCCTGGTCTGCGCCGATGTCTGCGTTCCGGCCGACGCGAACCTGACCCTCACCCTGCCGGTGGCGGCGGGAACGCCCGCGCCGGATGCCAAGGCGGGCCCGCTCATCGCCGCCGCCCTGGCCGCCGCGCCCAAGCCCCAGGGCCTGGCGGCCGCCTTCCAGGCCAGCGCGGGCGGACTGAAGCTGGCCATCACCGGCGCGCCGCTGAAGGGCGCCGCCGACCAGGACGCCTATTTCTATCCCTACGACGACAAGCTGATTGACCACGCCAAGCCGCAGGGCGTCGACCGCGGCCCCGACGGCCTGACCTTCACCCTGGCGCCCGGCTACGAACTGACCCAGGGCAAGGCGCCCGGCGAGGCCGCCGGCGTGCTGACCGTGGACGGCAAGGCCTATGAGATCCACGCCGCGCCAGGCCCCCTGCCCGCCGCCG
>JAFEEA010000220.1 GCA_018241335.1 Pseudomonadota bacterium
CCGTCGAACCGAGGATACGAAGGCGGCTTCCTGGCCAACCTGATGCTCAAGGACCTGAAGCTGGCGCAGTCGGCGGCGGCGGCGTCCGGCGCCTCGACCCCGCTGGGCGCCCAGGCCGAAGCCCTCTACGCCCTGTTCGCCGGCCTCGGCCATGGCGGCAAGGACTTCTCGGCCGTGCTTCAGATGCTGCGCGGCAAGCTGGACGAACTGGCCTAACCCAGCAGGCGGTCGTGTATCGTTTCGCGCATCGCGCCGTCCACGCCCAGCGCCTGCTCCAGGTAGCCGTCGATGGAGCCGTGCCGGTCCTCGATCACCGCGAAGGCGGCGGCCAGGTAATCCGGGTGGACGGAGACCGCCACGCGCAGGGCCTCCGGGCTGGCGTGGGCGCCGGCCTGCGACTGCATCCAGGGGCCCAGGAAGTCCATCTTGCGCTGGATGCGCGCCTCGTCGTTGGTCAGCATGTAGTCGGCCATCATATCGTCGCGGTGGACGCCGGCCAGATGATGGGTCAGGGCGCAGATCAGGCCGGTGCGGTCCTTGCCGGCGGCGCAGTGGACGACGATCGGCCCTTCGCCGTGCGCCAGTTCCTGGAAGTAGCGGCGGAAGAGGTCGATGTGCCGGGCCTCGTAGGGGCTGAGCCGGTACATGTTGAGGCTGTCTTCGTGGAACCAGGCGGGAGTGACCTCGTCCAGGTTCCGCAGCACATCAAGCCAGTCGTGGTGCTCGGAGACGATGTCGTTCTCGATCACCCGTGCGTCGAAACCCGGCCAGCGTCGCGCCGGCTCGCGCTGGCGCTCCTCGGGGCGGCGCAGGTCGATGATCGCCGCCAGGCCCATCTCGGCCATCCGCGCCAGGTCTGCGTCGGTGGCGTGGGCATGATAGCCGGACCGGTAGAGCTGGCCGGCCTTGAGGCCCCGCCCGCAGGCCGTGCCATAGCCCCCGAAGTCGCGAAAATTCTCGATGCCCTCGAAGTCGATGTGCCGGTTCATGGCGCGAGCCTAGACGAGTCCGGCAACCTGGACGAGGGCGCCCCCCGATGCTGCTGACACGTGCTGGACGACCCGCGCGCTTGCCTCTAAGCGCCTAGCCGAAAACGAAAGGACCGCCCCATGGCCTACGAGACCCTGATCGTCGAGACGCCCGAGCCGGGGGTGACCCTGATCCGCCTGAACCGGCCGCAGGCGCTGAACGCCCTCAACGGCCAGCTGATGGACGAGATGACGGCGGCGCTGGACGCGGCCGAGGCCGATCCGGCCGTGGGCTGCATCGTGCTGACCGGGTCGGACCGGGCCTTCGCGGCAGGGGCGGACATCAAGGAGATGGCCTCGAAGTCCTATGCGGACGTCTACGGCGAGGACTTCATCACCCGCAACTGGGAGCGGGTCACCCGTTGCCGCAAGCCGGTGATCGCGGCCGTGGCGGGCTTCGCCCTGGGCGGCGGCTGCGAGCTGGCGATGATGTGCGACTTCATCATCGCCGCCGACAACGCCAAGTTCGGCCAGCCCGAGATCAACCTGGGCGTCTCGCCCGGCGCCGGCGGCACCCAGCGCCTGACCCGCTTCATCGGCAAGTCCAAGGCCATGGACATGATCCTGACCGCCCGGATGATGGACGCGGCCGAGGCCGAGCGCTGCGCCCTGGTGAGCCGGGTGGTCCCGCTGGCCGACCTGCTGCCCACGGCCCTCGAGGCGGCCAAGAAGATCGCCGGCCTGTCGCCCAACACCGTCAAGCTGACCAAGGAGATGGTCAACGCGGCCTACGAGACGCCGCTCAGCCAGGGCGTCATGCTGGAGCGCCGCCTGTTCCATTCGCTGTTCGCCTTCGACGACCAGAAGGAAGGCATGGCCGCCTTCATCGAGAAGCGTCCCGCCAAGTTCACCGGAAGGTAGCCGACGCGTCGATATCCCGCCGTTACGCGAATCGGCTGGTCAGGTTCGCCGGGATCGGTAGGTTGCGCGGCGAGGAACTGTCCCGGGCCAGCCCGGCGCCGCCATGATTTGACCGTCAAGCTGCCGCATCGAGGCGGCGTCGCGCCGGCGAACGGGTCATGACGCCGCCGGCGTGGGTCGAAGAAGAAAGGTTTTCCTGAATGCGCCTCGTCATTTCCGCCGCCCTGGCTCTCGGCCTCGCCGCGCCTTCCCTCGCCGCCGCGCAAGGGGCCGCCGCCCCGAACGCGAACGCCCTGGGCGGAACCGCGATCCCCGGCCTGTGCATGATCTCGACCCAGGTGGTGGCGGGCAACTCTAAGGTCGGGCAAGCGGCCACCGCGCGCCTGCAGGAGTTGCAGCGCCAGGCCCAGGCCGAGGTGAACGCCGAGAAGACGCCCCTCGACGCGGAGATCAAGGCGCTGCCGGGCCAGAAGGCCTCAATGAAGCCGGCGGAGTTCCAGGCCAAGCAACAGGCCCTGTCGAACCGCGCCCAGGCCCTGCAGCAGAAGGCCAATGTTCGCTCGGCCCAGATCGAAGTCGCCCGCGAAAAGGCGCTGGGCCGAATTTCGGCCGAGGCTCAGTCGGTGATCGCCGCGGTCTACAAGGCGCACGGCTGCGGCCTCCTGGTGGATCGCAATTCGGTGTTGGGCGGCAACATGTCCAATGACCTGACCCCTGGCGTGATCCAGGGCCTGGACGCCAAGATCAGCACGATGACTTTCGATCTGGAGCCCCTGCCGGCCCCCGCCGCCCGCTAGGTGACGGCGAGGCGACTGGTTCGCCTCGCACAACTTTTGAAAGAGCGCCGTTCTTCAACGAGTCGGCAACTCGGCCGGTGCTAACTGGCTGAATTGCGCCCCGGTTCGTGGGCTTGCGAAGGACGCGCTGTTGGCCGAGGCCCCCAGCCAGATTGCATCCGGCTGGCCCGAGGGCGGGGCCGAGGCCTACTTCCGCCAACTGGCGGAAGCCAGCCAGGACTGCATGTGGGTTCTGGATCGCGATGGGCGCATCCGGTTCATGAACGCCCGCGCGCGCCAGCTGCTGGACGCCCCGGGCCATGATCCCGGCAGCCCGGATCTGGCGGGGGCCTGGCCGGCCGACAGCCGCGCCTCGCTGGAGCGCGCTCTGCGCGAAGCCGCCGCCGGGCGTGAACAACGCTTCCGCGCCTTCTGCCGCGATGCAGGCGTCTATTGGGACAACCTGGTCTCGCCCGTGGTCGGCGCCGACGGCGAGGTCAGCGAACTGCTGGTGGTCTCGCGCGATGTCACCGCCGCGGTGGAGACCGAGGCCTTCCTGGAGACGGTGATCCAGCTCCTGCCGGCGCCGCTGACGGTCAAGGACGTCCATAGCCGCCGCTACCTGTTGATGAACCGGGCAGTCGAGGAGCTGATGGGCATCGAGGGGGGCGAGGGGATCGGCAAGCTGGCCGAGGACATCCTGCCCACCGATCGCGCCACCCGGATTCGCGACGCCGACGAGGCGGTGCTGCGCGAGGGTCGCATGACGCGGCTGGACAACGTCGTCTTCCCCTCCGCCGACGCGCCGCCGCGCTATTTCAACTTCAAGGTCCTGGCCACGCACGACGACGCCGGACCGCGGCACCTGGTCACCATCGGCGACGATGTCACCGAGCGCCGTGCGGCGGCGGAGAAGCTGCAGGCGGCGCTGGAAGCGGCCGAGCAGGCGAGCCGGGCCAAGAGCGCCTTCATCGCCAACATGAGCCACGAGATTCGCACGCCCCTGAACGGGATCATGGCGAGCGCCGAGCTGCTGGCGCGCGAACCGCTGTCGGAACGGGGAGCCGAACTGGCGGGCATGGTGCAGGCGTCGGGCCGGGCCCTGGAGCGCCTGATGTCGGACATCCTGGACATCGTCCGCGCCGACTCGGGCGCCTTGGCGCTGGAGCGCGAGACCTTCGACCTGGGCGAGGTGCTGGCCGCGGCGATGGACGAGATCGCGCCGGCGGCGGCGCGCAAGGGCCTGGCCTTGGACCTGGCGATCGAGGACGGCCTGGGCGGCGCGGTGATCGGCGACGCGGACCGGCTGCGCCAGGTGCTTGGCCACCTGCTGGGCAACGCCGAGAAGTTCACGGAGCAGGGCGCGATCCGATTGGACGTGGCCCGTGCGCCGGCGGAAGGGGCGGCAGGCGCGCGGATCCGGTTCACGGTGACCGACACCGGCGTCGGCTTCGAGCCTGCGCTGGCCGAGCGCCTGTTCGACCGCTTCTACCAGGCCGACCAGAGCTTCACGCGTCGCTTCGACGGCCCGGGCCTGGGGCTGGCGATCTGCCGCGAACTGGTGACCCGCATGGGCGGCGCCTTGGGGGCCGAAGGACGCCCTGGCGAAGGCGCAAGCTTCTGGTTCGAGGCGGTTCTGCCGGCGCACAGCCAGGCCGACACGCCCGCCGCGGAGCCGGGCGCCGGGCCGGGCGGGAACCTGCGCATCCTGGTCGCGGACGACCATCCCACCAATCGCCGCGTGGTCCAGCTCATGCTGGCGCCGGTCGGCGACACCGTGAGCGTCGAGAATGGCGCCGAGGCGGTGGACGCCTTCCGCTCGGCGCGCTTTCACGCGGTGCTGATGGACATGCAGATGCCGGTCATGGACGGTCTCGCCGCCGTACGCGAGATCCGCCGCATCGAGGCGGAGGCCGGCATGGCGAGAACCCCGATCATCATGCTGACCGCCAACGCCATGGCCGAGCACCGCCAGGCCAGCGCCCACGCCGGCGCCGACCTGCACCTGGGCAAGCCGATCACCGCAGACAGCCTGCTGAGCGCCCTGTCGGCCGCGCTCGCCGCCGACGTGGCGGACAAGGCCGAGGCGGAGCAGGCCCTGACAGCAGAGACTCGTCGATGAGCGCCCAGGCCGCCGCCAGCGTCTTCCAGCCCCACGAGGCGGATCATGCCAGCCAGGCGCTGCGCGCGCCGACGCCGGCGGTGGCCGAGCGTCTCGACAGCGCCCGGCGAGCGGTCGAGGGCCGCTTCCTGGAGGCCGGCGAGGTGCTGGGCCGGGCCGTCGAGGGCCTCAACGCCCTGATCGCCTCGCTGGAGACCCTGGCGTCCACAGTCGACGCCGGCGCGGTGGCGGAGACCACCGCAGAGCTCGGCGCCGCCGCGGCGGGACTGATGGCGCTGCCGGCAAGGCGCGAACGTCGCCGCGACGGGATCGAGCGCATGGCCGGCGCTGGCAAGCGGCTGGCCGGCGGCATCGAGGAGATGCGGCGCAATCTGGCGTACCTGCGGGCCTATGCCATCAACGTCAAGATCACCGCCGGCGGTATCACCGAGGCTGGGCGTGAGTTCGGTGACTTCGCCCAGGAGATCTGCGACTGCATCGAGCGCGGGCGCGAAGACTTGGACGCCTTCGACCGCGAGCTCCGCGGCCTGGACGGCGTCTTCCAGTCCGCCTGGAGCCACGAGGAGGCCCTGGCGGAGCAATGCGCCGGCCTGTTGCCGTCGGTGCCGGACGGGCTCAACGCCAGCGCGGCGGCGATGGTCGCACAGCGCCAGAGGATCAGCCAGGCCGCCGTCGGCGTCACCCACCTGGCCCGCAACGTCCAGCGCAAGGTCGGCCAGGCGCTTGGCGCCCTGCAGATCGGCGACATCACCCGCCAGCGCATCGAGCATGTCAGCGAGGGCCTGGCCATGCTGGCCGAGGTCCAGGGCGTGAACGCCGACCAGCGCGAGCGGCTGACCGCCTATGTCCACGGCCTGCTCGCCGCCCAGCTGCGCGCCGCATCCGGCGATTTCTACGGCGACGTCGGCCGCATCGGCTCGGCCATGGCGGGCCTGGCGGGAGATGCCGGCGAAATCCTGCGCCTGCGCGAGCTGGCGTTCGGCGGCGGCGACGACGGTCAGGGCTTCCTGCGTCAGCTCGAGGAACATGTGGGACGAGCCCTGGCGCTGGTGGACGAGATGGCCCGCGCGGACCGGGAGGCGGTGGCCGTGGGCGCCTCGGCCGCCAAGGCCGCGGAAGGGCTCGGCCGTCGCATCGCGGGCCTTCGCGACATGAAGACCGACGTCCAGCAGATGGCCCTGAACACGACCTTGAAATGCAGCCGCATCGGTGAGCCCGGCAAGCCGTTGGCGGTGATCGCGATCGAGCTGCGCCTGCACGCCGGTCACATGGAGAGCTCGGCGGCGGAGGCCATGGCGGCGGTGGAGGGCCTTTCCGGCGGTGCGCGGATGCTGTCCGGCGACGCCGACGCGGAGGCGGGGGAAGGCGGCGAGGTCGCCGACATCGGGGCGGTCCTGAGCGGCGCGGCCGAGCGGCTGCGGCAGGCGGGCGATGCGGTGGAGACCGATCTGGCGGGCCTGGCCATGCAGGGCGAGGCCGTCGCCGGGGCCTTGCGCGCGGCGGTGGGGCGACTGGACTTCCAGCGCGAGATCGGAGCGGCCATCGACGCCGCCGCGGCGGCCTTCGCCGGACGCGGGGCCGAGGCCCTGGC
>JAFEEA010000221.1 GCA_018241335.1 Pseudomonadota bacterium
CGCAAATCGGACAATGATTTTCCAGCAGGAGGAAGGCCCCGTCTCCCTCGGCGCGCCACTCGGCCATGTAGCCTTCGGCCGTCCGGATGGCCGCCAGCGCCGCAAGCTTGGCTTCCAGCGTCTTGGCGCCGGCCAGTTCGCGCCGGTAGGCTTCGGCGGTCGACGCCTCGCGCCGCCCGATCAGTCGCTCCAGGCCCGCGGGGCCGAACTCGTCCCGCACCGCCTCGATGAGTTCGACGGTCATCTGGGCATGGCCATCCGGAAAGCGCTGGTTGCCCTTGTCGGTGAGCGACCAGCTTAAGGCGGGTCGGCCGACGCCGCCGGGCTGGATGGTGTTCTGCACGAGCCCTTCGGCGGCCAGCCGCTCCATCTGCATGCGCACGGCCTGGCGCGACACGCCAAGGCGTTGGGCGAGCTCGCTGGTCCGCGACGGGCCGTGCGTCTTCAGATGGACGAGGATGTCGGGCAGGGGCTGGCTCATATGACAAGTCAATAGTTGCAAAATTATCCGCCCAGGTCTACCCCGGGCCCCGAGAAACCTGCTTAGGACCCTTGAGCGAAATGACCACCACGGCGGTGAGCGGCAGCTGGCCGGACGTCCTGGGCGAAGGCCGGGCGCCCCGCTTCGTGCTGATCTGCCTCGGCGTGTGGCTCGCCGCCGCCGACAGCCTAGTCGCCACCACCATCATGCCCAGCGTCGGGCGCGCCCTGGGGGGCTTCGAGTACTTCGGCTGGGCGACGGCGGGATTCCTCCTGGGCTCAGTCCTGGCCGGGGCGAGCTCGGGGCTTCTCGCGCAGCGCTTTGGCCTTGGTCGCGCGACCGCGGCGGCGGCGGTCGTCTACGCCCTGGGATGCGCCTTGAGCGCCGCGGGACCCGACATCTGGACGTTTCTCATTGGACGCCTTCTTCAGGGCGTGGGCGGCGGCTGGGTTATGGGCTTCTGTTCGGTGGCCATCGGTCTTCTTTTTCCCGACCGCACCTTGCCGCGGGTCTATGCGGCGGTGTCTGCGGTCTGGGGCGTCGCCGCGCTCCTTGGACCGATGATCGGCGGCGTCTTCGCCGACCTTGGGATCTGGCGCTGGGTCTTCTGGTTCTTCGCCATCCAGGGCGTGGCGGTGGGTCTGGCCGCAATCGTTATGCTTCCCGCCAGCGAGGAAGGTGGGGGCGATCCACGCGTCGCCTGGGCTCAACTGGGTCTCGTGGCGCTCGGAGTCGGTGCCATCGGCCTGGCCGACATTGCCGGCCGGTTCTCCGCATCGGCGGTCCTGACACTCGTGGGCGTCATCTTGCTCATCGCCATGGTCTGGTACGATGAGCGCGCCCTGGTGCGCCTGCTGCCGGCGGGATCCGGCAAGCTGGGCTCGGTGGCCGGGATCGGGTTCGCCGCGATGTTCCTCGTGACCGCCGCCTCGATGGGCTATTCGGTTTACGGTCCGGCGATCCTCCAGACCTTGGGCGGCCTGACGGCGCTGCAGGCAGGCTACGCCGTCGCATCCGAGTCCGTCGCTTGGACCCTGACCGCGCTCCTGGTGGCGCAACTTCCCGAGCCTTGGCCGGGCCGAATGATCCGCCTCGGCGGGTTCCTCGGTGTGGTCGCCATGGTCCTCGGCGCCCTGACCTTTCCGAGCGGCTCCGTGGTCGGCGCCGTTGCGACGGGTCTCACGCTCGGTTGCGGCTTTGGGGTCTCCTACAGTTTCATGAGCCAGCGCATTCTCTCCACCCTGAGCGGGGCGGAACGCGGTACGGGGGCGGCGGCCATGACCACAATCCGCCTGACGGGTTCCGCCGCCGGCGCGGCCATGTCCGCGGCGGTCGCCAACCTGGTGGGGGTAACCGCGGGCATGACGCCAAGGGCCGCGAGCGCGGCAGGCTTCTGGGTCTTCGCTTCGGTCATTCCCATAGCGCTCCTCGGGTTCTGGGCGGCCTGGCGGCTCGGGGCAGGCCAGGACCCCGGCGGCTCGCCTGAGGTTCCGACGGTCGGCGGTGCGGCGCATCCGATCTGACGCGTTCGGCCAGGCCGACGCATGGGCAATGGCGCGTTCGCACCGCCCGTCCCGTCGGGACGTTCCCGAAGCTGGGGCGACGGATGACGGAGTGACTGAGGCGTGGCCAAGCCGGCTCGCAGAGACCGGATCGGGTTCATCCGGGTAGGCGTCCTGCTCGAGCGGACATGGGTTACATCGAAGTTCCGACGGACCGGTCTCGGGGCTGCGAGGACCACGGCTTCAGCTCCGCCTCAGGCCGCCGCCGCGCTTCGGAAATCGGTCTCGTCAACCCACATCCTGTGCAGGATCACCGCCAGTCTTCTGGCCACCGCGATATAGGCCCGCAGCTTGCCGCGGCGGACCGCGACCTGGAGCCCCCAGGCCTTGAGATTGGAGGTTCCCGTGCGTGGGTTGAGGACGCTGCGGCCCGCCAGGAAGAGGGCGCGTCGGGCGTCCGCGTCGCCCCAGCAGGAGATCCGGCCTCTTCGGGCGAGCTCACCGGACTGGCTCAGTCTCTGGGTCAGCCCCAGGTGCGCGGCGACGGACCGTGAGCGCTTGAAGCGGGCCGGATCCTCGACAGCGAGCTTGTAGGTGAGCGCCACGAGCGGGCCTACGCCGGGCGCCGTCATCAGGCGACGGCAGACGGGGTCTGCATGAGCCCTGTCCGTGAAATCCTGCTCCAGAACCGTCGCTTGTTCTCGAAGAATGCTGCGCGCCCGCAGGAGCGGCCGGACGATCCCAGCGATGGGCGGATTGTTCTGCGTCAGGGCGACGACTTTGGTGTGGAACTGACGCTCCGAGACGACGCCCAATTTAACACCAAAGCCGCGCATGAGGCCCCGGATCGCCACCTCCAGGTCCACTGCCTTGGCGACCAGGAGGCTGCGGGCGCTCATCAGGCCGCGCATGCGCTGGGTCTCGGCGGATTTGACGGTCACTGGTTTGAAAAGACCGGCCCGGGCCATGTCCGCCAGGCCGCGGGCGTCTGTGCGATCGGTCTTGAAGCGCCCCCCTTTCAGGACGGCGCTGGCATGCCGGGTCTCAACCATGACCGCAGGAAAGCCGGCCTTGACCAGGCCCTCGTAGAGCCAGCGCGAAAGGGCGCCGGCCTCCAGCAGCACATGGCGGTAACGCCGTCCGCCCTGGCGCAGGAACGCCGCGATCTCAGCGGGGGCGCTGGGCGCCTGACCCTCCTTGACCACGCTTCCACTGGCGTCGACGACGCAGACGCGCGTCGAATTCAGGGACACATCCAGTCCCGCGAAACAGACCATCGGACGCTCCTTTCCGGCATGGCAGGAAGGACGCGCGTTCTAGGGTCGGACAACAAGCGCTGCTGGGCGCGAAGTTGCTGACGCGGGGTCGATCGGTGCGTCAGCCGCCCCGATGCGTGTCCTTGACGTACTGCGCCTTTAGCCGCTTGGCGACCAGCCTGGCGGCTTCCTCGGGGGTGTTCACGACCCACCCGGACAGTTCCCAGCCGCCTTTGTAACTGTAGTCGGCGCTCCAGAGCCGGGCGCCATCGTTGTTCTTCAGCACAGCCAACATCGTGCTGTTTTGCCATTCCAGCGTCGTCCCGCTCGCGACGCTAGTCGTCGTGCTGCTTCCATTGGCCGTGACGGTTCCAACGTGGCCGCCGGTGTACCAGACGTTTGCGGTTCCATTGCCGGTCGTGAAGGCGTTGGAGGTCGCGAGGAAGGCGTTCTGACTTTCGCTGGTGAAGGTGATTTCCAACGCGCCCGTGTAAGGTTCGGCCTCACGAAGGGGGAGCACTTGCGAGAACTGTTGATAGGCGATCTCGTAGACAACCTGGTCCATATGTTCGTTGCCCGTGTGGACGCGAAGCTGGATTCGATCGTTGCTCGAGGTCGGACTGGGCGAGGCTAAGCCGGCGCCGGAGGTTTCGACCGTGGAACAGGCCCCAAGCGCGAATACGCCTAGCAACAGAACGCGACGAAGCATGAAATTTCCCCCCAGGTGGCGACCGCTGGGAGCTTTCACGCAAATATCGTGACGCTCAAGCCCCCTGGTTGAATCGACCAGCTTTCGTCTTCGCCGGGCGTATGCTCTAGGTCGCCGTCATGCCACGCACCGGTTCCATTCCAGATCCGATCGATGAGGCGATTGGCCGGCGATTGAGGCTCCTGCGTAGCCAGAAGCGGCTGACCCAGACCCAGCTCGGCGAAGCGATCGGAGTCACGTTCCAGCAGATTCAAAAATACGAGCGTGGCGCCAACAGGATTTCCGCCGCCTCGCTGATCAGAGCCGCCGCAGTGCTGGGGACGACGGCGGCCGCCTTGGCAGGAGAAGCAGCCCCGGGCCTCATCGCGGACACT
Organism: Pseudomonadota bacterium; assembly: GCA_018241335.1. Taxonomy (GTDB): domain Bacteria; phylum Pseudomonadota; class Alphaproteobacteria; order Caulobacterales; family Caulobacteraceae; genus Acaudatibacter. Next base: position 4,323 of record JAFEEA010000221.1, read on the forward strand.
TCAGTGTTGGAGTTCCTGACTCATCCCCAAGCCCCCGAACTCCTGGCCGCCTACGCGGCCGTGGAACGGCCCGAGGACCGCAGCCTCATCTTGCGCCTCGCTGAGGCGTTGTCGCGGCCCGGCCCGGACTGGGGCAGCGGCGCCGCTTCAGCCTGATCGCGGTAAGAAGGTCGTGGCCCCAAGTCTCCGCTGCTATGCGCCGTACTTGGCGAAAGACACCGGGTGGGTCCGCTATGGGACCAGTCAGCCAGCGTAGGGCCCAAGTGCTTGGATCATAGGACCGAGGTGACGTTCATAAGGTCGCCATCGGCCAATACCGTCAGCGAAGATGGGACGACGGACCTGCTCGGCGCTCGCCGTATCGATCGGACGATCAAAGGTGTGGAAATCGAGACAGCGCGGAGTCCAGTCGAGGTCGCAAAGGGCGACCAGTCGTCGGATCTCCCCGCCAGGGTCCGCGACAAGGGCTTCATGGCGTATGTCCTGGACACGCCCCATGAGCACAAAAGCCCAATGCGCCGCGAGCTCTCGATAGAGCCGGTAGCGCTCGGCGAGCATTACCTGGTTGTAGGCATAGGCCATCAGCACGTCGTTGCCGAACAGCGTCGCATAGCCGGAGAAACACGTATCCAGCGCGGACCGCACCGAATGCAGAATGACAGCTTTCGGAAACACCAGGTGGATCAGCCCGACATGCATGTGGTTGGTCAGAGACTTGTCGACGAGACGACGCCGTCCATCCCATCCGCGGTGGCGGGCGAGTTCGAAATAGCGCTGCGCCAATATTTGCGGATCGAAGGGCTCGGCCCCGCCGTAGAGCGTGGTGGGACCGGCAATCGACGACAGGTCGCCGGTCTCGCCGACCGCCTGTACGTCGGGGTGGCTGGCAAGGATCTGTTCCACCAGGGTCGATCCGGATCGCGGCACGCCGACGATGAAGATCGGCGCCGCGACCTCGCCCGCCCGCGTCGCCTGCCCAAGGAGTGTCGATGTAAATGCCGCCCGAACCCCGGCTGACGCCGCGGCGAGGCGACCAATCGTCGCTCGACCGTCCAGGCTCTGATCCTTTATGCGGTTGCCGATCTCCAGCTCGGCGAACGCCTCGTCATAGCGTCCGTCGGCGGCAAGCCGGCGGAAGGCCTCGAAATTGGGCCGGGCCCGTGCGGAGGGCGAATATGGTTGCCAGGCACGATCTGGATCGACCGCGGGAACCGTCAGCCAGGCGCTGGAACCGCCCCGATGCTGGATACTCAACATGGGCGATTTCTAAGCCCTGGGCGGTCGGCCGACAATGGCGCCGCGTTGGCGCGATGGGCGGTCCTCATCGGCGCACGCTCTCGGAGTCCTGGGTGAATGGTCTCTTGGACGCTACCCCTTTCCTTCGAAAAGGCCATGATCACCGCGGCGGAGCTGGATGTCGCCGCCGACACCGTCGGCTCGGTCACAGGCTCGCTCGCCGGAGCGCATTGGGGATCAGAGGCCATCCTGGGGCGACGCACTTCGGCCGGTCGAGAATCGTCAGGTTCGCCGACCGGCTGGCCAAAGCGCAGACGTCCCCGTGGTCAGGTGGTGTCGAGGCTTAGCCCTCGCCACACGGCGGGTCGTGTCGTTGAACCGCGAATAGGTGAACTGGCCCGAGGCGTAGAAGGGCCCGCTGGCCCAGGCCCCGAAGAGGCCAAGATGGGCGCCGGCCACGCGGCCGCTGGCGGCGCGGCCGGGAACCGCAAAGGCGGTCGAACTGGCGCCGGCGGCGATACCGATGAGCCCGTTCGGCCCCAGCTTGTGGTCCAGACCGAGGGTAAAGCCACCGCCGTCTGCGCGCGCCGCCGCCAGCCCCGCGCCGGCGTTGGCTGAGAACCGTCCGCCGGCGTCGAAGCCCTGGAACCACAGCCGCCCGTCGCCGGCCACGCTGGCCGCCAGCGGCGCGGCGCCAGGCGCGCCCGGGGCGGCGGCGGCGCGCGCCAGCGAGGTGTCGAA
>JAFEEA010000222.1 GCA_018241335.1 Pseudomonadota bacterium
CCTCTCCCAGAGGGAGAGGGAGGGGCCCGCCGCGCAGCGGCGGGAGGGTGAGGGGTTACGCCCTCGACGCCTCAGGCCGGGCGCCGCGCCCGCATGGCCTGGGCGATGGTGCCGTCGTCGAGCCAGTCCAGCTCGCCGCCCACCGGCACGCCGCGCGCCAGCATGGTCACCGCCACCCCGGTCGGCGCCAGGCGGTCGGCCAGGTAGTGGGCGGTGGTCTGGCCGTCGACCGTGGCCGGCAGGGCCAGGATCACCTCCCGCACCGCCTCGCCCGAGGCCCGCTGCACCAGGCCCCCGACCCTCAGCGCCTCCGGCCCGACCCCGTCCAGCGCCGACAGCAGCCCGCCCAGCACGTGGTACCGGCCCCTGAAGGCGCCCGCCCGTTCCATGGCCCACAGCGCCCCGACCTCCTCGACCACGCAGATCAGCGTCTCGTCGCGGGTGCGGTCGGCGCAGATGGCGCAGGGGTCGGTGGTGTCCAGGGCGCCGCACACCTGGCAGGTCTTCACCTTCTCGGCGGCGTCCGCCATCGCCGCGGCCAGGGGCGCCAGCAGGGCCTCGCGCCGCTTCAGCAGTTGCAGGGCCGCGCGGCGGGCCGAGCGGGGGCCGAGCCCCGGCAGCTTGGCCAGGAGGCTGATCAGGCGTTCGATCTCGGGTCCGGCGGAGGCGGCCATGGCGCTCTAGATAGGTCATCCGTCGCCGCTGTCCGAATCGGCGGCGCGGGGCCAGCTTGGCCGCTGACGCGAACGGGGGCCAGCCATGGACATCGGCGAGATCGAGGATGCTGACATCGAGGCGGTGGTGGCGCTTTGGGAACGCTGCGGCCTGACCCGCCCCTGGAATGATCCCTACGCCGACATCGCGCTGGCCCGCCGCACGCCGACCTCGACGGTGCTGGTGGGCCGCCGGGACGGGGCGATCGTGGCGGCGGCCATGACCGGCTCGGATGGCCACCGCGGCTGGGCCTACTACGTCGCCGCCGAGCCGGCGCTGCAGGGCCAGGGCCTCGGGCGGGCGATGATGGCGGCGGTGGAGGCCTGGGCGCGCGGCCAGGGCGTCCCCAAGATCCAGCTCATGGTCCGGGGCGGCAACACACCGGTGATCGGCTTCTACCAGGCCCTCGGCTACGCCCAGGAAGACACCGTCGTCCTCGGCAAGCGCTTCGACGGCAAGAGCTGGAGCGTGGCGGGGGACAAGGCCGATGGGCCGTAACCCCTCACCCTCCCACCGTTTCGCGGCGGGCCCCTCCCTCTCCCTCCGGGAGAGGTGTTCCCAGCTTCGACCGGCAAGGTTCATTTCCCTTCTCCCATGGGGAGAAGGAGGGGCCCGCGCCGGAGGCGCGGGAGGATGAGGGGTTACGCCCCCGCCGGACCTAGAACTTCGGCATTCCGGGCATGCCCGCCAGCGGGCCGGCGACCTCGCGCATCATCTCCGACTGGGTCGCCTCCAGCTTGCGCTTGGCGTCGGCGTGGGCGGCGACCACGAGGTCGGCGACGATCTCGGCCTCGCCGGGGGCCATCAGGCTGTCGTCGATCACCACCCGGGCCAGCTCGCCCGAACCCTTCAGGGTGACGCGCACCATGCCGCCGCCGGCGGAACCGTCGATCTCGGTCTCGGCCAGGCGGCCCTGCGCCTCCTGCAGCTTGGCCTGCATGGCCTGGGCCTGCTTCATCAGGGCTCCGAGATCCTTCACCGCATCCGCTCCACAGCTCTGGTTTCAGTCGTCGTCATCATCGTCGTCGGGGGCCTCGTCCGCCGCCGGCGCGATCTCGGGCGCCGCCAGCTGGCGCACCTCCACCAGCTCGGTCCCGGGGAAGGCGTCCATCACGGCCCGGATGAAGGGCTCGGCCAGGGCGTCCTCGCGCGACTTCACCCGCTCGCGCTTCTCGCGCTCCAGCAGGGTCTCGGCCCCGCCGCTGCCCTCGGCGGCCACCAGCCAGGGCTGGCCGGTCCATTCCTTCAGCCGCGCCACCAGGCGCTGGGCCAGGTTGTGCGGCGCGCCGGCGGCCGGCTCGAAGGTGATCGCCCCCATCCGGAAGCTGATCGGCCGGACGTACTTCTCCACGTCCAGCTTGAGGCCGATGTCGCGGCGCTCGTCGATCAGGCGGACCACGTCGTCGAAGGACTGCAGGGTCGGCTGGGCCGGCGCGGCCTCGGCCCGGGGCGCGGCCTGGAAGGCGCGGGCGCTCACCGAACCGCCGCCCCCGCCGCCGGGCAGGCCGCCGCGCGGCCCCGCCCCGCCCGGCAGGGGTTCGCCGGACTGCAGCGCCCGCAGCGCCTCCTCCGGCCCGGGCAGGTCGGCGGCGTAGGCCAGGCGGATCAGCGCCATCTCCACGGCCGCGGACGGGTCGGGCGCGCGGCGCACCTCGTCATGCGCCTTCAGCAGCATCTGCCAGACCCGCGACAGGGCCCCGGCCGAGAGCGCCGCGCCAAGGGCCGCCAGGCTCGCCGCCTGGTCCTTGGGCAGGGCCAGCACGTCCGGCCCGAGGGCCTTGGCCACCGAGGCGCCGTGGCAGTGTTCCAGCAGGTCCGCCACGACGGTCGCGGGATCGGCGCCGAAGCCATAGAGGGTGCGGAAGATCTCGATCGCCGGCCCGGCCTCGCCGCGGACGGTCTTTTCGAACAGGGCGATGGTCTGGGCCCGGTCGGCCAGGCCCAGCATGTCGCGCACCGTGCCCGCGTCGACGGTCTGGCCGGCCTCGCCCTGGACGATGGCCTGGTCGAGCAGGGATAGGCTGTCGCGCACCGAACCCTCGGCCGCGCGGGCGATCAGGGTCAGGGCGTCGGCGTCGATGCGCGCGCCCTCGTCGGTGGCGATCTTCGACAGGTGCCTGACCAGCACGTCCGGCTCGACCCGGCGCAGGTCGAAGCGCTGGCACCGCGACAGGATGGTCACCGGCACCTTGCGGATCTCGGTGGTGGCGAAGATGAACTTGGCGTGCGGCGGCGGCTCTTCCAGCGTCTTCAGGAGGGCGTTGAACGCCGCCGTCGACAACATGTGCACTTCGTCGATGACATAGACCTTGTAGCGCGCCTCGGCCGGGGCGTAGCGCACCCCGTCCAGCAGCTCGCGCATCTCGTCCACCCGGCTGCGGCTGGCGGCGTCCAGCTCCAGCACGTCGATGTGGCGGCCCTCGGTGATGTTGGCGCAGTGGCGGCCGGGCGTCGCCAGGTCGGTGACGCTGGGCTGGTGGACGGCGTCGCTCTCGTAGTTCAGCGCCCGCGCCAGCAGGCGCGCGGTCGTCGTCTTGCCCACCCCGCGCACGCCGGTCAGCATGAAGGCGTGGGCGATGCGGCCGGTGGCGAAGGCGTTGGTCAGGGTGCGAACCATCGCCTCCTGGCCGATCAGGTCGTCGAAGCTCTGCGGTCGGTACTTGCGCGCGAGGACGGTGTAGGCGGCGGATGAGCCGTCTGCGGGCGCGGGCGGCGCGGCGGCCTTCTCAGGCTCTGGCGCGGGACCGCAGAAGATGTCGGCCGTCAGATCGTCGCGCTCGACCGTCTCGGATTCCGGCGCCTCGTCTTCCCACGGCGGCGCACTGTCGGGCGCGGTTCCGGGAGGAAGGTCTTGGTCGGCCATAAGCGCCTTATAGAGGAAAAGGTGGAGACCGGCAGACGACCCGGAGCAAATCTCGTTACGGCTGCTACCTTCCGGTCCTGACCGGGTTGGCGAGGCCTCCGCCCATCGCCGATCTCCGCCCCCTATATCGCGTGGCCGGGCCGCCGGCGCAAGCGGGGGCGTGTCGCAGGCGGCGAACGCCGATCTGCAGCTTGGCCTGAACGCCGATAGTCGCTTAGAACCTCGCCATGCCCCTAGACGCCTTCATGAACACCTTCGCCGGCAACCCCCTCGACCGCGCCAGCGACAAGCGGCGGGACGACGCCTGGATCGCCGAGAAACTGGCCGCGCCGGACAGCCTGGGCGTGGCCCTGTGGAACGGCCGGGTCTTCGTCGAGGACGCCAAGGGCGCCGGCGGGGCCCAGATCGCCTACATCTCGGCCGCCATGGCCGGCGAACTGGCCCAGGGCGCCGAACACCTGCTGTTCCTGGGCCTGTGGAAGGACACCGCCGTCTTCGCCGTCGACCTGGACGGGCCGGCCGACCCGGCCGACGGGCCGCTGCAGGGCCTGGGCCGGTTCGACGACCTGCGCGCCACCGCCCTGATGCTGCCGCCCACCGAGGCCGCCATCCTGGCCACCGCCAAGCAGATGTTCGAATGGCGACGCCGGCACACGCACTGCGCCGCCTGCGGCCAGCCGTCGGAGGTGGCGGAGGCCGGCTGGAAGCGGGTCTGCCCCGCCTGCAAGGCCGAGCACTTCCCGCGCACCGACCCCGTCGTGATCATGCTGCCCACCAAGGGCGAGAAGTGCCTGCTCGGCCGCCAGGCCGCCTGGCCCAAGGGCATGTTCTCGGCCCTGGCCGGCTTCCTGGAGCCCGGCGAGACCATCGAGGAGGCCTGCGCCCGCGAGCTGATGGAAGAGGCGGCCCTGCGCGCCAGCAAGGTCCGCTACCACTCCACCCAGCCCTGGCCCTACCCGTCGTCCCTGATGATCGGCCTGATCGCCGAGGTCGAGAACGAGGACGCCGCTCCCGACCAGACCGAGCTGGACGAGGTCCGCTGGTTCACCCGCGAGGAAGCCAAGGTCCTGATCACCGGCGCCCTGCCCGGCGCCCGCGCCCCCGGCGCCATGGCCATCGCCTTCCAGCTCATCAAGGCCTGGGCCGAGGAGGCGTAGGGCGCCCCCCGCCCCTACTGTAACAGCGCCATCACGTCCCGCGCGGCCAGCACCGCCAGGACAAAGGACGACAGGGCGAAGATCGAGAAGCGCACCATCACCGCGTTGATGGTCGCCTGCACCAGGCTGTGGACCAGCCTCAGGGCGACATAGGTCCAGGCGATGACGATGTTCCAGTGGTCCTGCTGGCCGGCCAGATAGGTGTAGAACACCAGGGCGTAGAACACCGTCGGCTGTTCCATCAGGTGGTTGTAGTTGTCCGCCACCCAGCGCACCCGCGGCGGCAGGGCGTCCAGGGCGTTCGGCGCCTGCGCCTTGGCCGGATCGATGCCGGCCTTCTGGATGGCCGGGATGCGGGTGGCGTAGAGCCAGACCAGCATGACCAGCGACCAGACGATCAGCGCCAGGGCCGGCGTCAGGATGGAGTGCGTCAGCGGCGATTCGTTCGGCAATGTGGCCTCCCCGGGCGTTCGTTCGCCCGGGAGCCTAGATCAAGCCTGGCCGGACAAGAACGCCCGAAGTCCGCCCTTTCCCGCCAAACCGGCCCGATCAGCCCAGGTTGGTCTTGCGGAACGGGTCGGCCGCATAGACCCCCAGCACCTCGAAGTGGTCGGAGAAGAACTTCAGCTCGTCGAAGGCGTTGACCAACCCCGCGTCCTCGGGCCGGCCGTCGACCTCGGCGTAGAAGAAGGTCGCCGTGAAGGCGCCGTTCTCCATGTAGCTTTCCAGCTTGGTCATGTTGACGCCGTTGGTGGCGAAGCCGCCCAGCGCCTTGTAGAGCGCCGCGGGGATGTTGCGCACGCGGAAGACGAAGCTGGTGACGCACTCCGTCCCGGCCGGCGGGGCGGCGGGATCGGTCTCCGGCGACATCACCAGGAAGCGGGTGGTGTTGTGCGCCTCGTCCTCGATGTCGCGGGCCAGGATCTCCAGGCCATAGATCTCGGCCGCCAGGGCCGGGGCGATGGCGGCGCGGGTCGGGCTGGGGCTCTCGGCCACGATGCGGGCCGAGGCGGCGGTGTCGCCGGCGGCCTCCATGGTCACCCCCAGCTTGCGCAGGAAGCGCCGGCACTGGCCCCAGGCGAAGGGCATGGAGACCACGGTCTTGAGGTCCTCCAGCCGCACGCCCTTGCTGGCCATCAGCTGGAAGTGGATCGGCTTGAAGCGCTCGCCGATGATCTTCAGGCCCGAGGCCGGCAGCAGGTGGTGCACGTCGGCGACGCGGCCGGCGATGGAGTTCTCCACCGGGATCATGCCCAGGGCGCAGGCGCCCGACTTCACCCCCTCGAACGCCTCCTCGAAGGTCGGGTAGGGCGCCGGCTCGTAGTCCGGGTAGTGCGTACGGCAGGCCTCGTCGCTGTTGGCGCCGGGTTCGCCCTGGAAGGCGATCTTCTTGGTCATGTCAGCTCCCGCGGGCGAACGCCCGGGCCGCTTCTAGGTCGTCCGGGGTGTCGACGGAAAGGGGGGCCGCGTCGACCACGGCCGCCCAGATGGACACGCCCAGCTCCAGGGCGCGCAGTTGCTCCAGCCCCTCGCGCCGCTCCAGGGGCGAGGGCG
>JAFEEA010000223.1 GCA_018241335.1 Pseudomonadota bacterium
CTCCGAAGTGCGGGCCCTGGCCCAGCGCTCCGCCGAGGCGGCCAAGGAAATCAAGAAGCTGATCACCGCCTCCAGCGGCCAGGTGGAGCAGGGCGTGTCCCTGGTGCGCCGTACGGGCCAGACCCTCGCCTCCATCGTCGAGAAGGTGACCGAGATCGACGCCCTGGTCAGCGAAATCTCCGCCTCGGCCCGGGAGCAGGCCGAGGGCCTGGACCAGGTCAACATCGCGGTCAACGAGATGGACAAGGTCGTGCAGCAGAACGCGGCCATGGTGGAGCAATCGACCGCCGCCACCCACTCCCTGCGCGCCGAGACGCTGCAGGTGTCCAGCCTGATCGCTCATTTTCGCACCGGCGGCGAGGCGTCGCCCGCGCCGGCCCCGACGCTCGAGCCAGCCCGGGCGCGCGCCGCGACGCGGACACCCCTCGCCCCGCCCGCCCGCGCCCCCGTTCCGGCGGCGTCTCCCGTTCACGCCATGACGCGGCGGCTGGCGACGGCGGTGGGCGCTCGCGGCGACGACGGTTGGGAGGAGTTCTAGGCGACATGGGCGCTGAAACGTTCTTGCGGGCGCGGCCCGGCGCCGCTGACGGCGCTTCCCTGGCCGCGCGGGCCCATCAATTGCTCGGCCGCGCCCAGGCTCTGGCGGACGTGACGGACTGGTTGGCGCTCCTCGCCGATCCGTTGCGGCGCGGCCAGGCCAGCCTTTCGGCGGGCGACACGGCGCAGGCGCACGCGGTGATGAACACCCTGGTCAGCGATCTCGCCCAGGTCATGCTCGAGATCCACGCTCGCCTCGACGCGGCCCGCGACGAAGTGGATACCGAGACGGCCCTGGTGCTGGCCGAGGCGACGGCGATCGCGCGCGGCGGCGAGGACCGAGGTCAGCCGCCGGCGGCCAGGATGGCCGCCAGGCCCTCCTCATAGGTCGGATAGGCCGGGCGCCAGCCCAGTTCGGCCTTGGCCCTGGCGTTGGAGACCCGCTTGCTCTCGCTCCAGAACCGGCGCGCGGCCGGGCTCAGCGCCGCCAGGTCGACCGCCTCCAGCGGCGGAACGGGCAGGCCAAGCAGGCGCGCGGCGTGAGCGGTGACGTCGGCGCTGGGGGCCGGCTTGTCGTCGCAGAGGTTGAAGACGGCGCCGGGGCGCGGGCGCGCGATGGCCGCCGCCACGCCCGCCGCCGCATCGTCCAGGTGCAGGCGCGAGAACACCTGCCCGGCCCGCGCCAACCGCCGGGCGTCGCCGGCGCGTAGGCGGTCGAAGGCGCTGCGGCCGGGACCGTAGAGGCCGGGGAGGCGGAACACGGCCAGGGCGGCGCCGGTCTCGGCGGCGAGGTCGCCCCACCCGCGCTCGGCTTCGACGCGACGGACCGCTTCGGCGGAGAGGGGCGAGACCTTCGTTTCCTCGAACACCCATCGCCCGCCGCGGTCGCCGTAGACGCCGGTGGTGGACAGATAGCCGATCCACGCCGGCCGGCCCCTGCGCGCCCGAAGCGGGCCGGCCAGGGCTTCAAGGCCCGGGCAGCCCGCCTCGCCCGGCGGGGCGGTGACCAGGATCGCGTCGGCGTTCTGGACCGCGGCCAGGACTTGCGCCGGCGCCGCGAGGTCGACCGCCGCCACATTCTCGCTCGCCAGGCCCGCGGCGGCCGAGGCCGTCCTGGCCGTGGCCGCGATGTCCCAGCCTTCCGCCGCGAGGCGACGGCCCGTCGCGGCGCCGACGCCGCCGTAGCCGAAGATCAGGATGCGCCGGTCGCTCACCCGCCCAGCAGCGACTGGGCGATATCGCGCACCGCCTGGCCGTGCTCGGCGTGTTTCAGCCCGAACGCCAGGTTGGCGCGCAGCAGGCCCAGCAGATCGCCGCAGTCGTAGGTCGTCCCCTGGTACTCCAGGGCGTGGAAGTCCTGGATTCCCATCAGGCGCAGCATGCCGTCGGTTAGCTGAATCTCGTCGCCAGCGCCGCGGTAGTGATGGCCCAGGATGTCGAAAATCTCGGGATGCAGGACATAGCGGCCGGAGATGAACAGGTTCGACGGCTCGGTTCCCGGCGGCGGCTTTTCGACCATGCCGGTCATCGCCTTCAGGCGCCCGTCGAACCCTTCGGCCGGTTTGCCCAGGGCGACGATGCCGTACTTGTGCGCCTGGCCGGGCGGGGCGGGTTCGACGGCGATGATGTTGCCGCCGACCGCGTGGTAGGCGTCGATGCACTGCTTCAGCGCGGCGGGCTTCGCGTCCATCAGCATGTCCGGCAGCATGACCGCGAAGGGTTCGTCGCCGATCAGGTCGCGCGCGCACCACACGGCGTGGCCGAGGCCGTTGGCCTGCATCTGGCGCACGAAGCTCATCTGCCCGGGCTTGGAAAGGTCGGCGGTGACCTGGCCCAGGATGTCGCCCTTGTGCTTGGCCTTCAGCTGGCTCTCCAGCTCCACGTTGTGGTCGAAATAGTCCTCGATCGCCCCCTGGCCGCGGCCGACGATGAAGATGAAGTGCTCGATGCCGGCGGCGCGGCCTTCCTCGACCACGTGGGCCAGGATCGGCCGGTCGAAGACGTTCAGGAGGTTCTTCGGCGTCGCCTTGGCGGCGGGCATGGCGCGGGTCCCGAAGCCCGCTACCGGCAAGACCGCTTTTCGTACAGGTCGCATGTGCCCCTCTTGCTGACGCCCGCCCTTAAAGGAGGCCGCATCGGTCTCAAATTCTTTTCGGCTGATCAAGGAACCATCACGCTTCCGTGTTCGTTACGGCGACGCATCTGGAGGACTACCCTATGACTAAACGCACCACCGTGGCCGTCATCCTGGCGGTCGGCCTGGCTTGTGGCCTGGGCGCCTGCCAAAAGAAGGCTGACACCACGGCCACGACGGACACCACCACGACGACCACCACCACGACGACGGCGGACACCTCCGCGATGGCGTCTACGCCCGCCGACACCTCGGCCATGGCGGCGACCCCGGCGGCTGGCGACACGTCCTCGTCCACCACGACCACCACCAAGAGCGACTCCACCAAGAGCCAGTAGTTCCTGGATCTTCGGAAGCTTCCAAGCACCCCTTCCCGGTCCGCCGGGGAGGGGTTTTTCGTCTTCGCCCGGGCGGCGGCTACTCCACCGTCACCGACTTGGCGAGGTTGCGGGGCTGGTCGACGTCGGCGCCTTTTTGGACCGCGACATAGTAGGCCAGCAGCTGGATCGGCGCGGCGAAAACCAGGGGGGCGATGACCGGGTCGCAGGCCGGCGCGACGATGACGCGCGCGCCTTCAGGCGCATGGGCCGCCCCGGCCTCGTCCGTGATCAGCACGATGCGGCCGCCGCGCGCGATCACCTCGCTCATGTTCGAGGCGGTCTTGTCGAAGAGCTCGTCCGTGGGCGCGATGACGATGATCGGCGTCGCCTCGTCGACAAGCGCGATCGGTCCGTGCTTGAGCTCGCCCGCCGCATAGCCTTCGGCGTGGATATAGCTGATTTCCTTGAGCTTCAGCGCGCCCTCCAGGGCCAGGGGGAACATCGCGCCTCGGCCCAGGTAAAGCACGTCCCGGGCCTTGGCGATGTCGCCGGCGATCTGGCGCACGGTCTCTTCCGTCGCGATGGCCTGGGCGATCAGGCGCGGTGTCTCGAGCAGGATGGAGGCCAGGCGGGCTTCCTCATGTGCGTCGATCCTGCCGCGCTGGCGGGCGGCGGACACGGCGATGGCGGTCAGGGCGGCGACCTGGGAGGTGAAGGCCTTGGTCGAGGCGACGCCGATCTCGGGGCCCGCATGGGTGGGGAACAGCACGTCCGCCTCGCGCGCCATGGTGCTCTCGTGGTTGTTCACCAGGGCGGCGGTCTGGATGCCGCGCGTCTTGCACCAGCGCAGGGCGGCCAGGGTGTCGGCGGTCTCGCCGGACTGGGACACGGCCAGCGCCAGGGCGCCTGGCGCCAGGGCCGGCTGGCGGTAGCGGAACTCCGAGGCGATCTCGACCTCGCAGGGCAGGTCGGCCAGGCGCTCGAACAGGTAGCGGGCGATCATGCCGGCATAGGAGGCGGTGCCGCAGGCGACGATCTGCAGGCGGTCCACCTTGGTGAAGTCCACGCCGGGCGACACCGTGGCCGCGTTCACCGCGTCGACATAGGCCGACAGGGTGTGCTGGCAGGCGTCCGGCTGGTCGTGGATCTCCTTTTCCATGAAGTGGCGGTAGTTGCCCTTCTCCACCAGGGCGGCGGCGGCCGACACGATGCGCTCGGGCCGGGTGACCGGCGCGCCGGCGGCGTCGAAGATGCGCGCGCCCCGGTGGTCGATGGCGACGTAGTCGCCCTCGTCCAGATAGGTGATGCGGTTGGTGAAGGGCCCCACCGCCAGGGCGTCCGAGCCGATGAACATCTCGCCCTGGCCGTGGCCGACGACCAGCGGGCTGCCCCGCCGCGCCCCCATCACCAGTTCGTCCTCGCCGTCGATGAGGATGCCCAGCGCATAGGCCCCGGTCAGCCGGTCCAGGGTCGCCTTCAGCGCCGCCAAGGGCTCCAGGCCGGAGTCCAGCGTGTGGTCCAGCAGGTGGGCGATGACCTCGGTGTCGGTGTCGCTCTCGAAGGTGTGGCCCTTCGCCTTCAGTTCCTCGCGCAGTTCGGCGTAGTTCTCGATGATGCCGTTGTGCACCAGGGTGACGCGGCCGGCGCGATGGGGGTGGGCGTTGCGCTCGGCCGGCGCGCCGTGGGTGGCCCAGCGGGTGTGCCCGATGCCCACGGTTCCGACGAGGGGTTCCTGGTCCAGCACCGCCTCCAGGGCGCGGATCTTGCCCTTGGCCCGGCGACGCTCGACATGGCCGTCGACCACGGCGGCGACCCCGGCGGAGTCATAGCCGCGGTACTCCAGGCGCTTGAGGCTGTCGATGAGCCGATCCGTGACCGGCGCTGCGCCGACGATGCCGATGATGCCGCACATGCCTTTGGATTACCTCTCGGAAACGGACTTTGTGGAACGCGGGAGGCCGCGATAATGTTGAGCCTGACCAAACTTGGCGAGCGAGGCGTTTAGCATCCGCAAAGGGCCGGTCAGATAGTTTCTGCAGTCTCGCATCATTTCGGCGATTGGAAGACGCACACCCATGACCAAGCGCGGGTATTTCGGCACGGACGGCATTCGCGGCCAGGCCAACCTGTTCCCCATGACCGCCGAAGTGGCCCTGCGCGCCGGCATGGCCGCCGGCAAGCTGTTCCGCACCAGCGGCGACCGCCGCCACCTGGTGGTGATCGGCAAGGACACGCGCCTGTCGGGCTACATGATCGAACCGGCCCTGGTGGCCGGCTTCACCAGCGTCGGCATGGACGTGCGCCTGTTCGGCCCCCTGCCGACGCCGGCCGTGGCGATGATGACCCGCTCCATGCGCGCCGACCTGGGCGTGATGATCAGCGCCTCGCACAACAACTTCGCCGACAACGGCATCAAGCTGTTCGGGCCTGACGGCTACAAGCTGTCGGACGCCGTCGAGGCCGAGATCGAGGCGCACATGGACGAGGGCCTGCAGGAAGGCCTGGCCGAGCCCAAGCAGCTGGGCCGCGTGGCGCGCATGGACGAGGCCCAGGCCCGCTACATCGAGCTGGTCAAGGCGACCTTCCCCCGGACCCTCAGCCTCCAGGGCCTGCGTGTGGTCATCGACTGCGCCCACGGCGCCGCCTACCGCGTGGCGCCCACGGCCCTCTACGAACTGGGCGCCGAGGTCATCGAGGTCGGGGTCTCGCCAAACGGCTTCAACATCAACGAGGAATGCGGCTCGACCTATCCGGCGACCATGGTCAAGGCGGTCAAGGAATACCGCGCCGATATCGGCGTGGCCCTGGACGGCGACGCCGACCGGGTGCTGATCTGCGACGAGAAGGGCGTGGTGGTCGACGGCGACCAGATCATGGCCATCATCGCCGCGGCCCTGGCGGCCAAGGAACGGCTGTCCGGCGGCGGGGTCGTGGCCACCGTGATGTCTAACCTCGGCCTGGAGCGGTTCCTCGCGGCGCGCAACCTGCGGCTCGAGCGCACGGCCGTCGGCGACCGCTACGTCATGGAGCGCATGCGCGCCGGCAAGTTCAACCTGGGCGGCGAACAGAGCGGCCACATCATCCTGTCGGACCACTCGACCACCGGCGACGGCCTGATCGCCGCCCTGCAGGTGATGGCCGAGCTGGTTCGCTCCGCCAAGCCGATGAGCGCCCTTGCCCGCCAGTTCGACCCGGTGCCGCAAAAGCTGGAGAACGTTCGCTTCTCGGGCGGCAAGCCGCTGGAGCACGCCTCGGTGAAGAGCGCTATCGCCGACGCCGAACAGCG
>JAFEEA010000224.1 GCA_018241335.1 Pseudomonadota bacterium
GTCCAAGGAGCTGACGGCCATGACCCTGGCCACCCTGTTCGACTTCCCCTTCGAGGATCGGCGCAAGCTCACCCACTGGTCGGACATGATGACCAACGCCCCGGGTCACGGTCCGGTGAAGAGCTGGGAGCACAAGCTCACCGAGGTGAACGCCTGCTTCGCCGCCTTCCGCGAACTGTGGAACGCGCGCGTCAACGCCGAGCCGACCTTCGACCTGATCTCGATGCTGGCCCACGGCGAAGCCACCCGCGACATGGACGTGCACGAGTTCAACGGCAACATCGGCCTGCTGATCATCGGCGGCAACGACACCACGCGGAACACCATTTCCGGCAGCGTCTACGCGCTGAACAAGAACCCCGACCAGTACGACAAGCTGCGCGCCGATCCGTCGCTGATCCCCTCGATGGTGTCCGAGACGATCCGCTGGCAGACGCCGCTGGCGCACATGCGGCGCACGGCCACCCAGGACTTCGAGTTCGGCGGCCAGACCATCCGCGAGGGCGACAACGTCGCCATGTGGTACGTCTCGGGCAACCGCGACCAGCGGGTGATCGACAACCCCAACGCCTACATCATCGACCGCGAGCGGCCGCGCACGCACATGTCCTTCGGCTTCGGCATCCACCGTTGCGTGGGCAACCGCCTGGCCGAGCTGCAACTGACCATCATCTGGGAAGAAATGCTGAAGCGCTTCCCGGTCATCGAACTGGCCGGCGAGCCCAGCCGGACCCACTCGGTGTTCGTCAAGGGCTACGAAACCCTGCCGGTGGTCATCCCGCGGCGGAACTAGAGCAGGGACTAGCCAGGCGGATAGCTGGCCGCGGCGTCGTTGGGCCAGCGGAAGGCCGTATAGGTCAGGCTGACGCTGAAGCTCAGCGAACGCACCTGATGCCACCAGGCCAGGGGCATGAACAGGATCTCGCCCGCCTCCAGCGTCACCGGATAGGCGCGCGCGCCGGTGAGGCGCGGGAAGGCGGCGAAATCGAGGGCCGGGTCCTCCAGGTCGGTGAGGCGGCTGAAGACGTGCTGGTCGTTGTAGAGCCGGCCGACCTCGGCGGCGGGGAGGACCAGCAGGCGTTTTCGCCCGGTGACCTGGGCGATCAGGTTGTTGGTCAGATCGTGGTGGAGGGCGGTGAGGGTCCCCGCCGGCCCGATCCACATCATGCCCGACGCATCCGGGGCCAGGACCTTGTCCAATCGGCCGAGATCGACGGCCAGCGGCGACAGGGCCTCGGTGTTGGCGACCGCGTTGTAGGCGGTCATGTAGGTGTCGTTGCCGGCGTCGGGCGCGCTGATCGCGTCGATGAAGGCGTCGAAGGGTCCGCGCGCGCGGTGGGCGTCCTTGTCCCGCTCGAAGCGCGGGTCGGCGGCGCGGCCGTGCTGGTACTCGACCATGGCCGATCCGACGCGCGCCTTGAGGTAGTCGGGGGTCCATAGCTTCAGGGCCGGCCAGCCCTCCATCTCGCCGGTCAGGATCACGGGCCGGTTGGCGGCGTAGTAGCGCT
Organism: Pseudomonadota bacterium; assembly: GCA_018241335.1. Lineage (GTDB taxonomy): Bacteria > Pseudomonadota > Alphaproteobacteria > Caulobacterales > Caulobacteraceae > Acaudatibacter. Next base: position 1,509 of record JAFEEA010000224.1, read on the forward strand.
CCAGGAATTCGTCGGCGGACAGGCCCGCGCGCCGTTCGATCCCCACCGCCGAAGGCGCGAGGTCGCGCTGGCGCTCCAAGGTCTCCAGCAGCCATTCGCGCCGGGCGAGGGCCAGCCGCGCGGGCTCGCCGCCATGGGGCCCGGCAGGCGCGGGGCGGGGCAGGGCGGCGTCGTCGGCCGGAACGGGGGGCAAGTCGGGGAAGGCGGTGCGGTCAAAGTTCTCGAGCCGGAGCTTGGCCTGGTGATCGTCGACATGCGTCCGCCCCGCGATGTCGACACCGCGATAGTAGTGCTTCTGCCAGTGGTCTGCGGGCGCCCGGGGCGGGTCTTGCCGCACCTTGTCCTGGAAGGCGTCGCGCGAGCGGCTCCAGGCGTGGAACCGCTCGCGCAGGTCTGGCTGGTCGGCGATGGGCGCCAGCCTGGGCTCGATGGACTCCAACGCGCCGCGCTGGACCGGGAACAGGAAGCAGATCGGCTCCAAGGCCTCGAAACGCACCGGCGTGTTCGGGCGAGTGAACTTCCAGTTCATGGTGAAGCTGAAGGGCGACCAGTCGGTCTCGATGACGCCGTTCAGGGGGGCGATGGCGTCCTTGGGCCGGTTGGGCGACCCGCCGACCCACAGGTTCCAGCCCGGTGGGGTGCGGATGATCCCCTCGACGTGAAAGGTGACCACGCCCAGGCCGAACAGGGAAACGGCGGTGCGTCCGGCCGGGGCGCCCGGGTCTGGCCGCACGATGACCGAGCCGGCGCCGTCCCCGCCGTCCCACTCCGCCTCGAAGCCGTGGGGGTTGAGCAACTCCCAGCCGTGGGCGTTGGCGATGTTGAGCGGCAGGCAACGGTAGGCGAAGGCGTCGGGCGCGTCGTCCATCCACGGCCGGGACGCCGGCGCCGGGCGCAGCAACGGCGCCCAGCCGGGCTCCAGGTAACAGACCAGCTCCATGGACTCCCCCGTTCCGCCAATCTGGTTACAGCCCGAGGTCGAAGTCGCCTAGTCGTCGTCAAATTGTATCGCGGCGGAAATAATTTCCAGGTCGCGTCATTGCTACCTTGGGTTACCCGGCAGGGTGACGGTGGGGAGCCGTCCGGCCGGCGTGGGGATGGGGGAATCCATGAAGAAGGTGCTGGTCGCCACGACCATGATCATGCCGCTCGTCCTGGGCGCATGCGCCACGGACGGCGTCAGCCCGGGAAGCTCCACGCCGACGCCAACGCCGACCCCGACCCCTACGCCGACCCCGACACCGACTCCGACGCCGACCGGCTTCAGCATCGGCGCCGCCGCGCGACCGACACAGGGCGCCAATCCCCCGACAACCGCCGCGGGCGGATTGCAGGAGGCGACCAACGGGGGCCCGAAGCTGTGGATCTTCGCGCCTTTCGCCCCCGCCGGCACGGTCTTCGCCGCGACCCAAACCGCGCTGTCGATCAACTCAAGCGGCATCACGGCCGACACAAACACCAACAACCAGGGCGCCACGGGCACGGTCGTCGACGCCCAGGCCGGAACCTTCGAGATCAAGATTCCGGGCCTGTCGATCGATGCCAACGTCACCTTGAACGCGACTTCCGACACCCATCTTTCAAATGGCAAGTATCTGAGCGTCTCCAGCCTCAACAAGCAGACCGAAGACCTGTTGGCCGGCGCCTGGGTGGTGCGCGACACAAGCGACTTGCACGCCACGAACGTCGGCATGTTCCTGGTCGGCTATCAGACGCCGATCGCCAATCTGCAGAAGACCGGCACGGCGATTTTCACCGGCAACGCCAGCGGCGTGGTCCTGGCGCCCGGAGTGGCTGGCTTCAGTGACCCTTACGGGTCCGCTCAAGTGTTCGGAAACTCGACCCTGACGGCCAACTTCACCACCGGCGCCGTCACCGGCCAGTTCAGCCAGATGAACGTCCTCGACTCGACCGGGACGATCACCAATCCATGGAACACGGTTGCGATCACCGGCACGATCTCGGGCGCAGGGTTCAGCGGAACCACCTCGGCCCAGGCCGGCGGGTCAGGGCCCTTCGCGCTAGGAGCCGCCACGGGCACGCTCGAAGGCCACTTCTATGGAGCCAACGGCCCAATCGGCAATCCGGGGGACAGCGAGGCGGGCGCGGTCTGGACCCTCTACGACGGGACCAAGTCGGCGATCGGGGTGCTCGACGGCCAGAAGACCGGCGGCAACCTTAATTTCCTGATGGCGCCCGCCGCAGCGACGTTCGGCTCCACCGCACCCACCACCGCCGCCGCGGGCCTGCAGACGGCGACCAGCGGCGGTCCGACGTTCAATGGCGCCACCAGTCCGCCGCCCGCAGGCACGGTGTTCGCCGCCCAGCAGACGGTGATGAAATTGGGCGTGGTGAGCCAGCCCGACGCCGCCGCCAACGCCGGCGGCGCCACCGAGACGATCGTCAACGCGGCGACCCAGACGGTGGAGCTGAAAGTGCCCGGCGCCGGGATCGACACCAACATCGTGGTGGCCGCCCCGCTCGGCCCGTTCGGCGGCAATCTGGACGCCCCGTCGACCGCTGTGGTCCTCTCGCCTACCAGCTATCTGCGGTTGGACAGCATGACGCTCGGGGGGACCAAGGGCCCGCTGAAGTACGTCTCCATGCAGCAGTGGTCCATCGTTGACCTGTCCACGTTGGAGGGGCCGAGCAGCCTGGGGATCATGCTGCTGGGGTATCAAACCACCCCGGGCGCCATGCCGAACACCGGTTCGGCTACCTTTAGCCAGCCAGGCGGCGTCAGCGGCGAACTGCTTCGGCCGGCGAACCTGCCTGGCATGCCGACCTATCTGCGGGGGGACGCAACGCTGACCGCGAACTTCGCCACCGGGGGTGTCACCGGGTCGTTGACGAACATGACGTCGCAGACCGACTCGAGCCATTCGCCCGAGGCGTGGAACACGGTCTCTCTTACCGGTTCGATCTCGGGGGCGGGGTTCAGCGGCACGACCTCTAGCAATTCCGCGCTCAAGGGCGGAAGCATCGCGTCGCAACAGAGCGCCAGCGGATTCCTGAACGGCGGCTTCTATGGGCCCGGCGCGGACGAAGTCGGCGCCGTCTGGAGCCTGTATGACGGAACCAATGCCGCCATCGGCGTCTTCGGGGCGCCCAGGGCCGCCCCGCCGACCACGATCGGCGCCTTCTCCGCGGCATCCATGGGCTCGACGCCACCGACCACCGCCGCCGGCGGATTCCAGCAGGCCACCGATCCGAATGTGGTGTTCCCAGGCCCGGTCGGCACGGTGTTCGCCCTGACCCAGTCCGCGATCAAGATCACGCCCGTCAACGGCGCCACCGGGGCGACGGTCACGGCCGACACGGCGACGAACGCCCAGGGGGCCACCCTGGTCATGACGGACACCAATGGCCATCGGGCCGACGGCGCTCGCCTCGTCATCCCGTCGCTGGGGATCGATGTCGCCATCTCCCCGATGTCCTTCTCTCCGGTGAACGTCCAAAGCGCCAACGGGCTTTGGGCAGGCGCGACCTTCCCGTTCTATGAGAACTACAGCGTTCTCGGTCGGTGGAACGTGGCGGCCAGCGCCACAGGCGCGCCGAGCAACGTCGGCTACTTCACGGCCGGCTACCAGACCCCGGTGGGAGCTGTGCCGACCACCGGGACCGCCACGTACAACCTCAGCACCGTCGTGGGCGAGGTCTATACGCCCGCCGAAAACACCAGCACCTTCGCGCCCTATACGGTCGCGACCTTGTCTGGGCACGGAACCCTGTCGGCCAACTTCGGCACGGGCGCGGTGACCGGGGCGCTCACCGGAATGTCCGTCGATACCGGGACCGGCGTCGGCTACTCATGGAATGACGTGTCCCTGTCAGCGACACTCTCCGGCGCGACATTCTCTGGCACGGCGACCACCACCAGCGTGCCGGCCAGCCCGGCGGCGGCGTCGGCCTACGCCCTGGACCTGGGCGCCAGCGGGACATTCAAGGGCGCGCTTTATGGCCCCAACGCCGACGAAATGGCGGCGGTGTGGACGCTCAGCGACGGCAAGAAATCCGCCGTGGGCGGCATAGCTGGCCCGAACCAGTCGGTGGTGGCCCCCTCGGATCGTCGCCTCAAGCGCGACATCGAGCCGCTCGGCCGCCTGGCCAATGGCGTGCAGCTCTACCGGTTCCGCTACATCGGCGACGGGCGCGCCTTCGTCGGGGTGATGGCGCAGGACCTGCTGGCCGATCCGCGGTTCGCCGGGGCGGTGCGGCGCCTGGCCAACGGGTTCCTGGTGGTCGACTACGCGCGGCTTGGGTTCACGCCGCAGGACGAGGACGGCATGCGCGAAGCCGGGGCGCGGGCGATGGCGCTCGTCCTGGCGGCGGCCTGACGGCGGTCCTGTTTGCGTCTGCAGGGAGCGTACCGGTTTTCAAAGGGGCGGGCGTGGGCGCTGGCGGCGATCACGCTGGCCTGCGCGCCCGCGCCGGCCGCCGCTCAGCCTTCGCCCGCCCCCGCGCCGACCGCGACGGTGGAGGGCCAGAGCCGCCAGATCACCGAGCTGCAGGCCGCTCAGCTGTTGATGAACGCGGGCAAGCTGGCCGAGGCCAGGGTCGTCCTGGCGGACCTGGAAAAGCGTCAGCCGGCCGACAACGAGGTCCAGTTCCTGCTTGGCCTGATCGCCACGCAGGACAAGGACTACGACCAGGCGATCCGGCG
>JAFEEA010000225.1 GCA_018241335.1 Pseudomonadota bacterium
CCGACGCGCCGACGCGCTTGACCGCATAGGCCATGTAGCCGCGCCAGGCCTCGGCCGGGGCGCTGCCGCCGGTGACGCCGCGCATCGGGGTGTTGTCGTCGCGGCCCATCCACACCACCGTGGCGAAGCCGCCGGTGAAGCCGCAGAACCAGGCGTCGCGGAAGTCGCTGGTGGTGCCGGTCTTGCCGGCGATGTCCCAGCCCTTGATCGCCGCCTTGGTCCCGGTGCCGAACGCCACCACCCCGCGCAGCATCTGGTTCAGGTCGCTGAGCGCCGGGTTGCCGATGGCCGGCGTCGGCGCCGCCGGGCGGTTGACGAAGATCACCGGCCCGCCGCTCACCCGGATGCGCTCGATGCCATAGGCGCCGACGCGGTTCCCGCCGTTCGAGAACGCCGTATAGGCCTGGGCCATCTCAAGCGGCGTCACCAGGGTGGTGCCCAGCGCCATGGCCGGGTCGGTGTTGATCGCCGAGACGATGCCCACCCGGTGCGCGCCCGCCGCCACCTTGTCGCGGCCCACCTCGTCGGCCAGGCGCGCGGCCACGGTGTTGATCGAATGGGCCAGCGCCACCTGCAGGGTGATCGAGCCCTCATATCCCGGCTCGAAGTTGCGCGGCGACCAGGTCCCGATGGTCACCGGCTCGTCCACCACCGGACTGTCAGGGGTGCGCCCGGCCTCCAGCGCCGCCAGGTAGACGAACGGCTTCCATGACGAGCCCGCCTGGCGGTGGGCGTCCACCGCGCGGTCGAACTGGCTATGCTGGTAGTCGACGCCGCCCACCAGGGCGCGCACCCGGCCGACCGCGTCCACCGAGACCGCCGCGCCCTGCTGGATCCCCTGCGCCTGGTGGCGGGCCACCGTGGCCTCCAGCGACTGGGCCGCGGCGGTCTCCAGCGCCGAATCCAGCGTCGTCTCCACCACCAGGTCCTGGCGCAGGGGGCTGGTCAGCAGCTTGCGCGTCTGGCCGTCCACCCAGTCGACGAAGTACTGGGCCGCCTCATTGGGCGCGTCCTTCCAGACCTTGGGCGTCGACGCCAGGGCCTTGGCCCGCTGGGCCGCGGTGATCGCCCCGGTCTCCACCATGGCGTCCAGCACCAGCCTGGTCCGCGCCGCGTTGGCGGCCGGTTGGTCGGCCGGGTCATAGGCCACTGGCGACTTCATCACCGCCGCCAGCATCGCCGCCTCGCGGATCGTCAGCCGGGCGGCGGGCTTGTTGAAATAGCGGTGCGCCGCCGCCTCGATGCCATAGGCGCCCGAGCCGAAATAGACCCGGCTGAGATACATCCCCAGGATCTGTTGCTTGGAATAGGCCTGCTCCAGCTCCACCGCATAGACCGCCTCGGTGGCCTTGCGCTCAACGGTCCGCTCGTTGGTCAGGAACAGGTTGCGCGCCAACTGCTGGGTGATGGTCGAGGCGCCCTGGGCGGCGCGGCCCTTGGAGAGGTCGCTGACGATGGCGCGGGCGATGCCCATGGCGTCGATGCCCTGGTGCTCATAGAAGCGCCGGTCCTCGATCGCGACGAAGGCGGCGGGAACGTAGGCAGGCAGGGCCCTCAGGTCCACCGGCGGGCCGTAGCGACCGCCGCGCACCCCGATCACGGCGCCGGTGCGATCCACATAGGTGATCTGGAAGTCCCGCTTGATCGGCGGCAGGCTGGGCAATTCGGGCAGGGACGCGCCGATGGACAGGGCGGCGACGAGAGGAATCAAGCGCTGACGCTCCTAGAGCGCGGCGGAGGGGGAGGGCGCCGCAGCGCCATTTATCCCTCGGCGGCCGGCGCCGCGGAAACTGAAATCGCCGTAATCTGTGTGAACCGGCCGCGCCGGCCTCTCCGGCGGCGCCCGGCCTCTAGGCCAGCGCGCGCAGGTAGTTCACGCTGGCCTCGACGCTCGGCCAGTAGGGCTTGGGCGGCACGTCGTGCTCGACGAACATGTGCTCGACCCCCGCGGCGCGACCGGCGGCGATCATCGCCGGGAAGTCCAGCACGCCGGAGCCGACGTCGGTCATGTCGCCGTTCGGGGCCATGTCCTTCAGGTGCAGCAGCTTCACCCGCCCGCCCAGGCGCTGGATCATCTCCACCGGCTCCTCGCCGCCCTTCTTCAGCCAGTAGACGTCGAGCTCGAAGTTGAAGAGCGCCGGGTCGGACTCGCCCACCAGCACGTCGAAGGGGCGGAAGCCGCGCGAATTGTCGAACTCGAAGTGGTGGTGGTGGTAGGCGAAGCCGAAGCCCTCGTCCTTCGCCGCCTTGGCGAAGGCGTCGGCCTGCTTCACCACCGCATGCCAGTCGGTCTCCTTCGGGTCGACGAAGGGCAGCACGATGAACCGGCAGCCCAGTTCCCTGGCCACCGCCAGCACCCGTTCGGGACGGCCGTTGATGTCGGCCAGGCCCACGTGCACGGAGGGGCAGTCGAGGCCGATTTCCTTCATCCGCGCGCTGAGCGGGGCGAAGTCCATGTCCAGCGGGGCGGCGAACTCGACGCTGTCGTAGCCCACCTGCCGGATGCGCTCGAGCGTGCCGATCGGGTCTTCGCCGAACGGCCGGCGCAGGGTGTAGAGCTGAAGGCCGACGGGCGTCATCAGAGGGCTCCTTGTTCGAGCAGGTCGGCGGCGTGGTTGGCCGCGCGGGCGGACAGCGCCATGTAGGTGAGCGACGGGTTCATCGAGGCGCTGGACGCCATCACCGCCCCATCCGAGCAGAACAGGTTCGGCGCCTCGTGCGCCTGGCCCCAGCCATTGAAAACCGAGGTGCGCGGATCGCGGCCCATGCGCGCGGTGCCCATCTCGTGGATGCGGTCGCCGGGCGGGGTCAGGTAGGACCCGGCCTCTTCCCAGGGCGTGATGTCGGTGCAGCCGGCGGCGGCCAGCATGGCGGCGGCGTCCTTGGCCGCCTCGCGCATCATGAGCTTCTCGTTCTCGCCATGCTCGCAGTCGATCACCGGCAGCGGAATGCCCCAGGAATCCACCCGCGAGGTGGTCAGGGTCACGCGGTTGTTGGGGTTCGGCAGCACCTCGCCGAACGGCAGCAGGCTGAACATCCAGCCCCGCTTCGGCGCCCCGGAGGCGTCAGGCTCGGCGCCCGGAATGCGCCGCCGCCCGGCTCCGCCCTGCAGGCCGAAGCCGCGCAGGTAGGGCTTGTCGGTCTCTGTGACGTTCGCGTAGCGCGGCATGTAGAGCCCGGTTGGCCGGTCGTTCTGGAAGTGGCTGGTCTCGAAGCCCGGATAGACCCCGAGGATCGGCCGGGTGCTGACATGGTCCATCAGGTTGCGGCCGACCTGGTCGCTGCCGTTGGCGAGGCCCCGCGGGAAGGCCTCGGAGCGGGAGTTCAGCAGCAGGGCCGCCGTGTTGATCGCCGAGGCGTTCAGGAACACCATCCGCGCCTCGTGGGTCACGCCCTGCTTGGTCAGCCGGTCGATCGCGCGCACGCCGGTGACCTTCTTCGTCGCCGGGTCGTAGATCACGCTCTCGACGATGGCGTCGGTGATGATCGTCAGGTTGCCGGTCTTGCGCGCCGCTGGCAGGGTCGCGGCCTGCGTGGAGAAATAGGCGCCCAGCGGGCAGCCGTGGTGGCAGCGCACGTGCTGCTCGCAGCGCTGGCGCCCCATGTCCATCTGTGGTTTGGCGACGCGGCTGAGGTGGGCGCAGCGCCCCATGATCAGGTTGCGGGTCGGGAAGGCGGCCTCGATGCGCCCCTTGGCGTCGGCCTCGACGTCGTTGAACTGAAAGGGCGGCAGGAAGTCGCCGTCCGGCAGCTGCGGCAGGCCGTCATAGTCGCCGCTGATCCCGGCGAACGCCTCGACGTGGTCGTACCAGGGCTCCAGGTCCTCATATCGGATCGGCCAGTCAACGCCGTGCCCGTCCTTGAGGTTGGATTCGAAGTCGTTCGGCGACCAGCGGTAGGACTGGCGCCCCCAGGTCAGCGAACGGCCGCCCAGCTGATAGCCGCGGATCCAGCGATAGGGCTTTCCGGGCGCCGTCTCGTACGGATAGTCGTGGTCGCTGGCCCAGAACTTCTTGTTCGAGTTGAACATCGCGTAGGTGACCCCCTCGTAATAGGGGTAGTGAAGCGCCTTCTCCTCGTCCGGGATCTGGTCGTCCCGCCGGCGCAGCCGCCCGGCCAGCTCGTGGCTGTAGTCGGGGCCGTGCTCGACGTTCGGCCCGCGCTCCAGCATCAGCACCTTCAGGCCGCGCTCGCACAATTCCTTGGCAACCCAGCCGCCGCTGATGCCCGAGCCCACGATAATCGCGTCAAATTGCATCGATGGATTCCTCACGCCGCCTGTCCGACGGAGTCGAACAGGGCGATGGCTGACTTGAGCGCGGCGATCGGTTCGCCGCGGGGGATGAATTCGTGGCCGACCCAGTGGTCGTACTTCAGGTGCTCCAGCAGGGCCGCGACCCCGCGCCAGTTGATCTCCTGGCGGTCGTCCAGGTCACGCCGGCCGGGGGCGCCGGCGGTGTGCACATGGCCGATCAGGCCCAGGTTGGCCTTGATGGTGCGGCTGAGGTCCCCCTCCATCAGCTGCATGTGGTAGCCGTCGTAGAGCAACTTCAGCGTCGGCGATCCCACCTGCCGGACCACGGCGGCGCCGAAGGCCGTGCGGTCGCACTGCTGGCCGGGGTGGTCGACCTTGCTGTTCAGCAGCTCCATCAGCACCCGCACCCCGGCGGCCTCGGCGTGAGCCACCACGGGGCCCAGGCCCTCGGCGCAGGCCGCGATGGCCCGCTCGTCGGACCCGTCACCGAAGCGGTTGCCGGCGAATACGATCACGGCGTCGACGCCGCCCGCGGCCGCCGCGTCGATCTTGCGGCGCATCTCCGACTGCAGGGCGCCGTGGCGGGCGGGATCGTTGAAGCCCTCTTCCAGCTTGTGGCCGGTCTCGGTGACGACGGTCAGCCCCAGGTCCTGCGCCACCGGCCACAGCGGCTGCGGCAGCATCTCGACGCCCTTGGCGCCCGCCGCCGCCGCGTCCTTCAGGAAGCCGGCCGGCTCGATATCGCGGCCCATGGTGAAGGACCACCAGGCGAAGCTCTGTCGCATCAGCGCGCTCCTTCGTTCAGCAAGGTCCAGCGCCCGTCCGCCGCGGCGCTGGCCAGGGCGGCCTGGATGAAGCGCATCCCGTCGACGCCGTCGTTCACGCCCGGCAGTACCTTGGCGGGAACAGGTCTGCCCGCCTTGTGCGCGCCGATCAGGTCAGCAGCGTCCGCATAGATCTGGGCGAAGCCTTCCAGGTAACCCTCCGGGTGGCCGGCCGGGATGCGGGTGGCTGCCTGCGCCGCCGCCGAAAGGCCCGGCCCGCCCCGCCGCAGGATCTGCGGCGCCTCGCCGAGGCGCGCGAAACGCAGCAGGTCCGGCTCCTCCTGCGCCCACTCCACCGCGGCCTTGTCGCCATAGACCCGCAGGCGCAGGCCGTTGGCCAGGCCGATCGCCACCTGGCTGGCCCACAGTTGCCCCCGCGCGCCATTTGCCCAGCGCAGCCGGATCTGCACGTCGTCGTCCAGCCGCCGGCCCGGCACGAAGCGGGAGGTCTCGGCGCTGATCGCCTCGGCCGTCTGGCCGGTGACGAAGGTCGCCAGGTGGTAGGCGTGGGTGGCGATGTCGCCCAGCGCCCCGCCGCCGCCGGCGCGTTCCGGATCGCCGCGCCAGTCGGCCTGCTTGTTGCCGCTCTGGTCCGTGGCCAGCCAGTCCTGGGCGTATTCGGCCTGCACCACGCGGATCGCGCCCAGCGTCCCGTCAGCTGCCATGGCCCGCATCTGGCGGACCATGGCGTAGCCGCTGTAGTTGTGGGTCAGCACGAACGGCAGGCCCGTGCGCTTCACCGCCTCGGCCAGGTCCAGCGCGTCGGCCAGGGTGGTGGTCAGGGGCTTGTCGCAGATCACCGCGATCCCCGCCTCCAAGAACGCCCGCGCCGGCGCGTGGTGCATGTGGTTCGGGGTGACGATGGCCACCGCGTCGATGGGGTCGGGCCGCGCGGACTCGGCAGTGGCCATCGCCCGCCAGTCGCCGTACCAGCGCCCCTCGTCCAATCCCAGCGAGCGGCCGAACGCCTGCGAGCGGGCCGCGTCGCTGCTGAACGCGCCGGCCGCCAGGGTCCAGCGGTCGTCCAGCCGCGCGGCCATGCGGTGCACGCCGCC
>JAFEEA010000226.1 GCA_018241335.1 Pseudomonadota bacterium
CGGAATACATCGACGCCTTCGAAATCGGCACCAAGAACACGCTGATGAACGGCACGCTGACGTTGAACGGCGACTTCTTCTATTACAACTACAAGAACTACCAGATCTCCAAGATCGTGGCGGAGTCCTCGGTCAACGAGAACATCAACGCCAAGATCTACGGCATCGAGTTCGAAAGCCTGTGGTCGCCAGTTCGTAACCTGACCCTGAACGCCAACATCGGCTATCTGCACACCGAGATCACGGGTGGCGAATCCATCGACACCATGAATCTGACGCAGGGTGATCCGACCTACACGCTGCTGAAGACCGGCAGCGGCGCGAACTGTATCGTGGATACGGTCGGCCTCGCGGCCCTGCTCAACGCCAGCGCCGGCGCCTTGGGCGGGCCTGGACTGACGAGCCTGTGCAGCGGCGGCGCTTCGGTGTCCGCGACTTCCTACAACCACTTCCTGGTCAACACCGCGGGCTTCTCGCAAGCCCAGGCCGACGCCTTCACCGGCCCGGCCAACGGTTCGGGTGTCGTCACCAGCCCGGGCGGCCTGCTCTACACCTACACCGGCAACGCCTCGATCGACGGCGTGGCGGTGAACCTGAAGGGCCGCCAGCTGCCGAACTCGCCGCACTGGACGCTGAACTTCGGCGCCCAATACGTGTTCGAGCTGGGCGGCGACTGGAAGGCCACCCTGCGCGGCGACTACTACTGGCAGGCCTCCAGCTTCGCGCGCATCTACAACGCCATCAATGACAACCTGAAGTCCTGGAACAACCTCAACGCCACGCTGACCTTCTCGAGCGTGGAAAAGGGGCTGGACCTGCAGCTCTGGGTCAAGAACCTGACCAACAACCAGCCGCTGACCGACACCTATGTGACCGACCCGACCTCGGGGATGTTCACCAACGTGTTCACCCTGGATCCGCGGACCTACGGCGTCTCCCTGACCAAGAAGTTCTAGGCCAGGGCGCCATCGGCGGGCTCGCTTCGGGCCCGTCACGGAAAAAAGCGAGGGCGGCGGGAATATCCCGCCGCCCTTCGTCGTCTCGTCCTTCGAAAGCAGTGAAGGAGAGGCGTCATGGCCGACAACGAGACCGTCAACGAAGGCCGCCGCGGGGCGCTCAAGTGCATGGCCTGGGCCGGCACGGGGGTGGTCTGGGGCCTGGCCGGCGGCCTGCCGGTGGGGCTGGGCGCGCTGGACGCCGAGGCCGCTACCCGAGCGGCGCCCGCGACCCCCTTCACCTTCGTCCAGGTCAGCGACAGCCACATCGGCTTTGCCAAGCCGGTCAACCCGGACGCCCGCGCCACCTTCCGCGAGGCGGTGGCCAAGATTCGCGCCCTGCCGGACCGCCCGGCCTTCATCGTCCACACCGGCGACGTCAGCCAGCTGTCCAAGGATCAGGAGTTCGACGATGCCGACCAGATCATCAAGGAGGCCGGCCTGCCGGTGTTCCATGTGCCCGGCGAGCACGACGTGCTGGACGACGGCGCCGGCAAGGCGTTCCTGGCCCGCTACGGCAAGGACGTGGACGGCGGCGCGCGAGGCGCCGGCTGGTACAGCTTCGACCACGCGGGCGTGCACTTCGTGGCCCTGGTCAACGTCCTCAACCTCAAGGCCGGCGGCCTGGGCAGCCTGGGGACTGAGCAACTCGCCTGGCTGAAGGCGGACCTCCACGCCCGTTCGGCTTCCACGCCCATCGTGGTCCTGGCCCACATCCCCCTGTGGTCGGTCTATCCGGACTGGGGCTGGGGCACCGACGACGGCGCCCAGGCGCTGAAACTGCTGGCCCGCTTCGGCTCGGTGACGGTGCTGAACGGCCACATCCACCAGGTGCTGCAGAAGGTCGAGGGCCGCGTCGCCTTCCACACCGCCCGCTCCACCGCCTTCCCGCAGCCGGCGCCGGGGCAGGGGCCATCGCCCGGCCCGATGAAGGTCCCGGCCGAACAGCTCCGCTCGGTGCTGGGCGTGCGCCAGGTGGACTTCGTGCGCGCCGGCCAGGCCCTCGCCGTCATCGACACCCCGCTGGCCTGACCGGCCGGCCCGATCTTTTTCCTCATCGTTTCGGAGTTCTCTCGTGTTGCAGCAAGCCTTCGCCTCGCCGCGCGCCCTGGCGGTCGCCCTGGCCCTCGTTCTCGGGACCGGCGCCGGCGCCGGCGCGGCCCTGGCCGCCATCCCCGCCGCCCCGCCGGCCACCGCCAGCGCCCCGGTGGTGACCATCGGCAACTTCACCTTCGGCCCCATGACGATCACCGTGCCGGTGGGGGCGCGGGTCACCTGGGTCAACGCCGACGACGTGCCGCACACCGTAGTGGCGGTCGACAACAGCTTCCGCTCCAAGCCCATCGACAGCGACGAGCGCTTCACCTTCACCTTCGCCAAGCCGGGCGTTTACAGCTACTTCTGTTCGCTGCACCCGAGGATGGTCGGAAAGGTGATCGTCAAGCGCCCGTGACCGCCGATGCCCCGCCAAGCCCCTCCCGCCCGCGGCCGGATCGTGCCGCTGCGGCCCAGCCTGCCCGCCGGGCCCCGCGCCCGCGTGGGCGGCGACGGGGGCGGTGACTTGGCGGCGGAGCGTCCCTCTTCGGGCCCCCACCCCCCGGGCGGTCCGAGCGGAACCGCGCCGGGCCTATCCAGTCCCTCGCAACCGGCGCGGTTCCGCAGCCTTGTGCTGCCACATCTCGACAGCGCCCATTCCTTCGCCCGCTACCTGTGCCGAGATGCGGCCGGGGCGGAGGACATCGCCCAGGACGCCCTCCTCAAGGCCTTCCGCGCCTTCGACAGCTATCGCGGCGGCGAGCCCAAGGCCTGGCTGCTGGCCATCGTTCGCAACGCCTATTTCGACTGGGCGCGCCGGCGCCGGGCATGGGAGACTGTGACGGTGAGCGATCCCGACGGCGCCCTGGACGTGGCCGACGACCCCGAGATGGGCGCCGAGGCGGCCCTGATCCGGCGCGGCGACGCCGCCGCCCTGCGCGCGGCCATCGAGGCCCTGCCCGAACCCTTCCGCGAGGCCCTGGTGCTCAAGGACCTGGAAGAGCTCAGCTACAAGGAGATCGCCCTGGCCACCGGCGCGCCGATCGGCACGGTGATGTCGCGCCTCTCCCGGGCGCGCCAGATGCTGGCCCGGGCCATGGGCCTGGCCGAGGAGGCGGCCGGATGAGCGCCTGCGACGACAAGCTCCTGCTGCTCAACGCCCTGGCCGATGGCGAGCTGGACGCCGGCCACGCCCTGGAGCTGGAGGCGCACATGAAGACGTGCCCGGCCTGCGCCCAGGCCTGGGCCAACCTCGTCGAGGTCAAGCAGGCGCTGCGCAGCCCGGCCTTGACGGAAGGCGCGCCGGAGGGATTCCGCGCCCGCGCCCTGGCGGCCCTGGACGCGGCGGAGGCCGACGAGGCGCCGGGCCCCGCGCGCGCGCCGGCTGCGCCCTCCCGGCCGCGTCGGCGGTTCGCGCTGGAGACCTGGATCGCCGGCGGCGCCGTCACCGCCCTGGCCGCCAGCCTGGCGGTCGTCACCCTGATGGCCCCCGTCGCCGCCGACCTGCCGTTCGAGCTGGTCGAGGGCCATGTGCGTTCGCTGCAGGCGGCCCACCTGGTCGACGTGGCGACCTCCGACCGGCACACGGTCAAGCCCTGGTTCGACGGCAAGATCGACTTCGCCCCGCCGGTGGTCGACCTGGCGGCCGACGGCTATCCCCTGGCCGGCGGGCGGCTGGACTATATCGACCAGAAGACCGCCGCGGCCCTGGTCTATCGACGCCGCGCCCACGTCATCAACCTGTTCATCTGGCCGGGCCAGGCCCCGGAGCAGCCGCAGCTCATCCGCCGAAAAGGCTACGCCCTGGTGCGCTGGGGCCGCGGCGGGCTGGTCTACTGGGCGGTGTCGGACGTCGACGCCGGCGACCTGGAAGGGTTCCAGAAGATCTATGCGGCCAGGACGGCCGGGTAGGGGACGTTCGCGGCGCAAAGCCGCGCTCACACCACCCGCAGGGTCGCGATCTGAAACGGCCTCAGGTCCAGGGTCACCGCGCCGTCCTTCAGCGCGAGGTCAGGACCGGGTTCTTCCAGTGTGTTGCTGAGGCTGACGGACTTGACCGGCACGCCGAAGGTCAGGGGCGCCGGGCCGCGGACGCCGTTGCTCTCGTAGAGGCGCACGATCCAGCCGTGGCCGTCCTCGGCCGGCTTGACGGTGTCGACCACGACGTTGGCGGCCGAACTGGCGACGAGGGGCCGGGCCAGGGCCGCCGCCGGCGCGCCGTCCAGCCACAGCATCGGCCGCGCGAAACAGGCGCCCTGGCGGACCGCCCCGGCCTCGCGCCAGTCGCCGGCGTGCGGATAGAGGGCGTAGGCGAAACGGTGCTCGCCGATGTCCGCGCCCGGGTCGGGCGACTGCGGACCGCGCGCCAGGGTCAGGGACATGTCGCCGCCCAGGCACGAGAACCCGTGCCGCGCGTCGCTCAGCAGGGAGACGCCGAACCCGGGTTCCGACAGGTCGGCCCAGCGCTGGCCGGGGACCTCGTACATCGCCGCGTCGGCGTCGGTGTTGGCGTGGGTCGGCCGCTCGGCGACGCCGAACATCGTCTCGTAGGTCGCGTGGCGGGCGGTGACCGCCAGGGGAAACAGCGCCTTGACCAGGGTCCGCCGATCCTTCCAGTCCAGCACGGTCTCGAAGCGCAGGAACGGCGATCCGGCGTCCAGGCTGACCGTCTGGACGAGCCGGCTGTGGTGGCCAAGCGCCCGCTCGAAGCGGACGGCGGCGCGCAGGGGCCCGGTCTCCGTCACCGTCATGGACTGCGCGCCCGCGGCGTCCTCGGCCGTCTCCCAGGCGAAGGGGTCGATGTCCCAGGCCTCGTAGTTGGTGGGGCGATCGTCCAGCAGCAGGATGCGATTGGCCGGCCCGGCCAGGGACTCGCGGCCGCTGGCCTTGTGGACCAGCGAGCGGACCAGGCCGTCGCGCGTCAGGCGGGCGCGCAGCCGGCCGTTCTCCAGCACGACGGCGGCGGCCTCCTGCGTCAGGCTGACGGTGTCGGGGCAGTCGGCGACCTGGCCGGCGCTCATCGGCGCGGCGGTCACATAGGCGAGGTCGCCCGCCGGTGTGCGAACCACCTCGGCGCGGGCGTGGCCGAGGGTGTTCACCGGGCGCGCGGGGCCGGGGCCCGCGGCCAGGGCCTTCAGCAGGCCATCCGCCAGGGCCTGGGCGTCCGCCGCCGTCTCGGTCAGTTCGCGCTCGGTGCGCTGGTAGACCTCGGTGATCGAGCTGCCGGGCAGGATGTCGTGGAACTGGTTGGTCAGCACCACCCGCCAGAGGCCCTCGATCTCCGCCGGGGAGGGCGCCGGCAGGCCGGAGAGGCGCGCCGCCGTCGCCAGGAACTCCAGCGCCTGCAGCCGCGTCTCGCACAGGCGGTTGAGGCGCTTGGTCTCCGACTGGCTGGTGTAGACGCCGCGGTGGTACTCGAAATAGAGCTCGCCCTGGATCACCGCCAGGTCGTCGGCCGAGGCGGCCAGGCGGTCGAAGAAGGCCTCCGGGGTGCGGATCTGGGTGCGCGGCAGGCCCTGCAGGTCGGCGGCCCGGCGCAGGGCCTCGATCATCTCCGCGTGGGCCCCGCCGCCCCCGTCGCCGAAGCCGAACAGGTACAGCGCCTCGGGCGTGCGGTCGGCGTCCTTGTAGTTGGCGCCGTGGTAGCGCAGCTCCTCGACCTGGCACTCGCCGTTGTAGGTGTCGGCCGGCGGGAAGTGGGTCAGCACCTCGCTGCCGTCGATGCCGCGCCAGCGGAAGCTGTGGTGCGGCGGCGAGGTAAACCGGTTCCACGACAGCTTCTGGGTCAGGAAGCGGCTCATCCCGGCCTGGCGCATCAGCTGCGGCAGCTGGCCGTCGTAGCCGAACACGTCCGGGTTCCAGAAGATCGTCGAGCGCACGCCGAAGGCCTTCTGGAAATAGGCCTGGCCATAGAGGAACTGGCGGCAAAGGCTCTCGCCGCAGGGCAGGTTGCAGTCCGGCTCGACCCAGCTTCCGCCCACCGGCAGCCACTGGCCGGCGACGACCTTGGCCTTGATGCGGGCGAAGAGGTCCGGATCGACGGTCTC
>JAFEEA010000227.1 GCA_018241335.1 Pseudomonadota bacterium
TACATGGTCAGCACCACGCCCTGGATCTGCAGGGCCGGGTTGAGGCTGCCCTTGACCAGGTCGACGGTGCGCATGAGCTGGGTCAGGCCCTCCAGGGCGAAGAATTCGCACTGCATGGGCACCAGCACCGCGTCGGCGGCCGTCATGGCGTTGATGGTCAGCAGGTTCAGCGACGGCGGGCAGTCGATCAGCACATAGCTGAACTCGCCGGTGGCGCGCAGGGCGGCGATGGCGTCCTTGAGCTTGAACGAGCGGCGCGGCGTCTGGCCCAGCTCCAGCTCCACCCCCGACAGGTCCGGGTCGGAGGACAGCAGCTTCAGCCCCGGCAGGTCGGTCTCGACCATGGCCTCGGCGATCGGCACGCCGTCCATCAGCACGTCGTAGAGGGTCTTGCGGCGCAGGTGGCGCGGTATGCCGAGGCCGGTGGAGGCGTTGCCTTGCGGATCGGCGTCGATCAGCAGCACCTTCTCGCCCACGGCGGCCAGGGCGGCGCACATGTTGATGGCCGTGGTGGTCTTGCCGACCCCGCCCTTCTGGTTGGCGACGGCGAGCACGCGCAGGGTCTTCGGCGCCTTAGGCACGGGACAGCCTTTCGATGGAGAGGATGCGGCCCCTAGGATCGCTCAGGCTGGGCAGCACGTCGACGTCAAACCGCCACGCTTGCCGTGCTTCGGCGATTTCCGCCTCGGCGTCCTGGCCCTTGAGGAAAAGGCCCCGGGCGCCGCGGGCGAAGAAGGGCTGGGCGTAGCCGAGCAGGCGGGTGAGGGGGGCCACGGCGCGGGCGGTGACCACCTCGACCTTCAGCTTCGCGTCCTCGGCCCGGGCGTTGTGGACTTCGGCCGGAAGGTCGAGGGCGGCGACCATCTCCGACAGGAACCGGCAGCGCTTGGCCATGCTCTCGACCAGGTGGACGCGGGCGCCCGGCCGGCCCTTGAGCATCACCGCCAGCACCAGGCCGGGGAGGCCGGCCCCGGCGCCGAGGTCGGCCCAGGTGAGGGCGTCCGGCGCCAGGCGCAGCAGCTGGGCGCTGTCCCAGGCGTGGCGCGACCAGAAGGCGTCCAGGGTGGAGGCGCCGACGAGGTTCATGCGCGCGTTCCACTCCGCGAGCAGGCCGCGGAACCGCTCCAGGTCGGCGACCTGGGCGGGCGTCGCGCCGCTGAGGGCCGCGAACTGGCCGGCGTCCAGCGCCGGGACCTCAAGCAGCGCGGGCGCGGCGGACATGGGCGAGCAGGGCTGTGAGGGCGCCGGGGGTGACGCCTTCGATGCGGGCCGCCTGGCCCAGGGTGCGCGGCCGGACGGTGGCCAGCTTCTCCTTGACTTCATTGGACAATCCGCCCAGGGCGGCATAGTCCAGGTCGGCCGGCAGGGTCAGGTTCTCGTCGCGCCGGAAAAGCTCGACGTCAGCGTCCTGGCGGTCGAGGTACCCGTGATAGGCGGCGTCGATCTCAAGCTGCTCGCGCGCCACCGCCGGCCAGTCGGCGATTTCCGGCCAAACCCTTGAAAGCGCTGGGAAATCGATGTCCCGATAGGCCAGCAGCTGGACCAGGTCGCGGCGCTGGCCGTCGGCGTTGACCTTGAAGCCGGCGCGCGTCGCCTCGGCGGGGGTCAGGGTCAGTTCGGCGGCGCGGGCGCGGGCGCGCGCCAGGGCGTCGGCCTTGGCGGCCCAGGCGGCGGCGCGCTCCGACCCCACGCAGCCCAGGGCGACGCCGCGGTCAGTCAGGCGCTGGTCGGCGTTGTCGGCGCGCAGGCGCAGGCGGAACTCGGCCCGGCTGGTGAACATGCGATAGGGCTCGGTGACGCCCCGCGTGACCAGGTCGTCGATCATCACCCCGATATAGGCCTCGTCGCGCGCGAAACTGGCGGGCTCGGCGCCCGAGGCGGCGCGCGCCGCATTGAGGCCCGCCACCAGGCCCTGGGCGCCGGCCTCCTCGTAGCCCGTGGTGCCGTTGATCTGGCCGGCCAGGTAGAGGCCGGGCAGGCGCTTGACCTGAAGAGCCGGGTCCAGCTCGCGCGGGTCCACATAGTCGTACTCGATGGCGTAGCCGAAGCGGAACACCTTCACCTGCTCGAGGCCGGGGATGGTGCGCAGGAAGAGGTCCTGGGTCTCTTCCGAGACCGAGGTGGAGATGCCGTTGGGATAGACCGTCGGGTCGTCCAGGCCCTCGGGCTCCAGGAAGATCTGGTGGCTGGAGCGGTCGGCGAAGCGCACCACCTTGTCCTCGATCGAGGGGCAGTAGCGCGGGCCGACGCCCGTGACCTTTCCGCCATAGACGGCGGATTCGCCGAGCCTTTCGGCGATGATCCTGTGGGTCTCCGGAGTCGTATAGGTGACTCCGCATTCGACTTGGCGCGTGGCGATCGCGTCGGTCAGGAAGGAGAACGGCGTCGGCGGGTCGTCGCCGGGCTGCATCTCCAGCCCGCTCCAGGCGATGGTGCGCCCATCCAGACGCGCCGGGGTGCCGGTCTTCAGGCGGCCCATCTTCAGCCCGGTGGCGTAGAGACGGTCCGACAGGCCGATGGCGGGGGCGTCGCCGACCCGGCCAGCCGGAATGCGCTCGTCGCCCCGGTGGATCACGCCCTTGAGGAAGGTTCCGGTGGTCAGGACCACGGCGGCGGCGCGGAAGGTCTGCCCGCTGGCGCCGACGACACCGACGACCCGGCCGTCCTCGACGACAAGATCCTCCACCGCCTCGGCGTGCAGGGTCAGATTGTCCTGCGATTCCAGGGCTTGGCGCATGGCCGCCCGGTAGAGCGCCCGGTCGATCTGGGCGCGCGGGCCGCGCACGGCCGGGCCCTTGGAGCGGTTGAGCAGGCGGAACTGGATGCCGGCCTGGTCGGCCAGCCGGCCCATCAGTCCATCCAGGGCGTCGATCTCCCGCACCAGGTGGCCCTTGCCCAGGCCGCCGATGGCCGGGTTGCAGGACATCTCGCCCAGGGTCTCCAGCTTGTGGGTGACCAACAGGGTGCGCGCGCCGAAACGGGCGGCCGCGGCGGCCGCCTCGCATCCGGCGTGCCCGCCGCCAATCACGATCACATCCCAGGACTGGGTCACTTGAGGTCCGCGCTGAGGGCTTTCGCCGGAGGTTCCAGCGTCCGCGGTACATATAGGAAGGGACGCAGGGGGTCGAGGCGGTGCGACGGTGTTTCACGTGAAACACTGGGGACGACCGCCACTCGGCATGTGGAGCGTTTCACGTGAAACACAAACCTCCCTCCCCCTACGGGGAGGGACAGATCGCGCAACGATCAGGGTGGGGAAGTTTGGTGAGGTCCACGGGCCCTCTGGCGCGCGTTGGTTTGGCCGGTATCCCCCACCCCGGTCCTTCGGACCGACCCTCCCCGGAAGGGGAGGGAGCGGCGCCGGTCTACCCGATCCCCCTCACTTGCCGATGCAGAAGCTGGCGAACACCAGGTCGAGGACGTCCTCGGCGCCGATGCGGCCGGCGACGCGGGCGAGAGCGCGGGCGGCGAGGCGGACATCCTCGGCGGCCAGCTCCGGTTCCTCAAGGTTGGCGCGGGCGCGCAGCAGGTGTTCGCGCGCCGTCTCCAGGTGGGCGCGGTGGCGCGCGCGGGTGACGGCCGGGAAGTCCGTGCCGGATAGGTCGGCCACCACGCGGGTGGAAAGCTCCGCCGTGAGATCGGCGACTCCATCGGCCGTCACCGAGATGCGTCGCGCCTCGGGCGCGCGCGACAGCACGGCGGCCGCATCCGCGCCGGCGGGGAGGTCCGCCTTGTTCAGGAGGGCGATGTCGCCCGGGCGGAAGAGGTCCGCGGCCAGGCGCCAGGCGCCATCCCCGGCCGAGGCGTCGACCAGCCAAAGCCGCAGGTCCGCGTCCTCGGCCCAGGCGCGGGCGCGCCGGACCCCCTCGGCCTCCACCGGGTCATGCGCCTCGCGCAGGCCCGCCATGTCGGCCAGCAGGACCTTGTAGCCGGCCAGCACCAGGGGGGCCTCGATGACGTCGCGGGTCGCGCCGGGGATCGGCGTGACGATCGCCGCGTCACGACCCAGCAGGGCGTTGAAGAGGCTGCTCTTGCCGGCGTTGGGCGCGCCGATGATGGCGATGCGATAGCCCTCGCGCACCCGGCGGCCGCGCGCCTCGTCGGCCAGGGCCTCGTCCAGCTCGGCCAGCAGGCGGTCCAGCGGGTCCCGCGCCCGCGCGGCGACATCGGCCGGCACCTCTTCGTCAGGAAAATCCACCGCCGCCTCGAGCTGGGCGAGGGCCTCGATCAGCTGCGCCCGCCATCGGTCGTAGCGCTGGCCCAGCGCGCCGCCGAGCTGCCCCAGCGCCTGGCGCGCCTGGGCCTCGGTCTCGGCGTCCACCAGGTCGGCGACGGCCTCGGCCTGGTCGAGGTCCAGCTTGCCGTTCTCGAAGGCGCGGCGGGTGAACTCCCCCGGCTCGGCCAGGCGCAGGCCGGCGGCGAGGAGCGCCTGGGTGAGAGCGCCCACCACCGCCGTTCCACCATGCAGGTGAAGCTCGGCGCTGTCCTCGCCGGTGTAGCTGGTCGGGCCGGGAAGCCAGAGCACGAGGCCCTTGTCGATCAGGGCGCCGTCCGCGGCCCTCAGCGTCCGCAGCGCGGCCCGGCGCGGGGCGGGCAGGCGCGCCCCCAGGGCCTGGAGCGCGGCGCGGGTCGCCGGCCCCGACATCCGCACCACCGCCACCGCCGCCCGGCCTGGCGCCGTGGCGGGGGCGAAGACGGTCTCCGTCATCCCCCGGTCTTGCCTCGCATGCCGGCCGTGGTCGCGGCGGTCATCAGCTTCATGAACTGCTCCTGGGCCTGGCCGCCGAAGGCCATCCAGGTCTTCATCAGCTCTTCCGGCGCGGCCATGGCGATGTTGGCGTCCATGCGCTTCTTCATCTCGGCGACCATGTGCTCGTTGAGGGCGCGCACGTCGGGAAGGCCGAGGAAGGTGCGGGCCTCCTCGGGGGTGCAGTCGACTTCGACGCTGACTTTCATGTCCGGCCCTCCAAAGGTCGAATAGGCCCTTGCCCGGACCCACGCGTTTGTTATGGGCCAAGCCTGCCCCCACACGCTAGTACCCCTGTCAACTTCAGGGACGGAGGACGACGACATGGGCGAGACCATCGCCATCAGGACGCCGGACGGCGACTTCGACGCCTATGTGGCGCGCCCGCCGGGCCAAGGAACCACGGCGACTGACGCGCCGGCCATCGTGGTGATCCAGGAGATCTTCGGGGTCAACGCGGTCATGCGCGGGATCACCGACGACCTGGCGCGCCAGGGCTTCGTGGCCATCTGCCCGGACCTCTTCTGGCGCATCGAGCCCGGCATCGACATCACCGACCAGTCCGAGGCCGAGTGGAAGCGGGCCTTCGAGCTGTTCAACGCCTTCGACGTCGACGCCGGCGTCAAGGACATCTCGGCGGTGATCGGCAACGCCCGCCACCTGGCCGGGACCAACGGCAAGGTGGGCGCGGTGGGCTTCTGCCTGGGCGGCCTCCTGGCCTATCTGACCGCCACCCGCACCGACGCGGACGCGTGCGTCTCCTACTATGGGGTGGGCATCGAGAACCGGCTGGCCGAGGCCGACAAGCTGGCGGCCCCCCTGATGCTGCACATCGCCGAGGAAGACCAGTTCGTCCCCAAGGCCGCACAGGAGATGATCGTCGCGGCGCTCAAGAACCACCCGCAGATCACCATCCACACCTATCCCGGCCGCGACCACGCCTTCGCCCGCAAGGGCGGCGAGCACTACGACGCGGCCGACGCGGCCAAGGCCAACGACCGGACCCTCGACTTCTTCAGAAAGGCGCTCTGATATGCTGGCGGTGCAAGCCCGGGAGGCCGGCGGCCCCGAGGTCCTCGAGGTCGTCGACATCCCCGTCCCGACCCCCATGCCGGGCCAGATCGTGGTCCGCCACGAGGCCGTGGGCCTGAACTTCATCGACACCTACCAGCGCTCGGGCCTCTATCCCGTCAAGTTCCCCGCCGTCCTCGGCCAGGAGGCGGCCGGGGTGGTTGAGGCGGTGGGCGAGGGGGTC
>JAFEEA010000228.1 GCA_018241335.1 Pseudomonadota bacterium
GGACGACCGGCTGAGCCATTGCGACCTTCACCCCGGCAACGTGATCATGACGCCGGACGGTCCCAGGCTCCTCGACTGGACGGGCGCGAAGCGCGGCGGCGCCCCGCTCGACCTGGCCTGCTGCCGCTTCCTGCGCACCGAACTCGTCGTCGAGAGCCTCGGGACGCCGGAGCGGCAGCGGGCGTTCGACGCCGCCATGATGACCGCCTACGCCCGCCTCTCCGGCGCCTCCGCCGCGGTGTTGGAGTCGGCGGTGCAAGCCCACCTGCCCATCGTCCGCCTGTTCTTCCTCCTCGGCGGGGGCGCGCGGCCCGCCACCCGCGTGCGGCTGCTGCAGCGTCTCGAGGCGGACGTGGCGCAGGGGCGTTGACCTTCCGCCGGATCGCCGACCTTGATGGGGCCCAAGGCGGAATTGCGAATGGCCCAGCGCGAGCAACAAGGCATGTCCCTCCCGAAGCGCAGGATCGTGCTCGTCACCGGCGCCCCCGGGGCCGGGAAGTCGACCCTGGCCCTGCCGCTGGCCGAGCGGCTGGGCTGGCCGCTGCTCTCCAAGGACCACATCAAGGAGACGCTGTTCGACGCCATGGGCGGCGTCGGCGACAGTCTGACGGAGTCGCGCCGCTTCGGCGCCGGCGCGATGGGGACGCTGTGGGCGCTCGCCGCCCGCTGCCCGCAGGCGGTCCTGGAGGCCAACTTCCGTCCGCGCAGCGACTATGAGCAGGAACGCCTAGCTGAACTGGCCGCCCAGGTCGTCGAGGTCTATTGCGCCTGTCCGCTGCCCGAGGCCATGCGCCGCTTCAAGGCCCGGGGCGCGGCCGGCGTCCATCCCGCCCATCCCTGGCGGCTCATGGACGACAACGCCTTCCCCGAGTTCGATCGCCCCATGGGCGTGGGCCACCTGATCACCGTCGATACGACGCGCCCCGCCGACATCGACGCGATCGCGGCCGAGGTCGTTCGCAGCTTTGAGCTGTGAGGGCCGCCAGCAACGCGCCCAACTTGAACAAAACGCGAATCCCCTATGTATTCTGGGGGTGAAGCCCGCCGCCCCAACGCCGCCCACTGCCACCGAGCCCGTCTGGGCGCGGCACGCGCGCCGCCTGGCGTTCCTGCATCGCCTGGCCGGGATCGGCATGGAGAAGGCGAGGGCGCTCGCCAGCCAGGCCGCGGCCCGCGTGGTTGACGACTTCGTGCGCGTCGCCAAGGCGATCCGCATAGCCATCCTACTGCGCCGGCGCCTGGAAGAGCTCGGCCCGCAAGACCCGGCGGCGCCAGCAGCGCCGGCGATAGCCGACGGGCCTCGCCCCCAGCCGCCGGAACGACCCGAAGCCGCCGAACTCGCAGAACTTCGCAGGGCCGTCGCCCGCAATCCGAGTGCTGAGCGCGACCGCGCCGACCGCGACCTCGGCGAGCCCACCGGCGACCCCTGGCTCGACCGTGACGACGACCTGGAACTGGACACCCTGCCGGTCGCGGCCTTGGTCGCCCGTCTCTGCGACATCCTGGGCGTCCCATTCGATCCCGACCTCTGGGCCGGCGCCGACACGCCGATCGGGGCGCAGGGCCCTCCCGCGCGCCGTGTCCCGCCGCCGCGGCTAGGCTGGCGGACTCCCGCCGCGCCACCCTTGCGCAGCGCCGCCGCGCCGAACCCGCCCGTCAGGCTAAGCGGCTGACCCCTAGCACCCGCTCACCCCGGCGAAAGCCGGGGCCCAGGCAAAAGCCCGCCAAGCCCTCGGGCGCCGGACACACTGGCCCGAGCCGAAGGCTCGACCACAGAGCACACAGAGTTCACAGAGAGATCCATGGGACCCGCCCGACAGCGGACGGTCGCCGAACCTCCGTGTGCTCTGTGTGCTCCGTGGTGAATCCGCAAGCATACTGCCCGCCCACACCTTTGCCTGGGCCCCGGCTTTCGCCGGGGTGAGCGGAAGAAGGGGGTAAGCCCTACCCCCCGAAGATCCGCGCCACGTCCCCGGCGCCCAGCAGCCGAAACCGCCCCGGCGCCAAGTCCGCCGGTAGATCCAGCCCCCCGATCCGATCGCGGTGCAGCGTCTCCACGTGGTTGCCCACGGCGGCGAACATCCGCCGCACCTGGTGATAGCGGCCCTCGGTGATCGTCAGCCGCGCCTGCGTCGGCCCCAGGACCTCCAGCTCGGCCGGCAGTAGGGGCTTTTCCTCGCCCTCCAGCATCAGGGTCCCGGCCGCGAACACCGCCCCCTCGTCGCCCTTCAAGGGCCGCGCGAGGGTGGCGACATAGCTCTTCGCCAGCTTGGCCTTGGGCGAGATGATCCGGTGCAGCAGGGCCCCGTCGTCGGTCATGAGCAGCAGGCCGGAGGTCTCCTTGTCGAGCCGCCCGACCGTCGAGATCGCCGGGTCGCGCCGCCGCCACCGCGCCGGCAGCAGCTCGTACACCAGCGGCCCCGCCTCCTTGTGCGAGCAGGTCACGCCCAGGGGCTTGTGCAGCATCAGGATCAGGCCCGGCGGCGGATCCAGGGCCTGGCCGTCCACGCGCATGCGCGCCGGCAGGTCGGCCGTCACCGCGATGCGCTGGTCGGCGTCGGTCAGCTCGGCGCCGTCCAGGGTGATCGCCCCCAGCCGCGCCAGGGCGTGGATGTCGCGCCGCGAGCCGTAGCCCATGTTGGCCAGCAGCCGGTCGACGCGAAATGTGGGCGCCTTGCTCATCGCTGGCTCACTTGCGCGCCTCGTAGACCTTGAACCCGGCCCGGTCGGCGCGCGGCGTCACGACCTTGAAGGTCTCGGCCAGCACCGCCTCGTAGGGCAGGTGCCGGTTGGCCACCAGCCACAGGACGCCACCCTTGCGCAGGGCGCCGTGGGCGGCGCGGATGAAGCCCTGGCCCAGGGCCTTGTCTTCGCTTCCCCCGTCGTGGAACGGCGGGTTCATGACCACGAAGTCGAGGTCGGCCGGCGCATCGCGGCGCACGTCCGCCCACCGGATCTCCGCGCGCGGATCGGTGACGTTCCGCCGGGCGGCTTCAACGGCGCGCCGGTCGATGTCGATCAGGGTCAGGTGGGTCACCGCCGGGGCGGCCAGCACCGACAGGGCCAGGACCCCGATCCCGCAGCCGAAGTCCGCGCCCCGCCCGGCCAGCGGCGGCAGGGTCTCCAGGAGGAGGCCTGTGCCGGGGTCCAGTCGGTCCCAGCTGAACACCCCCGGCTGGGTCCAGAGGCCGTCGCCGCCCGCCTGCCGCAAGGCGCCGGCGGCGATGGCCTCGGCGAGGCCGGCTGGCGCGGCCGGCCGCTCGACGACGCAGATGCGATGGTGCCGCTTGGCGCTTTCGCCCACGGCGCAGCCGAACGCCTCAAGCTCCTTGCGCAGGCGCGAGCCGCCCTTGTCTTTGGGCGCCAGCACCGTCAGCCGCCCGCCCGCCTTCAACGCCCGCAGGCCTTGCGCCTCGGCGTAGCGGCGCTCCGCCGTGCCGGGCGGCGCCAGCATCACCAGGCTCTCCAGCGACCCGTCGGGCAGATCCTCCAGCGCTCGCGAACCGGGGACCAGGGGCGAGACCTGGGCCGCCCCGGCCGCGGGCGCCGCCAGGGCGGAGTGGGGAGCGCCGTACACGGCGGCCGTCACGGTATGGTTTGCGCCATCCTTCATTCGGCCTGCTATAGCGGCGAACCGGCATGCGCCTCCAGGCGTTTGAGGCGCAGAGCTCCTGGAGAACGATCGATGGCTCCGCGTCCGATGTGGCAAGGCCACCTGCGCCTGTCCCTGGTGAGCTGCCCGGTGGCCATGTACTCGGCCGCGCAGCGCGCCGGCGACGTGCATTTCAACATGCTGCACAAGACCACCCACAACCGCATCCGCATGGTCCCCACCGACCCGGAGACCGGACCCGTCGACCGCGCCGACATCGTCAAGGGCTACGAGATCGAGAAGGACCGTTACGTGGTGGTCACCCAGGACGAGATCGACAACGTCCGCCTGGACAGCACCCGCACCATCGACATCGACCGCTTCGTCGACGAGGACGACATCGACCGCCTCTATTGGGACGAGCCGCACTACCTCGTGCCCGACGGCAAGACCGCCGCCGAGGCCTTCGTTGTCATCCGCGAGGCCATGGACCGGGCCGGGCGCATCGCCCTCGGCCGGGTGGTGATGCACCAGCGCGAACGCCTGCTGGCGCTCGAGCCCTACGAGCGTGGCATGATCGCCTGGACCCTGCGCGCCCACGCCGAGCTGCGCCAGCCGGACGAATTCTTCGACGCCATCCCGGCCATGAAGGCCGACCCCAAGATGGTCGAGATCGCCGCCCGCATCATCGAGCAGCAGGAAGGCCCCTTCGACCCCACCCAGTTCACCGACCGCTACGAGGAGGCCCTGCGCAAGCTGGTCCGCGAGAAGGAAACGGGCGCCGGCCGCAAGGTCACCGCCGAGGAGCCTCAGGACACCAACGTCGTCGACCTCATGGAGGCACTGCGCAAGAGCCTCGGCAAGGCCGGCGCCAAGCCCCCCGCGGCCAAGTCGACCAGCCGCGCCCACGCCAAGAAGCCTCCCGCCAGACGCAAGCGCGCGTAGGAGAGCCAAGTCGGGGCCCACCCTTGATCATCCTTCTCCCCTTGCGGGAGAAGGTGGCCTCCGCAGGAGGTCGGATGAGGGGTTGACGCAACCCTCGCGATTGTCGCCCGTCAGGCCAGACCCCTTCGCTCCGACAACCCCTCATCCGTCAGCTTTGCTGACACCTTCTCCCGCAAGGGGAGAAGGAGGAGCGACGCCATCCGACCATGGGGCTGCGGTCGCGCGCCCTATCCCTTGCCCAGCTTCCTGATCGCCTCCGCCAGCGGCCGGGCCCCGGCGTCGTAGTCGCTCCACGCTTTCGACTTCCCCAGCAGCGCCGGCGCCGTGCGCACGGTGAAGCGGCGGGGGTCCAGGCCCTTGCGCACCTGTGGCCAGTCCAGCGGCATCGACACCGTGGCGCCCGGCCTGGCCCTCGGCGACAGGGGCGCCACCGCCGTCGACATGCGGTCGTTGCGCAGATAGTCGAGGAAGATCCGGCCCTCGCGCTTGGCCTTGGTCATCTGGATCAGGAACCGGTCGGGGCTGTCCGCCGCGGCGCGGGCGCAGACCTCGCGCGCGAAGGCCTTGGCCGCCGGCCAGTCCGGGCCGCCCTTGGCGGGGACCTTCAGGGGCGTCACCACATGCAGGCCCTTGCCGCCCGTGGTCTTGCAGAACGGTTCCAGGCCCAGCGCCGCCAGGCGGTCGCGTATCTCCCTGGCCGCCTCGATCACCGCCTCGAAGGCGACGTCGGGTCCAGGGTCCAGGTCGAAGACCAACCGCCCCGGCCGCTCCGGATCGCCCGGCGCGCAATTCCACGGGTGGAACTCGGCGGCCGCGATCTGGGCGGCGGCGGCCAGCGCCTCGGGCCGGTCGATCTGCAGGTAGGGCTGGCGATCCCCCGACACGGTGACGAAGGTGAACAGGTTCGAGGCGCCCTTCATGGCGTGGCGCTGGAAGAAGCGCTCGCCGTCGATGCCGTCCGGGATGCGGACGATGGAGCAGGGCCGCCCCTGGATGTGCGGGATCATCCAGTCGGCGACGCGCTCCAGATAGGCGGCCAGGTCCGCCTTGGTCACCGGCCGCCCGTCGCCGGCGTCGGGCCAAAGGGCCTTGTCGGGATGCGAGATGGTGACGCCCATGACCACGGTCCTGCCCTTGGCGGGGGACACGACCTTAGCCGGCGTGGCCTTGGCTGTCGCGGCCGGCGCCGGCTCGGGCAGGGCGGCCGAGGCGACCGGGGTCTCGGCCTCGACCTCCCGCGCCGGCTTGTCCTCGCGCAGGCCCTTGAAGGCCGCCTGGCGGATCATGCCGTCGCCGGTGAAGCCGGCGTACTCGATCTCCGCCACCAGGTCCGGCTTGACCCAGTGGGTCTCGACCCCGCCGGCGGCGCTGGCGGGCAGCCGTTGCGAGAAGGGCGAACGATCCGTCGCCAGGGCCTTCAGCCGCGGCAGAATCCGCTCCACCTTG
>JAFEEA010000229.1 GCA_018241335.1 Pseudomonadota bacterium
GAATATGACACCCGCGAACGGCGGTACGGCGGGGTAGCCGTCGATGACGTCCTTGCCGCGAGCTAGGCGATTCGACTGGAGCAATCTCGGTCTGCGGGCGGCCTCGGCGGCGGTCCTGGCCCCGATTGCGCTGTTCCTGGTCTGGGTGGACCAGAGGGCCTTCCTTGTGCTGGTCGCGGTGGCGGTGTCGATCATCTCCATCGAATGGGGCGTGATGGCCGCGCCACGGGCCCAGGTCCGCGTGGCGGCGGCTGTGACGCTGTCGGTGCTGACGGTGGTGTTCCTGACCTATGGCGGACGCTATTGGCCGGCGTGGGGCTGCGTGGCCGTCGGCGCCCTGGCGGCGGGGGCGGTGGCGCGCAACGGCTCGGAACGGGCGGTGGACGCGGCCTACGGGGTGCTCTACATCGCCCCCACCTGTCTCGCCCTCGTGTGGCTCCGTTCCACGGTGCAGGGGGACTGGTGGACCTTGATGCTGCTGGCCACCACCTGGGCGGCGGACATCTTCGCCTTCCTGGTCGGCAGCGCGCTGAAGGGGCCCAAACTTTGGCCTCGATATTCGCCTAACAAGACCTGGTCGGGGTTTTTCGGGGGATTGGCGGGGGCCGTGGCGACGGCCGTGGCCGTGGCCGTGGCGAACGGGCTTCTGGCCCCTGCGGCGACGATGCGCCTATCCCTGCCGGGCGCGGCCGTCATAGGGCTCGCTGGCGGCTTGGCCACCATGGCCGGAGATCTTTGGGAGTCGATGTTGAAGCGTCGCTTTGGTGTGAAGGATTCCGGGGACCTGATTCCCGGCCATGGCGGCTTGCTCGACCGCGTCGACGGACTGATGTTCGCAACCATCGCCTTCGCCGTCGCCAGACTCGTGGTTCACTGGGGATGGGCTCACTGATGACCAAGCGCACTGTCACCATCCTCGGCTGCACCGGCTCCATCGGCGTCTCGACCCTGGACCTGCTGGGCCATGTGGAAGACGAGGTCGAAGTGGTCGGCCTGACGGCGGGCCGCAATGTCGAACGGCTGGCCGAGCAGGCCAAGCGCTGGCGGCCCAGGGTGGCCGTCATCGAGGACGAGGCCCTGCTGCCCGAGCTCAGGGAGCGCCTCAACGGCTGCGGCGTGACCGCGGCGGCGGGCGCGGCGGCGATCAAGGACCTGGCCGCCGAGGGGGCGGACTGGGTGATGTCGGCCATCGTCGGGGCGGCGGGCCTCGCGCCCACCCTGGCCGCGGCGCGCGCGGGCTCGGTGATCGCGCTCGCCAACAAGGAGAGCCTGGTCTGCGCCGGGCCGGCTTTGCTGGCCGCGGCCAAGGCGGCCGGCGGCGGGGTGATCCCGGTGGATTCCGAGCACTCGGCCATCTTCCAGGTGCTGCAGCCGGTCAGCCCGGGTCGTATCTCGCGCCTGATCCTGACCGCGTCCGGCGGCCCGTTCCGCGAGGCGACCAAGGACTTTATGGCCGCGGCCACGCCCGAACAGGCCATCGCCCATCCGAACTGGAGCATGGGCGCCAAGATTTCCGTCGATTCCGCAACAATGATGAACAAGGGCCTCGAGATGATCGAGGCTAGCTACCTGTTCGGCATGCCCGCCGAACAGATCGGCGTGCTGGTCCACCCGCAGTCGGTGGTCCACTCGATGGTCGAGTATACGGACGGCTCGACGCTGGCCCAGCTGGGGCCGCCGGACATGCGCTCGCCGATCGCCTGCGCCTGGGCCTGGCCCGACCGGATCGACTGGCCGGCGCCCAAGCTGGACCTCGCCGCCATCGGCCAGCTGACCTTCACGGCCCCTGACGAGGAACGGTTTCCGGCTCTTGCGATCGCCCGCACGGCCCTGACGGTGGGGGCGGGGGCGCCGGCCGCCATGAACGCCGCCAACGAGGTCGCGGTGGCCGCCTTCCTTGACCGCCGGATCGGCTTTCTCGATATTGCCTCGACGGTTTCGGAGACTCTCGAACGCCTCAACGGGGTGGGCGATCTCGACGCCTACAATGAGGGCGACGCCTTGGAATGCGCCATGATGATCGATGTCAGCTCCCGGCGGGTCGCCGCCCAAGTGCTGTCGCGATTCGAGCGCATTGGCTGACGGCCTTTAACGGAGACCGCCGGGCATGATGGCCTTCCTGCAGAACGCGTTCCTATGGGTGGTCCCGTATCTGCTCGTCATCACCGTGATCATCACGATCCATGAACTGGGGCACTTCCTGACGGCGCGGGCCTTCGGCGTCGCCGTGGACCGGTTCTCGATCGGCTTCGGGCCCAGCATCTTCTCGCGCCGGGACAAGCACGGTATCGAATGGCGCATCGGCGCGCTGCCGATCGGCGGCTATGTGCGCTTCGCCGGCGACGACAACGCCGCCAGCGTGCCCGACGAGGATGACCTCGACGTCATGCGCGCCAAGATCATCGCCCGCGAGGGCGCCGGCGCTGAAAAGAAGTACCTGCACTTCAAGCCGATCTGGCAGCGCGCCCTAGTGGTCGCGGCAGGCCCGCTCGCGAACTTCGTCCTGGCGATCACGATCTTCAGCCTGACCTACGCCATCGCCGGCCATCCGGTGATTTCCACCCGCATCGGCGCGATCATGCCGAACACGCCGGCGGCCGCCGCCGGGTTCAAGGTCGGCGATCGGCTGGTGGCCATCGACGGCCGGGCGATCAGCGACTTCTCCTCTCTCAAGACCTACGTCGCCACCCGGGCGGGCGTGCCCGTGACGATCGACGTCGAGCGGGCGGGGCAGGAGGTGAGCCTGCCGGCCACCCCGGGGCAGAAGTCGGAAAAGTCCCTGACGGGCGGCGAACAGACCATCGGCTACCTGGGCCTCGAGGCCGAAAAGGGCTGGATCGAACATCCCGACCCGCTGCGCGCGACGGTGCTGGGGGTGCAGACCACATGGGACATCGCTGGATCGACGCTCTACTACCTCGGCCGTATCGTGACCGGCCAGGTGAACCCCAACCAGCTGCACAGCATGCTTGGCATGGCGCACGCCTCCGGTGAGGTCACCAAGCAAGCTGTCGCCGATGCGCAGGAAAACCACCGCAGCGTCCTGGCCACCGCGGCGGCCTATCTGATCCCCCTGGTGGCCTTCCTGTCCGTCAGTGTCGGCCTCCTGAATCTCTTGCCGGTGCCCGTTCTCGACGGTGGCCACCTGCTGTTCTACGCATATGAGTCCATCGCGCGCCGTCCGGCCAGCGCCCGCGTGCAAGCCGCCGGATATCGGGTGGGCCTTGCTTTGCTGCTGGGTTTGATGTTGTTCGCAACCTGGAATGACCTCCAAGGTCTGCGCGTGTTTCATTTCCTCGGCGGCTTGATTTCGTAAGCGCCCCCGTCATGGCTGATCCGATGAGAAAAACCCGCGCTCGTGGCGCCGCGCTTGTTACCGGCCTTGCTCTGCTCATGGGCACAACCGCGTTCGTCGCGCCGCAGGTGGCCTACGCGCAGCAGAGCGGCGTGGTCGGCCGCATCATCATCCAGGGCAACGAGCGGATCGAGCAGGACACGATCATCTCGTACCTGCCGATTCAGGTAGGCGACACGGTGGATTCCGCCAGGGTCGACCTGGCGCTGAAGACGCTTTTCCGCACCGACCTGTTCTCGGACGTGAAGATCGACCTGCAGGGCACCGACCTCGTTGTGCAGGTGGTCGAGAACCCGATCATCAATCAGGTGCTGTTCGAGGGGAACTCGAACCTCAAGGAAGACAAGCTCAAGGACGAGGTCCAGGTCCGGCCGCGGGGCATCTTCACCCGCGCCAAGGTCCAGGCCGACGTGCAGCGCATCATCGAGCTCTATCGCCGCTCGGGCCGCATCTCGGCGACCGTGACGCCCAAGATCGTCCAGCTGCCGCAAAAGCGCGTCGACCTGATCTTCGAGATCAACGAGGGTCCCAAGAGCGGCATCCTGCGCGTCAATTTCCTGGGCAACGTCCAGTTCTCGGACAGCGACCTGCGCGACCAGGTCGTGACCAAGGAAAGCCACTGGTACAAGTTCTTCCAGTCCAACGACAACTACGACCCGGACCGGATCGAGTACGACCGCGAGCAGCTGCGCAAGTTCTACCGCAATCGCGGCTTCTATGACTTCCGGATCATCTCCTCGGTGGCCGAACTGGCGCAGGACCGCAACGGTTTCGCGATCACCTACACCCTGGACGAGGGCGCCAAGTACAGGTTCGGCAAGCTGTCGGTGCAGACCGACCTGAAGAAGCTGAACCCGGACATCCTGCGCCAGCTTCTGCCGATCCGCGAAGGCCAGGTCTACGAAGACGACAAGATCGAGAAGGCCACCGACGCCCTGACCTTCGCCGCCGGCGCCGCGGGCTTCGCCTTCGTGGACGTGCGCCCGCGCTATGTGCCCAACCGCGAGAAGCACACTGTCGACGTGGTGTTCGAGGTCAAGGAAGGCCCCCGGGTCTACGTCGACCGCATCGACATCATCGGCAACACCCAGACCCTCGACTACGTCATCCGCCGCGAGATGCTGCTCACCGAGGGCGACGCCTACAACCGCGTGCTGGTCGACCGCTCCAAGAACAACGTCCGGGGCCTCGGGTTCTTCAAGGACGTGGACATCACCAATGTCCCAGGCTCCGCGCCGGACCGCACGAGCCTGCGCGTCCGCGTCACCGAACAGCCCACGGGCCAGCTGTCGTTCAGCGCCGGCTATTCGTCGGTAGACAAGCTGGTGCTTGACCTGGGGGTGCAGCAGTCGAACTTCCGCGGCCGCGGCCAGAACGTCAGCGCCGAAATCTCGGTGGGCTCGCTGCGCCAGCAGCTGAACCTGTCGTTCACCGAACCGCGCTTCATGGGCCGCCACCTGGCCGCCGGCTTCGACGCCTACACCTATCGCTACAACTTCTCTGACCAGGCGTCCTACGACACCTCGTCGACCGGGGCCGGCGTTCGCCTGGGCTTCCCGCTCACCCAGTCGATCTACATGACCACGCGCTACACCCTGCGCGTGGACGACGTGATCGTGGCCGACAGCCTGTGCGTGAAGGGCGCCGAGCTGGTCTCGGTGGTCCTCTGCGATCAGCGCGGCTCGTACCTGACCTCGCTGGCCGGCTACTCGCTGCGCCTCGACAAGCGCAACGATCCGATCATTCCCACGCGCGGCTACTACATCGACTTCAGCCAGGACGTGGCCGGCGTCGGCGGGGCCGTGCACTACCTGCGCACCACCGGCGACGTGGGCTGGTACCACGGCTTCAACAAGGACTTCATCCTGAGCTTCGTCGGCCAGGGTGGCTTCGTCGACGGGTGGAACGGCGACAACATCCGGATCGCCGACCGCTTCTACAAGGGCGGCGACACCTTCCGCGGCTTCCAGATCGCCGGCATCGGCCCGCGCGACCTGCAATACGGGGACAGCCTGGGCGGCAAGCTGTTCGCCATCGGCACGGTCGAGCTGACCGTGCCCACCAAGCTGCCCGAGCAGTACGGCATCAAGGCCGCGCTGTTCAGCGACTTCGGCACCCTGGGTCTGCTCGACCGGGCCAGCAAGGTCGATCCCACCACCAACCTGCCGCTCACCACCGTTCGCGACAACCTGGCCTTCCGCGCCTCCACGGGGATCAGCATCTTCTGGAAATCGCCGATGGGTCCGTTGCGCTTCGACTTCA
Organism: Pseudomonadota bacterium; assembly: GCA_018241335.1. Classification (GTDB taxonomy): domain Bacteria; phylum Pseudomonadota; class Alphaproteobacteria; order Caulobacterales; family Caulobacteraceae; genus Acaudatibacter. The sequence goes on from JAFEEA010000229.1 coordinate 5,618, forward strand.
GCAAGGTGCTGGCGAGGGCTTCCTACGACAAGACGGAAACCTTCCGGTTCTCAACTTCAACAAGGTTCTAGACTTCATGACCTCAAAGGTTCTCACCCTTGGCGTCGGCGCCCTGGTCGCCTTCGCCTCGATTTCGGCCGCCCAGGCGCAGACGGCGGCCCCGGCCGCCCCTGCGGCTCCGGCCGTCACCCATGGCGCGCCCATCGCCGGCATGTGCACGATCTCGGTCGACCAGGCCATCGGCGCCTCGGTGGTCGGCAAGTTCGTCGGCACCCGCATGGACCAGATCGTCGCCCAGGTCCGCGCCGAGCTGCAGCCTGAAGAG
>JAFEEA010000022.1 GCA_018241335.1 Pseudomonadota bacterium
CCTCTCCCGGAGGGAGAGGGAGGGGCCCGCCGCGAAGCGGTGGGAGGGTGAGGGGTTCCGCCCTACCCCGCCACCATCGCCAGCCACTCGTCCTCGGTCATCACCTGGACGCCCAGCTCCGTCGCCGTCTTCAGCTTCGATCCCGCCCCGGGCCCCGCCACCACGATGTCGGTCTTCTTGGACACCGACGAGGCCACCTTGGCGCCGAGGCTCTCGGCCTGCGCCTTTGCCTCGTCGCGGGTCATGCGCTCCAGCGTGCCGGTGAACACCACCGTCTTGCCGGCCACGGCGGTGTCGGTCTTGGGCTTCTCGGCGTCGAGGATGGTCAACTGGTCGACCAGGTCCTTCACGATCCGCCGGTTGTGATCCTCGGCGAAATAGGCGCCCGCCGCGGCGATCACCGCCTCGCCGATCTGGTCCAGGGCGTCGAGCTCGGCCTGGGCTTCCCCGTCGCCGGCGGCCACCTTGTCCATCGCGTCCAGGAACGCCGCCGCCGAGCCGTAGCCCCGCGCCAGCACCACAGCCGTCGTCTCGCCGATATGGCGGATGCCCAGGGCGTTGATGAAGCGGTCGAGGGCGATGGTCCGCCGCGACTCGATGCTGGCGACCAGGTTGCGCACCGAGGTCTCGCCATAGCCGTCGCGCTGGCGCAGCTCGGCCAGTTTCTCGTCGTTGCGCGCCAGCCGGAAGATGTCGGCCGGCTCGCGGATCAGCCCCTCGTCAAAGAAGGCCTGGATCTGCTTGATCCCCAGGCCCTCGATGTCGAAGGCCCGGCGCGAGCAGAAGTGGATCAGGTGCTCGACCCGCTGGAACGGGCAGGCGAACTCGCCCGTGCAGCGCCGCACGACGCCGAAGACCGGATTGCCCTCGGCGTCCTCGCCCTGGACGTCGCGCGCCAGGGGGGTGTGCAAGGGGCACGGGCAGTGCGTCGGGTATTCGAAGGGGACCGCGCCGGCCGGCCGCTCCTCCAGCACCACGCCCACCACCTGCGGGATCACGTCCCCGGCCCGCTGCAGGATCACCGTGTCGCCGACCCGGATATCCTTGCGGGCGATTTCGTCGGCGTTGTGCAGGGTGGCGTTGACCACGGTGACCCCGCCCACCAGCACCGGATGCAGCCGCGCCACCGGCGTCACCGCCCCGGTGCGCCCCACCTGGATGTCGATGGCCTCGAGCTTGGTTCGGGCCTGCTCGGCCGGGAACTTGCGCGCCACCGCCCAGCGCGGCGAGCGCGAGACGAAGCCCAGGCGCGCCTGCCAGTCCAGCCGGTCGACCTTGTAGACCACCCCGTCGATGTCGAAGCCCAGGGTCCCGCGCAGCTCGGCCATCCGGCGATAGGCGGCCAGCAGCCCCTCCCCGCCCGTCACAGTCTCGGTCTCCCGCGTCGTCTGGAACCCCCAGGCGGCCAGCAACGCCAGCGCCTCGGCCTGGGTCTCGGCGAAAGGCGCGCTGATCTGGCCCCAGGCATAGGCGAAGAACCGCAGCCGCCGCCCGGCCGTGACGCCGGGGTCGATCTGGCGCAGCGAGCCGGACGCCGAATTGCGTGGGTTCACATAGGTCTTCTGGCCGGCCGCCTCGGCGGCGGCGTTCAGGGCCGCGAAGTCCTCGTGCCGGAAATAGACCTCGCCGCGGATCTCGATCACCTCGGGCCAGCCCGAGCCGGCCAGGCGGTGCGGTATTTCCGCTATGGTCTTCAGATTGGCGGTGACGTCCTCGCCCACCCGCCCGTCGCCGCGCGTGGCGCCCTGGACCAGCACCCCGTTCTCGTAGCGAAGGGATGCGGAAAGGCCGTCGATCTTGGGCTCGGCGGTGTAGCGCACCGCCTCTTCCAGGCGCAGGAAGCGCCGCACCCGAGCGTCGAACTCCAGCGCGTCCTCGTCCGAGAAGGCGTTGTCCAGGGACAGCATCGGCACGCCATGGACCACCGGCGCGAACTGCTCGGCCCGCGCCGCCCCGATGCGCAGGGACGGCGAGTTCTCGCGGACCAGATGCGGGAAGCGCGCCTCGATGGCCGCGTTGCGGACCTTCAGGGCGTCATAGGCCTCGTCCGAGATCGTCGGCGCCTCGTCCTGGTAGTAGCGCGCGTCGTGGCCGGCCATCTCGTCGGCCAGGGCCGTCAGCTCCTCCACGGCCTCGGCTTCGGAGAGGTCTTCGACGGGTTTGGCGGCGATGGTCATAGGCGAGGTTTAGCGCGGCCCCGGGCGGGCGCGAAGACGGCTTTGGCAGGAAAGGAGACGCCCTCAGGCGTCCATCAGCGCCCGCGCCGCCGCCCGCGCGGCGTCGGTGATCTCGGCCCCGGACAGCATGCGCGCGATCTCTTCCTCCCGGGCGGCGGGCGACAGGACCTCGATGCCGGTGCGCAGGGCGCCGCCCGCCCCCGCCTTGGAGACGCGCCAGTGGGCGTCGCCGCGCGCAGCCACCTGCGGGCTGTGGGTGACCACCAGGACCTGGGCGTCCTTGGCGAGGCGGCGCAGCCTCAGCCCCACGGCGTCGGCGACCGCGCCGCCCACCCCCTGGTCCACCTCGTCAAAGATCATCAGCGGCTGCTCGCCGCCGCGCCCGGCGAGCGAGGCCTTCAGCGCCAGGGCGAAGCGGGCCAGCTCGCCGCCCGAGGCGATGGCGCCCAGGCCCGCGAAGGGGGCGCCGGGCACGGTGGCGATCTCGAACTCGATCCGGTCCGCGCCCGCCGGCCCCACCCGGTCCTCCGCCAGGGGCTCCACCGCCACCCGGAAGCGCGCCTTGTCCAGCTTCAGCGGGCCAAGCTCAGCCAGCACCGCCTTGGCCAGGCGGTCGCCGGCGGCGCGCCGGGCGGCGGTCAGGGCGGCGGCGGCGCCCTGGTAGGCGGCGCGGGCGGCGGCCTCTTCCTTGTCGGCGGCGGCGACGGCCTCGCCGACGTGTTCGATGGCCAGCAGGCGCGCGGCAAAGGCGGCCCTTGCGGACGGCAGGTCCTCGACCGCCAGGTTCAGCTTGCGGGCCATGGCGCGCAGGGCGAAGAGGCGCTCCTCGGCCTTCTCCAGCCGGTCCGGCTCGAAGTCGAAGGCCTCGGCGGCCGCGTCGATGGCGGCCGCGGCCTCGGTGGCCTCGATCAGCGCCCGGTCGACGGCTTCCGCGGCGTCGGTGATCAGCTTGCCGGCCCCGTGCTCGGCGCTGGCCCCGGCCTGGATCGTCCGTTCCCGGGCGCGCTCAAGGGCGCGGAAGGCGTGGGCCAGGCGCCCGCTGACCGCGTCCCCGCCCAGGTGGTCCCGGGCGGCGGCGATCTCTGCGAGGGCCTTCTCCGACGCCCCCAGCAGGGCTCGTTCCTCAGCCAGGGCCGTCTCCTCGCCTGACTTCGGATCCAGCCGGTCGAGCTCGGTCAGGCGCAGCGTCAGCTCCTCGGTCTCGGCGGCGGCGCGGTCCTGGTCGGCGCGAAGGGCGGCGGCGCGTTCCCGGGCGGCGCGCCAGGCGCTCCAGGCCTCGCCGGCGGCGGCCAGCTCCGGTCCACAGCCGCCGAAGGCGTCCAGCAGCGGGCGATGGGTGCGGGCGTCCAGCAGGCCCACCGTCTCGTGCTGGCCATGCACCTCGATCAAGAGGGCGCCGAGGTCGCGCAGCACGCCGACGCTGGTGGCCTGGTCGTTGACGAAGGCGCGCGAGCGGCCGTCCGCGCTCAGGGTCCGGCGCAGCACCAGATCCTCGTCCCGGGCGTAGTCCAGCCCCTTGTCGTCCAGGAAGGCGAACACCGCGTGGTCCGCCGGCAGGGCGAAAATGGCGGTGACCACCGCCTGGGCCGCGCCGTGGCGCACAAGGCCGGCGTCGGCCCTGGCCCCGAGCGCCAGGCCCAGGGCGTCAAGGATGATCGACTTGCCCGCGCCCGTCTCGCCGGTGAGCGCGGTGAGGCCCGGACCGAACGACAGGTCCAGGCTTTCGATCAGGACGACGTCGCGGACGCCAAGGCCGATCAACATGACCGCTTCCAGACTGGCTCAGACGGGCCGACCCGAGTCACCCGTTCACGAAACGTCCCCAGGATCGCCGAAAACCGCGCCGACGGGAAGCGCCCGCCGCCGCCCCGGCGGATTGGGGGCTTCAGAGCCCCAGCACGCCGTGGACGAAGTCGCCCTTCTTGGCCGCCTTGTTGGCCGGCTGGCCGTCCGGCGTGGTGGCCGGCGGCATCAGGGTGTCGTCCTTGTGCTTGCCGAAGCGGGGCAGCAGGCGCGGCAGGGGCGAGGACGCCGCCGCCGGGATCACGGCCGGGCGCAGGCCCTTGGAGTTCAGCAGGTTGAAGGCGTCGCGGTACCAGACGTCGCCGGGATAGTTGAAGCCCAGCACGGCGCCGTTGCGCACGGCCTCGTCCCGCAGACCGACGGTCAGATAGGCCTCCACCAGGCGGTACAGGGCCTCGGGCGTGTGCGACGTGGTCTGGTAGCGGTCGACGACGGTGCGGAAGCGGCCGATGGCGGCGATGGTGTCGCCGTTGCGCAGGTAGTAGCGCCCGATGGTCATTTCCTTGCCCGCCAGCTGGTCGGCGACCATGTCCATCTTCAGCCGCGCATCGGCGGCGTATTCGCTGTCGGGATAGCGCTTGATGACTTCGCGCAGCGCGGCCTGGGCGTTCTCGGTGAAGGCCTGGTCGCGGCCCACGTCGACGATCTGCTCGAAGTAGCAGATGGCCTTCAGGTAGTAGGCGTACACCGTCGACGGATTGCCGGGGTAGAGCGAGATGAACCGCTCGGCGTCGGCGATGGATTCGGAATAGTTGTTGGCCTGGTAGTGGGCGTAGGCGGTCATCAGGATCGACCGGCGCGACCACTCCGAATAGGGGTGCTGGCGCTCCACTTCACGGAAGTAGTCCACCGCCTCGTTCCAGTGACGCTTGTCCAGGCGGTCCGCGCCAACGTTGTAGAGCAGTTCCACGGGCCGCTCTTCATAGGCCAGCTCGACGTGCTTCTTCTTGCTGGCGCAACCGGAGACGGCGAAGGCGGCGACGAGGGCCAGGAGGATGGCCGGGCGACCCCAGGATCTGGAAAGCACGAAAGATCACCTCGAAAAGCAGAGAGCGCGCGCCCCAGCGCCGGGGTGTTCTACACCAGCCGCCCGGCGGCGCAAACGCCGCGCGAAGGCCCGCGACGCAATGCGCCGGCTAGACCGCTCGCGCCATTTCGCCCGGCGCCGCCGTCAACCGCCAGGCCGTGGGCCGGGCCTTGAGGGCGCGGACGATGGCGTTGTTCAGGCCATGGCCGGCATAGAGGCCGTCGTATCGCCCGATCAGTGGCGCGCCGAGCAGATAGAGGTCGCCCACCGCGTCCAACGCCTTGTGGCGCACGAACTCGTCCGGGCGCCGCAGCCCCTCGGGGTTCAGGACGGCGTCGTTGTCGATCACCACCACATTGTCCAGCGAGCCGCCTCTGGCGAAGCCGGCGGCGCGCAGGGCCTCCACCTCGTGCAGGAAACCGAAGGTGCGGCAGTCCGCCAGTTCGCGCCGGAAACTCTGCTCGTCGATGTCGAGGTCGATCCGCTGGCGGCCGATGGCCGGGCTGTCGAACAGGATTTCGAAGGCCATCTCGAATCGGTCGGACGGCGAGAGGGTCACGTGCTTGTCGTCCTCGACGACCTCCACCGTCTCGAGCACCTCCAGATAGAGGCGTTCGGCCGCCTGGGGCCGACGGCCGGCCCGGTCCAGGGCCTCGATGAAGGGCTGGGACGACCCGTCCATGATCGGTACTTCCGGGCCGTCCAGGGCCACCACGGCGTTGTCGATCGCCAGGGCCGAGAGCGCCGCCATCAGATGCTCGACCGTCGAGACCGTGACGCCATCGGCGTTGGCGATCACGGTGCCGAGCCGTGTCTGGCAGACCGCCTCCCCCCGCGCCGGCACGGCCCCGTCGCGGCCATCGACATCGGTGCGCAGGAAGACGATGCCCGCGCCTGGCTCGGCCGGCCGCACTTCCACGCGGACGGCGGCGCCGGAATGAATGCCGACACCTTCGAACACAGCGGTCTTGGCGAGAGTATGCTGGGCGTGAGGCGGCAAAGCTGGAACTCCGTTACGGCCACGGCCATCGCTGGTCGCCTGACGCCCCTGGGGCAGGTCTAGGGTGCGGGCTGTAAGCCCTCAAGGCAACTCCCGTTTCGGATTGTTTCCTCGCAGAAAAGGCCGATCTTTGGGAAAATTCTGCCCTGAAAACGCCATCGCCCCGGCGACGAACGCCGGGGCGAGACTTACGCGGGTACGCTACGCTTACTGAACACGCGCCGGCCCTACGCGCCGGCGTCTACTGAACTAGTTGGCGAGGCGGCGCAGGAAGGACGGGATCTCCAGATCCTCGCCGACATCGGCCTCGGGATCGTCATGGAGTTCCATCGCCGGCTGGGCGCCCCCCATGGACCGCGACGACATGGTGGCGCCGACAGGAGGCGCATCTTGCCGCGGGCGGCCGCCGAAGAGGCTGAAGAAGCCGTTCTTCTGAGGCCGGCGCTCTTCCGTGTAGTGCGTCGTCGGGAACAGTGGCTCGTCATCTTCGTCGGCGACCGACGGATCGACGATGCGTTTGACGGCCGGCTGCACGATCTGCGGCTCGACGGCGGCCTGGACTGGCGGCGCGACCGGCGCGGGCGCCGCGGCGACCGTCGGCTCGTCGAAGGCGAAACCGGTCTGGTCGGCGGGCTCCGGCGGGGCCGGACGATAGGCGGTGGCGCGCAGGGGTTCGAACACCTTGGGGCCGGCGGCGGGCGTCGGCGCGAAGCTGACCGGCTCGGGCGTCTCCTCGACCAGGAACACCGGCTCGGGCTCCAGCTCAGGCTCGGGCGTCACGACGGCCACCGGTTCCGGGGCGGGCGGCGGGGCCTGCACGGCCGGCTCCACATAGCGGGGCTCCGGCTGGCGCGCGACGGCCTCGACGCGGCGGTAGCTCGGTTCGATCGCCGAGATCGAGGCGCCGTCCATGCCGGTGGCGACCACCGACACGCGCACCGTGTTGGCCAGCGAGGGATCGAAGGCGGCGCCGAAGATGATGTTGGCGTCCGGGTCGACCTGGGCGGAGATGGCGTTGGCCGCCTCGTCGACTTCCAGCAGGGTCATGTCCAGGCCGCCGGTGATGTTCACGAGAACGGCCTTGGCGCCCTTCAGGGTCACTTCGTCGAGAAGCGGGTTCTGGATGGCGTTCTCGGCCGCCATCAGGGCGCGGCCTTCGCCGGTCGCCTCGCCGGTGCCCATCATCGCCTTGCCCATCTCGGTCATCACCGTGCGGACGTCGGCGAAGTCGAGATTGATGAGGCCCGGCAGGACCATCAGGTCGGTGATCGAGCGAACGCCCGAGTGCAGGACCTGGTCGGCCATGCCGAAGGCTTCGGCGAAGGTGGTCCGCTCGTTGGCGACGCGGAACAGATTCTGGTTCGGGATCACGATCAGGGTGTCGACGTAGCGCTGCAGCTCGGCGATGCCGCTGTCGGCCAGCCGCATGCGGTGGCGGCCCTCGAAGTGGAAGGGCTTGGTCACCACACCCACGGTCAGGATGCCCCGCTCACGCGCGCACTTGGCGATGATCGGGCCGGCCCCGGTGCCGGTGCCGCCGCCCATGCCGGCGGTGATGAACACCATGTGGGCGCCGTCCAGGTGCTCGCCGATCTCGCCGGTGGACTCCTCGGCCGCCGTCATCCCCACGTCGGGATGCGCGCCGGCGCCCAGGCCCTGGGTCGTCTGCACGCCGAGCTGGATGCGCTTCTCGGTCTTGGAGAAGGCCAGTTGCTGGGCGTCGGTGTTGGCGACGACGAACTCGACGCCCTCCAGCCCCGCTTCGATCATGTTGTTGACCGCATTGCCGCCGGCGCCGCCGACGCCGAACACCACGATCCGGGGCTTCAGCTCCCTGGTCTGCGGCGCGAACACTTTGAACGTCATCTGGACCCCGCGTCCTCCGTCGTGCTTTCGAAAGTACAGCCCGAGACCCGCCAACGGGCTGCTTCGACGGTGGGATTAACTGAACGACCACCATCCTTAAGCGTGGGTTAACTGCATAAGCTGAGTCGTCCCGCCGTCGACCGCAGGAAGCGGGAAATTGTTGTCAGAATTGGGGTTGCGAGAGGCGCCGCGACCGGATGGCGCACGAAATTGTTTTCACGCCCAATTAACCCGGCGCCCCATGGCGACGCTTTCGCGAGCTTTCGAATCGGTTCGGGCAAGCTTAGCCGCAGCAAAATCACGCCGCCGGTTAACCATGATCCGATGATCGCGGCCCTGTCTCCGGCGGCCGAAACTCAGGCGCGCGTCGCCCTTGTCGCCCGCAGCTCAGGCGCGCCGACCGGCGGCTTCGGACGCAAGGCCGCCGCACCGCTCCATAGATTGGGGTTCCGCGGCCCGCGGGGCGGCGGATCGAAAGCCGGGCGCGGGCTAGAGGTTATCCCTCAGCCACGCAGCCGCCTTGGCGACGACGTTGGCGCGCGGGTCGATGCTGGAGGCCGTACGCGCTTCCTGCAGGACCTTGGGGCCGGCTTCCCGGGGGCCGAAGGCGGCGCGCTGCAGGACGCCGGCGGCCGAGCAGAAGGCCGGGCCTGAGGCGGCGTCGGCGAGGTGCGGCACCCGGCGCGGGCGGCCCAGGCGAACAGGACGATCGAAGACGCGCACGGCGACTTCGCGCACGCCGGCGAGCTGGCTCGCGCCGCCCGTCAGGACGATGCCGGCGCCGGGCTCGATGAGCGCGCCAGAGGCCTTCAGGCGCTCGCGCAGGAGCTCCAGCGTCTCCTCGACGCGCGGGGCGATGATGCCTTTGAGCAAGGACCGGGGGGCGACCACGGGGCCGGCGCCGGGATCGTCGCCGCGCGGCGGCGCCTCGATCATCTCGCGGTCCTCGTTGGCCGAGGCGATGGCCGAGCCGTGCAGGGTCTTGATGCGCTCGGCGCCGGCGATGGAGGTGGACAGGCCCCGCGCCACGTCCTGGGTCACATGGCTGCCGCCGACGGCCAGGCTGTCGACGTGGACCAGGCTGCCCTGGGAATAGACGGCGACGGAGGTCGAGCCCCCGCCCATGTCGATGCAGATCGAGCCCAGATCCATTTCGTCCTCCTCCAGGGCCGCCAGGGCCGAGGCGAAGGGGGCGGCGACGACGCCCTCGAAACTGAGGTGGGCGCGCTCGATGCAATGGCCGAGGGTCTGCAGCATGCCCTCGTTCATGGAGACGACCAGCAGCTCCAGGCCCAGCGAACGGCCGAACATGGCGCGCGGGTCCTTGACCCCCTTCTGGCCGTCCACGGACCAGGCGATGGGGCGCAGGTGGATGGCGCGGCGGCCCTGCAGGCGAAGCGTCGCCAGGGCTTGGGCGATGGCGCGGCCCAGGTCGGCGTCGGCGATCGGCCGCGCGCCCAGCGAAACCTGGGCGGAGACGCGGTGGCTGGCCAGTTGGCCGCCGGCGGTGGTGACGGTGACGCCGGAGACGTTGACCCCGGCCACGGTCTCGGCGCGCTCGACCGCCTGGGCGATGGCCTGGGCGGCCTCGTCCATGTCGACGATGGAGCCGCCGCGAATGCCGCGCGACTGCACATAGCCGACGCCGCAGGTGGTCAGGGTGCGCTCCTCGCGGCGGATGCCCTCGGGCTTCATGATGAAGCAGGCGACCTTGGAGGCGCCCAGGTCCACGGCCGCGATCACGGGCGATCGGCCCAGCGCCGCCTTCAGCCCCTCGCGATTGTCACGCCGCCCGCCCGGCGCCGGCCCGTCCCGGCGCTCCTTCACAGCCAGTTTCATCTAGACCCCATCAGCCACCAGGGCCGGGGCGCTCGTCGACGCCCGCGGCCGCACCGCCACCATTTCCGGATCGCGCAGATCCACGCGCGCGAACCCCAACTCCAGGATCCTCGACTTGTCGTCGAGTTGATCCAAGCGGATCAGGGCCGCCTCCTCCCCCGTCGCGGGAAGCTGGATCAGCCCCCCGTCTTTCAATCTGAGATCCCAGCGCCGGTCGTCCACCCGCACCAGGGCGTCGATGCGCTGCGCCAGGCGCGGGCGCGAGGCGATGGACGGCACGATCCCCGCGGCAGCCTTGTCGGCCCCGACGCCGACCACCAGTGGCAAGCCGGGGAAGCGCCCGGGATCGGCCTCGGGCACCACATTGCCCTCGGCGTCGACCACCTGCGTGTGGCCCTCATGCTGCCACACGGCCAGCATGCGCCGCTCCTCAACGGCGATGACCAGGGTGTCGGGCAAGAGGCGAATGACCTTGGCGTGCTTGACCCAGCCGACGTGCTCGACGTTGGCGCGCACGGCGTCCAGGTCGAGGCCGAAGATCGGCTGGTCCTGGCGAAGGCCGGTGGCGGCCAGGATGTCGGCCTGGGCGGCCTTGGACGCGCCCTGCAGGTGCACGGCGGCGACCTTGAAACCCATCTGGGCCAGGCGGTTGTCGAAGCCGGCGCTCATGGCTGCGGCCAGGTTCGCGCCGCGGTTGCCGGTGGCGAGCGCGATGATCACCCCGGCGACGATGATGGCGGCTGTGCCCGACAGGGCGACCACGGGCGAGAGGCCCACGCCTTGCGCGGCGTGCAGCTTGGACGGGCCCGGCGCGGCGGCGGGGCCCCTGGCGGACTTGACCGGACTTGGGGGCCTTTTGGCCCGAGGCTTAACGGCTTGCCGTCCCGCCCCCCGCACCGCCGCGGGCATACGCGTCCTCCGTGATCCAAAGAACAAGGTCATCAAACCCGACGCCCAAATGCGCGGCCTGCTCAGGAGCGAGCGAAGTCGGCGTCATCCCGGGTTGGGTGTTGACCTCTAGAAGGACCAGAAGGTCGTTAATGTCGTCATAACGGAAGTCGCTGCGCGTAACGCCTCGGCAACCAAGAGCCGTGTGCGCGGCGAGGGCCAGGGCCTTGCAGCGCTCGGCGATTTCGGCCGGAATCCGGGCCGGCAGCACGTGCACGGAGCCACCCTCTCCGTACTTCGCCTCATAGTCGTAGAAGCCGGTGCTGGGCTCGATCTCGGTGACCGTCAAAGGCTTGTCGCCCATGACCGCGACGGCCAGTTCGAGGCCGCGGACATAGGGCTCGACCAGCACCTCCTCGCCGAAGGTCCAGCTGGGCGCCGCGACCTCGGTGGGCGGACCGTTGGCGCCCTCGAAGACCAGGATCACGCCGACCGACGAACCCTGCGCGTTGGGCTTCACCACATAGGGCGGCTGCATCACATGGTCGCGCGCCACATCGAAGCGGCTGTAGAGGCCGCCGCCAGGCACGGCGACGCCGGCCGCCGCCATCACCGCCTTGGCCTTGACCTTGTCCATGGCCAGGGCCGAGGCGAGTACACCCGAGTGGGTGTAGGGCAGGCCCAGGGTCTCCAGGACCCCCTGCACGCAGCCGTCCTCGCCCCAGGCGCCGTGCAGGGCGTTGAAGCAGACGTCGGGCTTCAGGGCGGTCAGCACCTGGGCGATGTCACGGCCGGCGTCCACGCGGCTGACCTTTGCGCCCAGCCGTTCCAGGGCGTCGGCGCAGGCCTTGCCGGAGACCAGGCTGACCTCGCGCTCGGGCGAGAGGCCGCCCATCAGGCAGGCGACGTGGCGGCCGGCGAGGGGAAGGCTCATGCGATCTCCGAAGTCAGGGCGAAGCAGTCAGCGGGCTTGTGACCGAAACTCAAGGCTCTGTTAAGGCCGCTCGGCGATCTTGCCGGCGAGGGCGTGAAGGGACGGACCAGAAGGACCGTCTCGGGAGACACGCATGTCCATGGAAATCATCAACGGCTACGTCTGCCGTAATTGCACCGACGTCGAGCTCGCCAAGCGCGGCGTCGACCCGGCGCACCCCAAGGACGACCCCAAGAACCCCGCCTACGACCCCGCCAAGGCCAAGGCTGACCATGGCCCGGCCTTCAAGCTGGACGGCGCCCTGGCCAAGAGCGGCGCGAACGGCGCGGCCAGCGACGCCTTGCCGCCGGTGAACGGCGTCGACGGTTCGGACGGCGCCAATGGCGCACGCCAGACCACGACCGGCGCGACGGGCGCCACTCTCGACATCGCGGCCTGATCGTCCCTACGGCTTTGCCGGCGCGGGCGCGGCGGCCGGATGCAGGTCGACGTCGGAATTGGCCAGGATGTAGAGCAGGCTCGCCCAGCCGGCGACGTTCTGGCTCAGCTGCGCGCGGTCGACCTTGTCCAGGGTGTCGTCGGCCGAGTGGTGCCAGTCGAAATAGCGGCTGGCGTCCTGGTGGAAGGCGATCGTCGGCGCGCCGGCCATGGTCAGGCCGCCGATGTCCGAGCCGCCGAACCGCGACGGTTCCGGCGAGACATAGATCGACAGGGGCGCGAGCACCGTCGCCAGGGTCTTCATCTCAGGCAGCTTGGCCGCGTCCTTGGGCAGCGCCAGGGCCCACAGGCGATCAGCGCCTTCGTCGCTCTCGCCGACGGCGACGATGTTGGGCAGTTCGGCCTTGTGGGCGGCGGTGAAGGCGTCGTCGGAGAAGTCCATCTCCTCGGCCCCGAACAGGGCCACGCGCAGGGTGCGCCGCGGGGCGTGACCGCCCCCCGCCAGCCGCGCGGCGGCGACGGTGATGGCCATGCCGGTCCCATCGTCGATGGCGCCCGTGCCCGGGTCCCAGCTGTCCAGGTGGCCGCCGACGATGATCACCTGCTCGGGATGCACGGCGCCGGGGATCTCGCCGGTGACGGTCCACGATTGCGACGGCGTCTCGCTGGACTCCAGCTTCAGGCGGATGCGGATGGGCTGGCCGCGCGCGGCCATGTGGTCGAGCAGCTCGGCGTCGATCACCGACAGGGCCGCAGCCGGGATCCTGGGCGCGTCCTTCTGGTAGTTCAGCGCGCCGGTGTGGGGCAGTCGGCTTTCGCCCGTCGCCAGGGAGCGGTGCAGGTAGGCCACGGCCCCGCGCCGGGCGGCCTCGGAGGCGCCAGAGCGTCGGATCGGGTTGGCCGCGCCATAGCCGGACCCTTCGGCGGTTCGCACCATGGGCTGGGTGACGATGGCGATCTTGCCGGCCAGGGAGCCCACCGGCGCGGCCAGCAGGTCGTTGTAGGTGGCGAAGACCACGGCCTCGGCCTCGATGCCGCCGGGCGGGGTCGGGACCGAGCCGCCGAGGCCCAGGATGGCCAGCTTCTGAGGATGCGGCGAGACTACCTCAGCCGACTCCGCGCCGCGCTGCCAGGCGGTCACCGGAAAGGCCTCGGCGTGGACGTTCTTGAAGCCGAGCGCGGTCAGGCGGGCGATCCCCCAGTCGCGGGCCCGGACGGAGGCCTCGGTGCCCGCCAGCCGAGGGCCGACGTCCGTGGTCAGGCTTTCGACGAAGTCATAGGCGGTCGGGTCGGAAAGCGCGCGGTCCCGGGCCGCCTCGGCGCCGGCGCGCAACGGATCGGCCGGGGCTGTGGCGGGGGCGGCGGCGAAGGCGGGGACGGCCAAGGCGCCCAGGGCGGCGGCAAGCAGGAACGAACGCAAGTCACACTCTCCAGCACTGCGCCGCGCCCCTCAGGGATCGGCGGCGATGATCTCATAGCTTTCGCCGTCCTCGGCCATGACCACGGCGCACGGCAACGGCAAGCTGCGCCACAGAGGCATGGGATCGGTCCGGAGTCGACGGCTGACCCAAAGACTGATGACGGTTCCGTGGCAGGCGACGATCAAGGCCTCATCCGGATGGGCGGCCCTGTGCCGATCGAGGGCGCCGGCGAAGCGCGCGCAGGCCGCGTCGGCGCTTTCCTCGCCGTAGGCCACCTCGGCGGGACGGCGGAACAGCGCCTCGATGCCGGCTTCGACCTGGGCCCGCGTGCCCCACCCGACCGTCTCGCGACGCGTCTCCACCAGGTCCGGGTCGAAGGTCAGGCCGGCGCCAAGGCGCTCGGCGATGATGCGGCCGGTGTCGGCGGCCTTTGGCTCGGTGCTGGCGGCGACGAAGGCGGGAACGAACCCCTTGAGGCGCTCCGCGAGGCGCGCCGCCATCACCTCCCCCTCTTGCGAGATCGGCCAGTCCTTGGAGGGCCGAGCCTGGTCGATCACCGGCATCGCGTGCTTGACGAGGATCAGCCGGGTCACACCGACCGCCCGATCCGCTTGATCTCCCATTCCAGCTCGACGCCGGTCTTGGCCTTCACGTCCGAGCGCACCGCTTCGCCGAGGCCCTCGATGTCGGCGGCGGTGGCCTCACCGGTGTTGATCATGAAGTTGGAATGCAGGGGCGAGAACATCGCCCCGCCGAAGGGCTTGCCGCGCCAGCCGGCCTCGTCGACCAGCTTCCAGGCGCTGGTCCCCGGCGGGTTCTTGAAGGTCGAGCCGCCGGTCTTCTCGCGGATCGGCTGGGTGGTCTCGCGGCGGGCGGTGATCTCGGCGATGCGCGCCTTTACCGCCTCCGGATCGTCGGGCCGGCCCTGGAACAGGGCCTGCATCCAGATCACCTCGCCCTCGGGCACGGCGCTGTGACGATAGGTGTAGCCCATGTCGGCGAGCTGGTAGCTGCGGATCTCGCCTGTCCGGTCGAAGCCCCAGGCGCTGACCAGCACGTCCTTGGTCTCGCTGCCGTAGCAGCCGGCGTTCATGGTCAGGGCGCCGCCGATGGTGCCGGGAATGCCGGCGTAGAATTCCAGCCCCGCCAGGCCCCCGGCGGCGGCGGCGCGGGCGACGGCGGCGTCCAGGGCCCCGGCGTCGGCGATAATCTGGTTCTCGTCCTTGTCGATCTCAACCTCGCCGAACACGCGGCCGGCCAGGCGGATGACCACCCCCTCGACCCCGCCGTCGCGGACGATGACGTTGGAGCCGACGCCCAGCACCGTCAGCGGGACCTCGGGCGGCAGGCCGGCCAGGAAGGCGGACAGGTCCTCCATGTCGGCGGGCAGGAACAGCACGTCCGCCTTGCCGCCCACCCGGAACCAGGTGAAGGGCGCCAGGGGCTCGTCGAACAGCAGCTTGCCCTCGACGCTCGGCAGGTCGTCGCGCCAGCTCATGTCTTGCTCAGGGCCTCGAGCTGGCCCGGCAGGGCGTAGGCCCAGGCGGTGATGTCGCCGGCCCCCAGGCAGACCACCAGGTCGCCGTCCTTGGCTTCTTCGGCGATCACGCGCGGCAGGGCGGCGGCGTTGTCCAGGGGGATGGCCCGGCGGTGGCCGAAGCGTTTCAGGCCCGCCACCAGGGCGTCCTTGTCGGCCCCCTCCAGGGGCGCTTCGCCGGCCGCGTAGACGTCGGCCACGATCACCGTGTCGGCGTCGTTGAAGCAGCGGCAGAACTCGCCGAACAGGTCGTGCAGGCGGCTGTAGCGGTGCGGCTGCACCACGGCGATCACCCGCCCGTTGGTCACCGCCCGGGCGGCCTTCAGGACGCTGGCGATCTCCACCGGGTGGTGGCCGTAGTCGTCGATGATCCGCACGCCGCCCGCCACCCCCACGGTGGTGAAGCGCCGGCGCACCCCGCCGAAGCCCGTGAGGCCCTTGCGGATGGCCTTTTCCGAGACCCCCAGTTCGCGCGCCACGGCGATGGCGGCCAGGGAGTTCAGCACATTGTGCTGGCCGGCCATGGGCATGTGCACCTCGCCCAGCACCGTCACCGTCCCGTCCGGGCTGTTGATGGTCACATCGTAGGTGGCGCCCTCGGGCCCCATGCCGATGTTGGTGGCGCGGATCTCGGCCTGGGGATTGGTCCCATAGGTGATCAGGCGGCGGTTCTGGACCATGGCCACCATCTCCTGCACGTCGGGATCGTCGATGCAGACGGCGGCGAAGCCGTAGAAGGGGATGTTCTCGACGAAGTCTCGGAAGGCCCGCTTGACCGCGTCGAAGGTCCCGTAGTGATCCAGGTGCTCGGGATCGATGTTGGTGACCACGGCGACGGTGGAGCGCAGCTTCAGGAAGGTGCCGTCGCTCTCGTCGGCCTCGACCACGATCCAGTCGCCCTCGCCCACCTTGGCGTTGGTGCCGTAGGCGTTGATGATGCCGCCGTTGACCACCGTGGGGTCCAGCCCGCCCGCGTCCAGGATGGCCGCCACCATCGAGGTGGTCGTCGTCTTGCCGTGGGTGCCCCCCACCGCCACCGAGAACTGCAGGCGCATCAGCTCCGCCAGCATTTCGGCGCGCCGCACCAAGGGCAGGCGCTTGGCCGAGGCGGCGACCATCTCGGGGTTGTCGGGCTTCACCGCGCTGGAGAACACTACGGCGGAGGCGCCCTCGATGTGCGCCCCGTCATGGCCGATGAAGACCTTGGCGCCCAGCTTTTCCAGGCGCTCGGTGTTGGCGCTGGCGCGGGCGTCGGAGCCCTGCACCACATAGCCGATGCGCAGCATGATCTCGGCGATGCCGCTCATGCCGATGCCGCCGATGCCGATGAAATGCACGGGGCCCAGGTCGAAGGGGACGGGACGTCGGTTCATCCACCGTGATTAGCCGAAGCCGGCCCGACGCGAAACACCGGCGGGGCGGCCGGAGCGGCTGAGGGCTGGCGCGCCCCTCCCCGTTCAGGACCGGCCCCCGCCGGCCGGCGCCTAGTATTTCACTGTCAGAGAGGCGCCGAAGGTTCTGGGCTGCGCCGGGAAGCGCACCACCAGGTTCGCGTTGCTGGCCACGGAGTTCCAGTAATAGTTGTCCGTCAGGTTGCGGCCCCAGAGGGACACTTCCCAGCGGTCGTTCAGGGCGTGAATGCCGACGCTGGCGTTCAGCAGGCCGTAGCTGCGGATACCGAAGTTCGGATCCTCGCCCAGGTCGGCGTGCGACTTGGTCTGCAGGTGGGTGTTCAGCGCCGCCTGGAAGCCCAGGGTCTCGGTGATCGGGTGGTCGTAGGTCACCGTGATACTGCCTTGCCACGACGGGCTGTAGGGGAACGACGCGCCGGTGAAGTCCTGCGACTGGCCGGCCCCGTTGATGCCGACGTAGTGACCCAGCTCGGTCTTGATGTAGGTCACCGCCGCGATGGCGGTCAGGTCATGCGTCACACGCCAGGTGACGTCGGCGTCGATCCCGTAGGCCTTGGCCTTGGGGATGTTCGAGAGCCGCGCCAGGGCCGTGTAGATCGGATCGGCGAAGTACACGCTGAGCTGCTTGTCGCTGTAGTCGTAGTAGAAGACCGAGGCGTTGACCTGCATGCGGCGCTCGAAGAGCCCCGCCTTCACGCCCAGCTCGTAGGCGGTCAGAAGTTCCTGCCGCGCCGGGGCGTCCTGGGTGGAGATGTTGGCGGCGTTGATCGGGGTGTCCCCGGCCTTGGCCCCGCGCGAGATCGCGCCATAGACCAGCAAGCCCGGCTGAGGCGTCCAGTTCAGCACCACCCGCCAGGCCACGTTGTCCTCGTCGAGGCGGGAGGTGACCAGGCCGAAGCTCTTGCTCGCCGGATCGAAGGTCACGCACTGGCCCTGGGTGATCGGCGAGACCAGGCCGTAGACGCTGTAGAACAGGTAGCGGTTGGTGACGTTGACGTTCGGCAGCATGTCGCCGTTGAAGTCCAGCGAGCAGCCCTTGAAGTCCTGGCGATCCTGCGTGTAGCGGATGCCCGCCGTCAGCTTCAGCTGGTCGCTCAGCTTCCAGTCGGTGTTGGCGAACAGGCTCCAGGTGCGCGTGTCCAGGTTGCCGATGTCGCTGTAGGTGCGGAACGCCGTGGCGGCGTCGGCCGCGGTGTAGCCGCCCGCGTTGAAGAACGTCCCGAGCAGCGCATTGGTGTAGAACCGGATCAGCCCGACGTTGGCGTTGTCGCCCAGCATGGTGCGGTTGCCGTCGGTGATGGTGTCCTGGCCGTAGTAGCCGCCCACCAGCCAGTGGGCCGGGCCGGTGTCGCCCTCGAAGTGCAGTTCCTCGGACACCGAGGAGATCTTGCCCTGGGCATGCTGCACCAGGATCTCGTAGGGCGCGCCGCTCCAGTCGAAGACGGCGTCGCGCTTCAGCCAGTTGTAGCCGGTCAGCGACACCACCTTGATGTTGTCGGTCAGATCATAGCCCAGCCGCACCTTGCCGGCGTAGAACTGGTCGTTCTCGCGCAACGGGCCGGGAATGCCGAGGCCCGGGCCCTGGTCAGCCGATCGCAGGGCCGCCGGTTCCCAGTCGGCCTGGGTGGCCGAGGTGGGGAAGTGGGTCGCCACATAGTTCGCGACCCCGGTCACGTTGAAGGCGCCGGACTTACCGAGGCCGTAGGCGGTGTTCGGATCGGTCGCCGGGGTGAAGCCGATGGCCTGGGCCACCACCGTGTCGGACTTGTTCCACCAGGCCGAGAACGAGGCGTCGGCGGTGAAGCGATCGGTGGGCTGCAGCGCCAGGGCCGCGCGCACGCCATAGCGCCGGATCGCACCCTGGCTCTCGTTGCGGGTGTTGCTCTTCTGCCAGCCGTCGTCGCTGTTGTCGGTGCGGAAGGCGATGCGCGCCTGGGCCTTGTCGCCCAGCGGCCCGGAGATGAAGCCCTCGAAGTTGTGGGTCGAATAGTTGCCGAATTCGGCCGTCACCGCCGCGCGCAGGTCCTTTGTCGGCTTGTTGGTGACGAAGTCGATCAGGCCGGCGGTGGTGTTGCGGCCATAGAGGGTGCCCTGCGGCCCCTTCAGGACTTCCACCCGCTCGAGGTCGAAGATCGGGCCGGTGTTCATGAACGGATAGGCGTAGGCGACCTCGTCCACATAGGTGCCGACGGTGGAGGTGGCCGACAGGTTGATCGTGTTGAAGCCGATCCCGCGCAGCGTATAGATCGGAACGCCCTGGTAGCCCTGGCTGACGTTGAAGCTGGGCGCGACGCTGCTGAGGTCCTTCACCCCGGTGACGTGCAGTTGCTTCAGCTGCGAGCCGTGGAAGGCCTCGATCGACATGCCGACGGTGTTCGCCGACTCCGCCCGCCGCTGGGCGGTGACGACCACGCTCTCGACCGTACTGACCGGCGCGTCGCTGGCGGCGGCGGCTTGAGCTTCGGCCGCGAGGACAGGCGCGGCGGAAACGAGGGCGGCGGCGCTGGCGCCCAGCGCCAGCAGGCCCTTGAGACTGGACATGGTTAGACTCCCCTGACGGACGCGGCCTCTCGCGGGCTGCGTTTAGGCTCGGGGGTGTGACGGCGCCCGGCGAGGGGCGCTAGCTGTCGGGAATGACAGGCGCCCCGGCGGCAGGGTCAGTCGGCGTCGTCGCGCAGGGCGTCCAGCGCCGCCGGCCGGTTGGGGCCCGAGCCGACGTAGCCGAGGGCCACGGCGTGGCGGACCGCCTGCGAGCGACCAGCGACGCCCAGCTTGCGGGCCGCATTGGTGACATGGAAGCGCACGGTCGGCCCGGAGATCTGCATGATCTGGCTGATCTCGCCGTCGGTCTTGCCCGCGGCGGCCCACTTCAGGCACTGGATCTCGCGCCGGGTCAGTCGCACCGGATCGGCCAGGGCCGTGTCGCCCAGGGCCTCGTGATAGGCGCCCATCAGGCGGTGGACCAGGGCATGCAGGCGCGGCGCCTGCGCTTCGAACATCTCGCCGACGGCGAGGTCGGCGTCTGGCGAGGCCCAGACCACGGCCCCGATGATTCCGCCCGGCAGGTGCGCCGGGGCGATGATCGCCGCGCCGATGCCGAACTCCCGCGCCGCCTCGCCCGCCTCGATCCGCGACAGCCAGCGCGCCGGACGCCAGGTCTTCAGCGTCCCGCGCTCGAAGTAGAACGGTTCTGCGCTGTAGCGCGCCGCGTGGACGAACGGCGAGCGAAGGGCGAAACCGCGGTCCTTCCAGTATTCCAGCGCAGGGTCGATCCACCGGAAGGTCGATTCCGCCAGGGGACGTCCATCCGGCCCGAACATGGGCTCGGGACTGCCGATGTCGGCGCTGACCGCGATGAAGGGCAGGCCGATGGCGCGCCCCGCCTCGGCGATCTCGCCCGCCAGGGCGCCGACGATGGCCATCGCCGCGCCGTCTGGACCACACCGCTTCACCTTCAGCCCGACTCCGTACTGCCCGGCGCGGCGCCTCTCGCGGCGTCGCCTGTCGCTTACGCCAGCTTGTGCCGCAGGTTCCCTGGGCGCAGCCTAGGGGGAATCTAGGGATCGGGGGCACCAAGGCGATGAATCTGGACTTGAGCGACGACGAGCTCGCTTTCCAGGCCGAGGTTCGCGCCTTTCTGGATGAGGCCCTGACGCCCGAACTCAAGGCGGCCGCCGCCCTGACCACCAGCGTCTTCACCGACAAGGCCGTCAGCCTGCCGTGGCAAGCCATCCTGCACACCCGGGGCTGGGTGGCGCCCAGCTGGCCGCGCGAATACGGCGGGCCGGGCTGGAACGAGATGCAGCGCTACATCTTCGCCGCCGAATGCGCCCGCGCCGGCGCGCCAGGCCTGGCGCCGATGGGACTGCGCATGGTCGCCCCGGTGATCATGAAGTACGGCAGCGCCGAACAGAAGGCCTACTACCTGCCGCGCATCCTGTCGGGTGAGGACTACTGGTGCCAGGGCTACTCCGAGCCGGGTTCCGGCTCGGACCTCGCCTCGCTGCAGCTTCGCGCCACGCCCGACGGCGACGACTACGTGCTGGACGGCTCCAAGATCTGGACCACCCACGCCCACTGGGCCAACCGCATGTTCCTGCTGGCGCGCACCCGGTTTGAGGGCAAGCCCCAGGCCGGCATCACCTTCCTCCTGATGGACATGAAGACGCCCGGCGTGACCGTGAAGCCGATCGTCACCCTGGCCGGCGACCACGAGGTCAACCAGGTGTTCTTCGACGGCGTGCGCGTGCCCAAGGCCAACCGCCTAGGCGAAGAGAACGACGGCTGGACGGTGGCCAAGGCCCTGCTGGAGTTCGAGCGCGGCGGCGGCGGGGCGGCGGGTCACAAGGTGGCGCTTGCCCGCCTGCGCCGGATGGCGACGGCCGAGGCGGCCGACGGCGGCAGCCGCCTGCTGGACGATGCGGATTTCACCGCCAAGCTGGCGGCGCTGGAGATCGCCATCGAGGCCATCGAGATGACCGAGCACCGGGTGCTGGCGGCCTTCGCCTCGGGCCAGAGCCCCGGTCCCGCGTCGTCGATGCTGAAGACCCAGTCCACCGAGGCGATGCAGAAGATCGACGAACTGGCCATCGAGGCGGCCGGCTTCTACGCCGGCGTCGACCAGTTCGAGGCCCGCCAGGCGGGGGCAAACGTCGAGGTGGTCGGGCCCCGGCACAGCCTAACCACCATGCCCCGCTATCTCAACAACCGCGCCGGCTCGATCTACGGCGGCTCCAACGAGATCCAGCGCGACATCATGGCCAGGCTGGTGCTGGGGTTGTGAGGATCGCCTTGCGGCCCTGACCGGCGGTTGTAGTCTCTGCGCCGCCAGAGGGGTCGATGCGCTTGGGACCGGACAACATCCAGGCGGCCGCCGCCGCGCCGCCGCCGCCCATCGGGGTCAGCCGATACGAGCTTCCATTCTCGTGGGGCTCCATGGGCGTGCGGCCTTCGGACAGCATCTATGTGACCCACTGGAGTGCGACGGACCTGGCGCTCGCCGTCGCCATTCCGGCCGTCGCCCTCGCCGTCGTCGGCCTCTGCGGGCTCGGCCGGCGGCCGGCGACGCGCAGGTTCGGAGACATCGCCCTAGGCCTCGTCTCGCTGTTCGTCGCCCTGGTCCTGGCCCGCGATCCCGTCGAGGACGTAGCCAGTCCGTTGAACCTGGCGCAGCCAGCCTTTGAAGCGCGCGGAGCGGTCTTCAAGGCGCTGGCCGCCCTCCTGGTCGTGCTGACGGCGGCTGTCGTCGCCGGCTGGCGGCGCGGGGCCGGCGGCGAGGCCATGCGTCCGCCCTGGTCCTGGAGACGCCAATTCCTGCTGACCGGGGTCTACGCCGCCATCGCTCTGCTGGTCGCCGAGGCGGTGGTCGGCTACGCCGGCTCGGCCTGGCTGCTGACGGCCAGCGCCTGGTGGCCGCTGGTTCTTACCGTTGCCGTCCTCGCCGCCGGCCTCAGCCTGCGGATCGCGCCGTTGTCCGCGGCCCTGCCCCTGGCCCCCCGTCCGCGAACCGCGCCAGCGCGAAGGCCCTGAACGCCGGCGGCATGTCTCCGCCCTCGCCCAGGTCGGCGAGGACTTCCCCGAACACGCTGGCGAACTTGAAGCCGTGGCCCGAGCAGGCCGAGCAGAGGACGATCCTCGGATCATCCGGATGCCGGTCGATGATGAATTCGTCGTCTGTCGTCGAGGTGTAGAGACAGGTCTTCAGCGCCCGCAGCGGGCCGGCGGCGCCCGGGACCAGACGCGACAGCGCCTCCATCGTCGGCGCCAGGTCCTCGGCCGTGGCGTCCTGGCGCGCGTCGGCGGCGCGGGCCAGGGTGCGGCCCAGGCGGTGGGAGGCCGCCTTCACGCCCGTGCCGGCGAAGTCGGGGAAGCCGTAGATGGCCTCGACCGCATCCTCGATGACGAACACCGGAAAGCGGTCCGGCCCGCAGTCCGAGGGACGGACCGGGGCGAACCAGCCCACCGGCTGGCGGGTGACCTTCAGGTGAGGCGCCAGGCTGGGGACCAGCTCGGCCATGCCCGCTCCGGCCGCGACGATCACCGCGCCGGCCTCGATCGTCTCTCTGTCGGCCAAGCTCACACGCACGCCGGCCGGGGTCGGCTCCAGCCCCGACACGGTCCCGGCTTGGACCGTCGCCCCGGCCGCCTTCGCGCCGGCCATGTGGGCGGCCAGGGCGCGGTCGGCGCGCACCAGGCCGGCGTCGTCCTGGGCGACGATGGTCCAGTCGGCGGGCAGGTCGAAGGCCGGGAACCGCGCCCGCGCCTCGGCGGCGCTGAGGACCTGGTGCGCCAGACCGTGTTCGCGCGCCGCCGCGAGCGAACCTTCGACGATGGGCGCGCCGGGCGGTCCGGCTTCCAGGATGCCGGTGCGGACGATCAGGGGCTCGCCCGCCTCGCGGCCCAGCTCGTCCCACAGCGCCCAGGCGCGCCGCACCAGCGGGGTATAGGCGGGGTTCTCGAACTGGGCGAGGCGGATGATGCGGCTCTCGCCGTGCGAGGAGCCGCCGTCGTGGCCGGGCGCGGCCTGCTCGATCCCCACCACCCGGCGGCCGCG
The DNA here is from genome assembly GCA_018241335.1 of Pseudomonadota bacterium. Classification (GTDB taxonomy): domain Bacteria; phylum Pseudomonadota; class Alphaproteobacteria; order Caulobacterales; family Caulobacteraceae; genus Acaudatibacter. The sequence continues at coordinate 22,896 of JAFEEA010000022.1, forward strand.
CCGGGCCAGGTGATAGAGGGCGGCCGATCCCATCGCCCCCAGGCCGATCACGGCGACGTCGTAGCGGGCCACGCCGGCGGGCCCCTGTCAGGCCAGGCCCAGGGCCCGGACGACCGCGCCCTGGTCGAAGTACGGCCGCTCGCAGACGATCTTGTCCGAGCCCGGGGCGAATTCGAAGCTGGCCGCCATGCGCACGCGGAAGGCCTTGCCGGTGGGCGCGATGGTGCGCTCGCCGACCCGCAACGGCCCCTTGTGCGTGCCGGTCAGCCAGAACTCCACCAACACCGTGTCGCCGGCGTGGGCGATGGCGATGATCTCGTTGCCCTGGTCGGGAAACGGCACGCGCGAGGCGGCGAAGTAGCGTCGCACAGCTTCCTCGCCGTCGAACACCACGCCCGAGCCGTAGAGCTCGTAGCGGGGATGGGCGAAGGTGGCGATCACCGCGTCCCAGTCGTGGGTGACCTCCAGGGCCATGTGGTCGCGGACGGTCTTGAGGCGGCGCTCGGCGAGGTCGGTCATGGCCCCGTTGTTTCAGAGCCCGGCTCGGCTGTCGACGGGGGCCCGCGCGACCTAGCCCGCCGTCTTCTCCACCAGGTCGGCCAGTCGGTCGGCGGCGTCGGGCTTGGCGACGGAGCGGGCGGCGGCGGCCATCTTGGCCAGGCGCGCCGGATTGCCCAGAAGGGCCTTGAGGGCGGCGGTCATGGCCGGCTGGGTCAGTTCGTCCTCGCGCGCCACCTCGGCGGCGCCGGCGTCGAACAGCAGGCGGGCGTTCTGGCCCTGGTCGTCGTCGAGGGCGATGCGCAGCGGCACCAGGATCGACGGCCGCCCCGCGCAGGCGATCTCGCAGACGGTGCCGGCGCCAGCGCGGCCCACCACCAGGTGCGCCTGGCCGAGGCGCCCGGCGAGGTCGCGGAAAAAGGGGGCGATCTCGGCCTGGACCATGGCGTCAGCATAGATCTTGCGGGCGTTCTCCATGGATTCCACGCGCGTCTGCTGCTGCACCTTGAGCTTCAGGCGCATGTTCTCGGGCAGCTTGCGCACCGCCGCCGGGATCAGTTCGGAGAGCAGGCGCGCGCCCTGACTCCCGCCGGTGACCAGCAGGCGGATCTCGTCGGTGGGCGGCGCGTAGGGCTTGTCGGCCAGGGCCCGGATCTCGGGACGAACCGGATTGCCGACGACCACGGCGCGGGCCTTCACCTTCGGCGACGCCTTCTGAAGGGTCGGGAAGGCGCAGCCGACGGCGGTGACGTAGGGCGCGAGCAGCCGGTTGGCGCGGCCCGACACCGCGTTCTGCTCGTGGATGACGGTCTTGCGGCCCTGGGTGATGCCGGCGATCAGGGCCGGCAGCGAAGGATAGCCGCCAAAGCCGACGACGATGGCCGGGTCGACTTCCCGGAAGGCCTTGCGGGCCTGCAGCACGCCGGCCAGGATCTTGAAGGCGGCGCGGATGACGCTCAGCGGATTGCTGGCCCGCGCCGTCGCCGAAGACAAGGGAATGCGGCGCTCGCAGGGGAAGCTGTCGGCATGGCCCGCCACGCGGTCGTCCGTGGCCAGGACGATCCGCCAGCCTCGGGCGATCAGGGCTTCGGCCAGGGCCTGGGCGGGAAAGAGGTGTCCGCCCGTTCCGCCCGCCGCCAGCACCGCCACCCGTCCATGGGGGCGGGCAGGCTCAGCCAAAGGCGCGGTTCCGGCCCAGGCCCTCGTTGGCGTAGGCGCCCGGCCGCTTGCGGGTCAGCGCCAGCGCCATGCCCAGGGTGAGCCCCATGGCCAGCATCGAAGAGCCTCCGTACGAGATGAACGGCAGGGTCATGCCCTTTGTGGGGATCAGGTTCAAGTTCACCGCGACGTTGATGAACGCCTGCATGCCCACCAGCACGAAGAGGCCCGCGGCCGCCACCTGCTCGAAGGGGTCGGACAGCTTCATCGACTTGTAGAGGCCGCGCACCACCAGGATCATGAACAGGGCGATCAGGATCAGCGAGAACCACAGGCCGTATTCCTCGGCGGCGGCCGAATAGGCGAAGTCGGTGTGCATGTCGGGCACCGAGCGCTTCATGATCCCCTCACCCGGACCCTGGCCGAACAGGCCGCCGTGAGCGATGGCCTCGGCCGCGCGGTCCACCTGGTGGGTGTCGGTCTTCTCGTGGCTGAAGAAGCGGTCGACGCGGCTGGCGACGTGGTCGAACAGGAAGTAGGTCGACGAAAGGCCGGCGATGGCCGCCCCGCCCAGGACCATGATCCAGCTCATCGGCACCCCGGCCATCCAGAAGGCGGCCCCGAAGGCGACGGTGATCAGCACCGTCTGGCCGACGTCCGGCTCGATCAGAAGCAGGCCCACCGCCAGGATGTAGAGACAGAAGGCGATGGAGACGCCAGGCACCCCCTGCCCCTTCTGGCCCTCGGAGAACATCCAGGCGACCAGCACGATCAGGGCCGGCTTCATGAATTCGGACGGCTGCAGGGTGAAGCCGCTGATCTCCACCCAGCGCGTGGCGCCCTTGGCGTTGTGGCCCAGGAAGGGCAGCACGGCCATGGCCAGGATGGCGGCGATGTAGATGAAGAAGGCCGCCCGCCGCACGCCCTTGGGCGACAGCATCGAGGCGCCCAGCAGGATCGCCGTCCCGCCGGCCGCGAACACGCATTGTCGGACCGCGAAGTGGAACGGCCAGGCGATGTTGAGGCGCGCCGCGGCGGCCGGGCTGGTGCCGAATTGCAGCAGGACGCCCAGGGCGATCAGGGCCGCGGTGGCCCCCAGCAGCCAGCGGTCCGTGGTCCACCACCACAGGCCCAGGGCCGAACGGTCGGTGCGGGCGAAGGCGTGATGTTGCGCGGTCACCGGCGGGCCTCCTTGGCCACGGGAAGGGCGAGCGAGTGGACGGCCGACCGGAACGCCTCGCCGCGTTCCTCGAAGTCGGCGAACTGGTCGAACGAGGCGCAGGCGGGCGAGAGCAGGACGATTGCGTCCTCGCCGCTCGCGCGGGCGTCGGCGAAGGCGGCGCGGGTGGCGCTCTCAAGATCGCCGCTGATGACGCAGGGCGCCTGACCGTCCAGCACCTTGGCGAAGTTCTTGGCGGCCTCGCCGATCAGATAGGCCTTGGCGACGCCGCTGAAGAGGTCGGTCAGGTCATCGATGCCGCCGCTCTTCGCGCGGCCGCCGGCGATCCAGTAGAACCGGGGATAGGAACTCATCGCCTGGCGCGCGGCGTCGGCATTGGTGGCCTTGCTGTCGTTGACGAAGCGCACGCGGCCGATGACGCCCACCGTCTCCATGCGGTGCGCCAGGCCCGGGAAGCTCATCAGTCCGTCGACGGCGTCCTGTACGGTCAGGCCCAGGGCGCGCACGGCGGCGTAGGCGGCGGAGGCGTTCTGCCAGTTGTGGCGGCCCGGCAGCGAGCGGGCGCGGGTCAGGTCGGCGACCTCGTTCACCCGCCCGTCGGTGGCGTCGTAGAGCATGCCCTGCAGGGAATAGACGCCTCGGCCCATGGCCCGGCGGGCGCTGATCGGCCAGATGGTGCGGCGGTTGGCGGCGGTGATCTCGGTGCAGATCTGCTGGCACCAGGGGTCGTCCACGCCGACGATGGCGAAGTCGCCCTTGCCCTGGTTCAGCAGTATCCGCTTCTTGGCGGCGACGTAGCCCTCCATGTCGCCGTGTCGCTCAAGGTGGTCGGGCGAGATGTTGAGGATGATCGAGACGTCCGGCTTCAGGCTGGATGTAAGGTCGAGCTGATAGGACGATAGCTCCAGCACATAGACCGCGCCGCCGTGCATGTCGTCGAGGCCGAGCACCCCGTAGCCGATGTTGCCCCCGATGCGGATGTCGCGGCCGGCCTGGGCCAGGACGTGGGCGATCAGGGCCGTGGTGGTGGACTTGCCGTTGGTGCCGGTGACCGCGACGATCTTGGGGCGCTTGTGGGCCGGGGCGGCCGCCACGGTGCGGGCGAAGAGCTCGATGTCGCCCAGGATCTCGACCCCGGCGTCGCGGGCCTTCTCCACCACCCAGTGGGGCTTCGGGTGCGTCAGCGGCACGCCCGGCGACAGCATCAGGGCGTGGATCGAGAACCAGTCGGCGTTGGCCAAGTCCACCAGGGTGAAACCCTCGGCCTTGGCTGCCTCGCGGCTCTTCTCGTTCTCGTCCCAGAGGATGACCTTGGCGCCGCCGGCCTGCAGGGCGCGCGCGGCGGTCAGGCCGGTGCGGCCAAGGCCGAATACCGCCACCGTCTTGCCCACGAACCCACGGACCGGAATCATGACGCGCCCACCCCCTACCGCAGCTTCAGGGTGGAAAGGCCGAGCATCGCCAGCATCACGGCGATGATCCAGAAGCGGATGACCACGGTGGGCTCGGCCCAGCCGAGGCGCTCGAAGTGGTGATGGATCGGGGCCATGCGGAAGACGCGCTTGCCGGTCAGCTTGAACGACACGACCTGGACCATCACCGAGACGGTCTCCAGGACGAACAACCCGCCGACGATGGCCAGGACGATCTCGTGCTTGGTGGCCACGGCCACGGCCCCGAGGCCGCCGCCCAGCGCCAGGGCGCCGCTATCGCCCATGAAGATCTTGGCCGGGGGCGCGTTGTACCAGAGGAAGCCCAGCCCCGAGCCGACCATCGCGCCGCAGAACACCGCCACCTCGCCCACGCCGGGCACGAAGTGGAGCTGCAGGTAGTTTGCGAACACGTAGTTGCCGACCAGGTAGGCGATGAGGCCGAAAGTCGAGGCGGCGATCATCACCGGCACGGTCGCCAGGCCGTCCAGCCCGTCGGTGAAATTCACCGCGTTGGACGCCCCGATGATCACGAAGGCGCCGAACACCAGGTAGAACCACGACAGGTCCAGCACCGCGCGCTTGAAGATCGGGAAGGTCACCGAGGTCGACAGGTGCGCGTCCTCGGCCAGGGGCGAGGCCGGCCCGAAATGGATCAGCAGGAACACCGCCGCGATGGCGACGATCAGCTCGACCAGCAGGCGGAAGCGGCCTGAGATGCCGGCCGTGTTCTGCTTGGTGACCTTGGCGTAGTCGTCCAGGAAGCCCAGGGCCCCGAAGGCCAGGGTGACCATCAGCACGACCCAGACATAGACATTGCTCAGGTCGGCCCAAAGCAGCGTCGCCACCGTAATCCCGGCCAGGAACATCAGCCCGCCCATGGTCGGCGTGCCGGCCTTCTCGACCACGTGGCGCTCGATGCCGTCGGTGCGGATCGGCTGGCCCTTGCCCTGCTTGGACTGCATCCAGCGGATGAAGCGCGAGCCCATGGCCACCACCACCAGCTGCGCCGTGGCGATCGCCGCCCCGCCCCGGAAGGTGAGGTATTTCAGGAGGTTGAGCACCGGCACATAGTGGTGATGCTCCGCCAGCCGCTCGTACAGCAGATAGAGCATCAGGCGCGCTCCCCCGCTGCGTCGACCAGCCCGGCCAAGGCTTCCGCCAGGGCCTTCGCATTCGAAGACTTCGACCCCTTCACCAGCACCACGTCCCCAGGCTCTACGGCCCGGATGATCTGCGGCTCCAGCCCCGCCGCCTCCTCCGCGTAGCCGCCCCGGCGAGTCGGCGGAAGCGCGTTCCAGAGGTTTTTCATCAGCGGGCCGGCGGCGAACACCAGATCGACGCCCGCGGCCTCAATCGGGGCCAGGAGTTCGGCGTGATAGCGCGGCGAGTTGTCGCCCAGCTCCAGCATGTCGGTCAGGACGGCGATCCGCCGCCCTAGCGCCTGGCGGGCGCCGAGGGTCTTCAGGGCCGCGCCCACGGAGAGCGGATTGGCGTTGTAGCTGTCGTCGACCAGGGTGAAGGCGCCGCCCGGCAGGGGCACCTGGCGCTCGGCGCCCCGCCCTTCCAGCGGCTCGAACTCGGCCAGGGCCTGCAGCGCCGTCTTCATGTCCACGTCGAGCGCGCGCAGCATCAGGAGGACGCAGAGACTCATGGCACCCCAGTGCGAGCCGGTCTGCAGGATCGGGAAGCTCAGCGCCTGGCCTTCGACCACCGCCTCGACGCGGGCCGAGTGCTCGCCGGCCTCGAACGCCGTCAGGCGCGCGTCAGCGCCGGCGGCCGAACCGAAGGCGCGCACCGTCGCGCCGGCCTTGCGGGCCTCGCCGCTCAGGTAGTCGAACCAGCGGCTGTCGGCGTTCAGCACGGCCACGCCGCCGGGCTCCAGCCCGTCGAAGATCTCGGCCTTGGCCCGCGCCACGCCCGCCTCGCCGTCGGGGAAGGCCTCCACATGCACGGCGCCGACGGTGGTGATCGCCACCGCCTGGGGGCGGACCATCCGGGTCAGGGGGGTGATCTCGTCGGCGTGGTTCATGCCGATCTCGAAGATCGCCCGCTCGGTGTCGGCGGGCATGCGCGCCAGGGTCAGGGGCACGCCGATGTGGTTGTTGAACGACTTCACCGAGGCGTGGGCGCGGCCGGCGCGGGCGAGGCCGGCGCGGATGGCCTGGGTGACGCTGGTCTTGCCGACCGAGCCGGTGACCGCGCCGCGACGGGCGGACGCGGCCCGAAGGCGGGCCGCTTCTCCCAATTTTTCCAGGGCCTTGAGCGTGTCTTCGACGACGACGCATGAACCTGGTGTCACGCGGCTGGTCAAGGCCCCGGCGGCGCCGCGCTCCAGCGCGCCGGCGACGAAGTCATTGCCGTCCCGCTCGCCGGCCAGGGCGACGAACAGGTCTCCGGCGGCGATATCGCGGCTGTCGATGGCGATGCCGCCGACATCGAACCGCGGTCCAGACAGGCGACCGCCCGTGGCGGTGACGATGGCCTCGGAGGTCCACAGCGGCTCAGCCATTGGCCGCCTCCAGCCCCAGGGCGCGGCGCGTCTCGACCACGTCATCGAAGGGGTGCTTGACCCCCATGATCTCGATGCCCTGCTCGTGGCCCTTGCCGGCCACCACCAGCACATCGCCCTCTTCCAGCATGGCGGCGCCGGCGGCGATGGCCTCGCGACGGCCGCCGACCTCCTTCAGGCCGGGCGCGCCGGCCATGATGTCGGCGCGGATGGCGGCGGGGTCTTCGGTGCGGGGATTGTCGTCGGTGACGATGGCGATGTCGGCCAGGTCGGCCGCGATGGCGCCCATCTGGGGCCGCTTGCCGCGGTCGCGATCACCGCCGGCCCCGAAGACCACGATCAGCCGGCCCTTGGCGTGGGGACGCAGCGCCTCCAACACCGTGGCCAGGCCGTCCGGCGTGTGGGCGAAGTCGACATAGGCCTCGCCGCCGCGCGGACCGGTGGCGACGCGCTGCAGGCGGCCGGGCGCGCCCTCGATGTGCTCCAGGGCCGCGAAGACGGCGTCGGGGTGCTCGCCGGCCGCCACGCACAGCCCGGCCGCCACCAGGGCGTTGGAAGCCTGGAACGCGCCGGCCAGCGGCAGGCGCACGTCGTAGGCCTCGCCCCAGGCGGCGATCTTCAGGCGCTGGCCCTCGGGCAGCAGCAGGCGCTCGGTCAGGGTGATCCCCTGCCCCATGGCGCCGACGCTCATCAGGGTGTGGCCGTTGGCGACGGAGGCGGCCGCGAACGCCGGGAAGGCGTCGGAGTCGGCGTTCAGCACCGCCGTGGCGCCGCGCGGCAGCAGGGTGTCGAACAGGCGCAGCTTGGCCGCCCGGTAGGCGCCCATGGTGCCGTGATAGTCCAGGTGGTCCTGGGTCAGGTTCAGGAA